>NZ_CEEDMM010000001.1:0-84889 GCF_979255995.1 Agrococcus sp. AC640b
GACCCGCCCGGGCCACACGTGGTAGATCGCGACGAGCAGCGACGCGACGGCGCGGAGGCCTTCGACGTCGGCGCGACGGATGCGGATGCTCGGCTGCGGCGGTGCCATGGTGCGCTCGCCCGGTGGTGGGCACGCGAACCGTACCGAGCCCAGGCATCGTGCGGGTGAACGGTGCGCGTCGCGTCGGCGCACGTCGCCGATCCACACGCCGACTGGTCGCCGTTGCACCCGGACTGGTCGCCGTTGCACACACGGTGGTCGCGGTTGCACCTGACAGGGACCCGACGAGGTGCAATCGTGACCAGTCCGGGTGCAACGGTGACCAGTCGAGTGCCGGGGCGACCAACGCGCCGACCGCCCCACCGATTCGCGCGAGCCCCGTGCGTCGGCTATGCTCGATGCTTGGCCCGAGGGCCATTGGGGTATGGTGTAATTGGCAACACGGCGGTTTCTGGTTCCGTTGTTCTTGGTTCGAGTCCAGGTACCCCAGCAAGCGAAGCGTCACCCGTTCGGGTGGCGCTTCTCTCGTCTTCCGGTGCCCATCGTCGGAGCCCGCTCCCGCGTCCGGTCAGCCCGAGCGCCGCCGCAGCACCTGCTTCGCCGCGACGTCGGCGCCTGCGAGCAGCGCTGACGGCTTGCCGGGAGTGGCCCCGATCGCCGAGCCCGGCTGCGTCGTCGACGCGGGGATGCCGAGCACGACGATCGCCGGATCGATGGTGCCGTCGGCCGCGACGAGGTTGTGGCCAGATGGCGACGCCTCGTCGATCGCAGCCGGCGACGTCTCGAGCCCGTCGCCCTCCACGCGAGAGAACGCGTGCAATCGGGCGTCACCGCGGGCGAGCAGCGCCCGCAGCACAGGGTCGGAGGTCGCGCCCACGCGGCCCTTCGACATGCGCGTCTCCACGAGCACCGAGGCTGCGACGCGACGCCCCGTGATCGGGGAGACGGCCACGAACGCGCCCGCCTCCTCGTCGCGCTCGATGCGCAGCTCGGGGCCGAGCAGGTCGACCACGCCCGCCTCGATGAGCGCGAGCACCTCGCGCGTGCGCGCGGCCGGCGGACCCGAGGCGAGGAAGAGGCCGTCGCCGTCGAACCAGCCGAACACGCCGCGCACCGCCGAGTCGCCCGTGAGCGCACCTGCGAGGGCGAGCGCCGTCACGCGGCCTCGCAGCGCCTGCATCATGCGGTTCACCGCCGCACGCGGACTCGTCGCCGATGCGGCCATCGACGCGAGCTCGTCGTCGACGTGGCGCTGCACGACCTGCGCCCACCCATCCGCATCGACGACGCGGCCGAGCGTCGGGCGGCGCAGCGCATCCACCTGCCAGCGCCACCGCTCGTCGATCACCCACTCCGCCAGCACGCGCTCGACGGCGGGGAGGTCGGTCGCGGCGTCGAGCGCGTCGAGCCAGCCGGCCGCGATCGCCTCGGGGCGCGATCGCGCGACCGCGTCCAGATGCGCGAACGCCAGGTCGCGGGCGACGACGGGCCACACGTCGCGCAGCAGGTCGAGGCCGCGTGCCGACGCCCACCGCGCGAAGCGCGCCGGCGTCGCGTAGCGGGGCTCACCGGGCGCGACCCGGCCCGAGTCGGGCTTCGCCCGGTACGGCACGCCACGGCCCGAGCCTGCGACGAGCACCGGCTCGCGGCCGGACGTCACGTACCGCAGCCGCCCGTGCGGGTCGCCGGCGACGGGCACGAACGTGCCGCCCCACCGCGTCGTCAGGTCGCCGACCACGTCGAAGAACGTCGCGCCGAGCCCGCGCACGAGCACGGTCGGGCGCGGACGGCCGGGCACGGCGGAGGGCACGACCGACCAGTCCTGCTCGTGCGGCATGCCAGGCGGCACGTACGCGAGCCCGTGCTGCGACGCGAAGGCCGTGAGCGCCGCCACCTCCGTCGTCGGCACCGCCTGCACCATGCCCTGCGCGAGCACGACGGTGCCAGCGGCGAGCTCGCGGCCATCCTCGAGCACGACCGTCGCACCCCCGTCGCGCGAGCGCACGTCGACCGCGACGCCGATCGTCTCCTCCACGACGACGCGACCGGATGCGATGGCCGCGTCGAGCTGATCGCGGAAGTACACGCCCTGCAGCCTGCGGGTGGGGAAGTCGTCGCCGTGCAGCGCCTCCGCCTCCTCGAGCACCCAGTCGGCGTGCGGATGCCCGCCCGCCGCCACGATCGACGTCGCCCACGCCACGAGGTCCGGCCCGGGGGCAGGCGGCCCCGTCATCGGCGTCGACGCATCCGGATGGATCGTCGTCGCCGCCGCCGTCGTGTTGTTCAGGTAGGCCGCGGGCTGGTCGGTGCGCCACGTCGCACCCGCGCCGACCTCGACGGCGTCGACGATCGCGACGCGCACGGGCGGCGCGTCGTCGCCGACGCGCGACGCGAGCCGCAGCACCGTCGCGACGCCTCGCGGCCCGCCGCCCACGATGACGACGTCGAACGCGGCAGCGCTCCCCGGCGACACGGACATCAGATGCGGTACTCGAGCGCGTCGTCGGCTGCGGGCCGCACCTCGACGTAGCCGTTCCGCTGCTCGACGGCGATCGGCAACCCGTACACGTCCGTCAGCGCATCCGCCGCGAGCGCCTCCTGCGGTGTGCCGTCGCCGACGATGCGGCCATCGTGCAGCAGCACGACCTGGTCGCAGTAGCGCGCGGCGTGGTTGAGGTCGTGGATGGCGATGAGGGCCGTGATGCCCTGCTCGCGCGTCAGCCGTCGCACGAGCCGCAGCGTCTCGATCTGGTAGCGCAGGTCGAGGGCGCTCGTGGGCTCGTCGAGCACGAGCACGGGCGTGTCCTGCGCGACGGCGCGCGCGATGAGCGCTCGCTGCGCCTGCCCGCCCGAGAGCTCGCTGACGCTGCGATCGACGAGGTCGCCCAGGTCGAGCAGCGCGATCGCCTCGTCGACGCGACGCCAGTCGACGGCACGCGGCGCGATGCCGAAGTGCGGCGTGCGCCCCAGCAGCACCGTCTCGCGCACCGTGAGGTCGAAGGGCGCCTCGCCGCTCTGCGGCACGTACGCGACGGTGCGCGCGTGGCTGCGCCGGTCGAGGCTCGCAGCGTCGACGCCGTCGAACGCGATCGACCCGCCTGAGGCGCGATGCACCTGCGCGAGCACCTTCACGAGCGTCGACTTGCCGCTGCCGTTCGGGCCCAGCAGCGCGCAGAACGAGCCGGAGGCGACCTCGAACGAGACGCCGCCGAGCACCTCCCGCCTGCCGTACGCGAAGCGGACGTCGGAGATCGTGAGGGTCATCGCAGCGACGTCTTCCTCGTGAGGATGAGGTTGATGAAGATCGGCGCGCCGATGAACGCCACGACGATCCCGACGGGCACGACCGCGGGGGCGAGCACGGTGCGGCCCACGGTGTCGGCGACGAGCAGCAGCAGCCCGCCGGTGAGCACGGAGAACGGCACGAGGAAGCGGTGGTCGGCGCCGATGACGAGTCGTGCGATGTGCGGACCGACGAGGCCGACGAAGCCGATGACGCCGCAGAACGACACGATGACGGCGGCGAGGACGACGGCGACGACGATGAGCCCCACGCGCAGCTGCGTCACCTTGACGCCCAGCGAGCGGGCAGCGTCGTCGCCCGCGAACGCGATGGCGTTGAGGTCCTTCGAGCACCACAGGGTGATCGGCACGGCGAGCAGGACGATGACGCCGACGACGCGCACGTCGTCCCAGCTCGCGTCGTTCACCGATCCGAACGTCCATCGCACGATGGCCTGCAGCGTGTTCTCGCTCGCGAGGAACTGCAGGCCCGCAGTCATCGCCTCGAACAGCTGCGTCACCGCGATGCCGAGCAGCAGCAGCGTCGCCACGGCCATGCGCTTCACGGTCGCGACGGTCAGCACGATCGCCGACACCGCGAGCGAGACGGCGAGCGCGCTCGCGATCGTCGCGATCGGCGGCAGCGACGTCGTGCCCGCGATCGTGATCGCCAGCGCGGCGCCGAAGGCGGCGGCGGGGGAGACGCCGAGGGTGAAGGGGCTCACGAGCGGGTTGCGCAGCAGACCCTGCATGATGACGCCGGACACCGACAGGCCCGCGCCTGCGAGGAACGCGAGCAGCACGCGCGGCAGGCGCAGCTCCTGGATGATCGGGTAGTAGGTGACGAGGTCGCCGGTGAGGGTGCCGCCGACGATGCTGATCCAGATGGACTGCACGACGTGCACGAGCGTCGCACCCGACGTGCCGATGATGACGGCGAGGCCGAGCGCGACGAGGCTCACGGCGAGGCCGCCGAGCAGCAGGAGGGTCGTGAGGCGGCCGCGGCGGCGGGCGCCTGCGACGATGCCGCCGTCGCCGGCGTCGTGGGCGCGGGTGGTGGTGGATGCGGTCGACGTCACGGGGCGGACGGTCCCTGCACGTAGTCGGACGCCGCCGAGAGCTCGGTGTCCTGGAACTCGGTCACCCACCGCTCGAGGTACGCGTCGGCGTCGACGTCGGCGAACGCCTCCGGGTGCAGCCACGTCGCGAGGTAGAGCGCGCCGATCGACTTCGCGAGCGCGCTCGTCGCCCAGCCGTTCGCGACGTAGATCTCGCCGTCCTGCACGGCCTGCACGCCAGACCAGCCCGGCCTTGCGGCGATCTCGTCGGCGAGCTGCCCGAAGCGGTCGACGGGCGTCGCGCTCGGCTCGAACTCGTGCACGATGACGGCGGGGTTCCGCTGCACGACCTCGCTGGGGTCGACGGTGATCTCCTCCTGCGCGTCGCCGCCTGCGGCATCCGCGAACACGTTGACGCCGCCTGCCGCCTCGATGAGCGCGTGGAAGCCGGAGCCCGGCAGCACCGAGAGGTACGGGTCGACCGTCTCGAGGTAGACGGAGACGGGCTCGAGGCCCTCGGTGCGCTCGACGAGCAGGTCGTCGATCTCGGCGCGGAAGTCGAGCAGGTCCTGCGCGCCCTGCTGCTCGCCGAAGACCTCGCCGAGCAGCGTCACGGTGTCGTCGAAGGCCGAGTAGTCCCATGCGGTGGCGACGACGACGGGGATGCCGAAGCCCTCGAGCTGCTGCGCGGCCTCCTGCCAGACGGCGTTGCGCGGCAGCACGACGACGTCGGGGTCGAGCTCGGCGATCGCCTCGTAGTTCAGCTGGTCGAGGCCCTCGGCGATGACGGCTGCGTCGTCGACGGGCAGGTACGGCAGGCGGGTGAGCGACGTGCGGTCGACGCCGACGACGGCGTCGCCTGCGCCGATGGCACGCACGAACTCGTTCGCGTAGCTGTTGAGCACGACGGCGGTCTCGACGGGGCCGTCGATCTCGACCTCGCGGCCCTGGTCGTCGATGACGGTGAAGGCGCCGGAGGCGTCGGCCTCGCCGTCGTCGACCGTCACCTGGCCGCAGCCGGTGACGACGAGGGCGGCGGCGGCGACGGCTGCGAGCGCGGTGGTGCGCAGGGATGCGTGCATGGCTGTGCTCCTGGGTGGAGGGTTCGGTGCGGGGAGGGAGGGGCGTCAGGGCTGGCTGGGCCAGGCCGGCTCGCCGAGGGTGAGCATGAGGCGGTTCGCCCATGCGAAGAACGCGGTGGCGTCGACGAGGTCGGCGAGCGCCTCGTCGTCGAGGCCGAGGGTGCGCAGCCGCTCGAGATGCTGCGGCGCGAGCGTGGGCCGCAGCGTCGACAGGTGCGCTGCGGCGTCGACGATCGCCGCCCACCGCTCGTCCTGACCGGCGGAGAGGGGTGCGACGTCGATCGGCTGCCAGTCGGCGTCGCGGTCGAGGTCGGCGGCGAGCAGCAGGTCGACGTCGCTCGCGCGCTTCGACTGGAACGTCGCCTTGCGGGCGTGCACGGATGCGCAGTAGATGCAGTCGTTGACCTTGCTGGCGACGGCGGCGGCGAGCTCGCGCTCGGCGCGCGGCAGGCCGCCTCCGCCGAGGAAGACGGCGTTGTCGATCGCGCTGCGGGCCTGAAGCACGGCGGGCACGCGCGACAGGAGGCGGAAGTAGACGCTGTTCGTCGTCGCCTTCGCCGCGAACGACTCGATCTGCACGGGCGTCAGGTCGGCCTCGGCGGGCGCAGCGACCCACGGGATCCACCGCAGCTGCTCCTGCGTGTAGGCGGTGGGCTTCGCCTCGCCGCCGATCGTGCGACCGCCGAGGTCCTTCGACCGGCCGCGGGTGCCTGGGGTGCGCTGCGGCGCCGTGGCCTGCGGCAGCGTGCGGCCGTCGATGGCGGCGAAGCCGGCGAGCACGCGGATGGCGTGGCTCGTGGCGGCGACGAGCTGGCTGACGAGCACGATCTCGTCTGGCGTGATGCCGCCGATGGCGAGCACGTGCTGGTCCTCGTGCGAGCCGAGGGCGGGCGCGACGGTGACGATGTCGAGGTGCTCGACGAGCAGCCGCAGGCGCGAGTCCGTCGGCAGGTCGTCGCCGAGCAGCGCCGGGTCGGCGCCCTGCGCGACGTGCCAGTCGGCGAGCGGGCCGCTGCCGCTCCAGCGGGCGACGATCGCTGCGAACGCGTGGAGGGTCGAGGCGGGCAGCGCCTGCGGCTGCGCGTAGAGCGCGTCGTACGCGGCCTGGGTCTGCTCGACGACCACGGAGCGTGCGGCTCTGGCGGCGGCGACGGAGGGGCTCGCGGCGAGCAGGTCGCCGAGCACGTCGTGAGAAGGCATCGTTATGGGGGCTCCAAGCTGAGGTTCTACCCCAGCCTAGGCGACCGCGACGACGCCGATCGCACCCGTGACGCTGCATGACGGGTGCGATCGGCGTCGTCGCCTGGTCCCGAACCGACCGAGGATCAGGCCTGCCCGGTCTCAGGCCTCCGGGATGGGGCGCAGCATCTCCTGCGTGAAGTGCCGCTCGGGGTCGGGGCCGCTGCCCGCGCCGGTGTCGAGCGCGTCGATGCGTGCGAGCTCGTCGGCCGAGAGCGTGAAGCCCTCGACGTCGAGGTTCTGGCGGATGCGATCCGGGTTCGTCGACTTCGGGATCGCCTGGCGGCCCTGCTGCACGTGCCAGCGCAGCATCACCTGCGCGGGGGAGGCGCCGTGCGCGGCCGCGATCTCGGCGAGCGTCTCGTCGTCCATGACGCTGCGGCGCTCATCGCCCCACGGCCCGGGATAGAACGTGATGCCGCCGATGGGCGACCACGCCTGCGTGAGGATGCCGTGCTCGCGGTGGAAGGCCTGCAGCGCCGGCTGCGAGTGGTACGGGTGCAGCTCGACCTGGTTGAGGTGCGGCACGACGCTCGTCGCGTCGATGAGCTGCTCGAGCCGCGCGATGGGGAAGTTGCTGACGCCGATCGCGCGCACGCGACCGTCGGCGAGCAGCCGCTCGAGGGCGCGGTAGGAGGCGATGGTGCTCTCGAAGAGGTTCGCGGCGACCTGGTGCAGGATCAGCACGTCGAGCTGCTCGAGGCCGAGCTTCGCGGCTCCCTTGTCGAACGCGTGCATCGTCTCGTCGTAGCCGTAGTCGCTCGCCCACACCTTCGTCTCGACGACGACCTCGTCGCGAGCGACGCCGGAGGCGCGCAGGCCCTCGCCGACCTCGCGCTCGTTGCCGTACGCGGCGGCGGTGTCGATGTGGCGGTAGCCGACCGCGAGCGCGGTCTCCACGGCCTGCGCCGTCTCCTCGGGGCTCGACTGGAAGACGCCGAAGCCGATGGTGGGGAGTGCGACCCCGTTCGAGAGCTGGATGGATGTCATGCGATCGACGCTACGTGCGCGTCGACGTTCGAAGCAGTGTCCAGCAGTACCGGGCTGCGCGGGAATAGGGTCGGTTCCGGACCGAGGGTCGGGCCAGGACGGGAAGCCCCATGATCGTCGTCGCAGCAGTGCTCGCGGTGCTCGCCGCGCTCGTGCACGTGTACATCTTCGTGCTCGAGACGCTGCGGTGGGAGGCGCCGCCCACGCGCCGCATCTTCGGCACGACTGCCGAGACCGCAGCGATCACGAAGGGGCTCGCGGCGAACCAGGGCGTCTACAACCTGCTGCTCGCGATCGTCGCGGCCGTCGGCGCCGTGCTCGTGCTCGTGGCCGATCCGACGTCGGGGGAGCGCGCCGCAGGCGACGCGCTGCTCGTCGCCGGCCTCGGCTCGATGGCGATCGCCGCCGCCTACCTCATCGTGACCGACCGGTCGAAGGCGCGTGCCGCGGCCGTGCAGGGCACGTTCCCCGTGCTCGGGCTCGTCGCGCTCGCGATCGCGACGGCGGCCGGCTGACCGCTCCCTCGCCCGCAGCGGCGATCTGCTCGACGTCGCCGTGCACCGCGGCTAGCGTTGCCCTCATGCGTCGTGCCGCGAAGGTCCTGCTCGGTCTCGCCCTCGTCGGAGCGGGCGTCAGCCACCTCACGGTGGCACGGCGGGAGTTCCAGGCGCAGGTGCCCGCGGCGATCCCGCTCGATCCCGACCGCGTCGTCGTGCTCTCGGGCGTCGCCGAGATCGCGCTCGGCAGCGCGCTCGTGCTCGCGCCGCGGCGTGCGGAGCGCGCCGTCGGCACGGTCGCGGCCGCGTTCTTCACGGCGATCTTCCCCGGCAACGTCGAGCAGTTCGCCGACGCGCGCGACGGCTTCGGCCTCGACACCGACGCCAAGCGCCTCGGGCGCCTCTTCTTCCAGCCCGTGCTCGTCGCGTGGGCGCTGTGGTCGACGCGCGGCTCGCGCAGCCGCTGAGCCGAGGGCGTGCCGTGACGGTCGACCACCGTGCGCGCTGGACGAGCGCGCCGTGGCGCGCCGACATGCACGCGTGGATCGGTGACGCGCTCGCAGCCCGCGGCGAGCGCGTGACGGCGATCGCCGAGCATCGCGTGCGCATCTGGTCGGCGGTGCTGCGCATCGAGACGGATGCGGGCGTGCGGTGGGCGAAGGAGAACCACCCAGGGTCGGCGAGCGAGATGGCGGCGACCGCGATCGCTGCGCGCGTCGCGCCGACGCTCGTGCTGGCACCGCTCGCGGTCGACGTCGAGCGAGCGCGCCTGCTCACCGCCGACGCCGTGGTGCTGCACGATCAGGGGCACGCGCCGCTGTCGACGAGGGTCGCGCTCGCCGAGACCATGGCGGCGCTGCAGGTGGCGCTCGTTCCCCACGCCGACGAGCTCGTCGCAGCCGGCGTCCCCGACATCCGCCCGCACCGACTCGTCGAGCACCTGCGCGAGCGCCTCGCGCAGGCCGCGGCGCTGCCGCCTGCGCATCCGCTGCATCTCGATGCCGACGCACGCGCGACGATCGCCGCCGGCGAGGCGCGCATCGGCGATCTGCTGCGCGTGCTCGAGGATGCGGGGCTGCCTGCCTCGCTCGAGCACGACGACCTGCACCTCGGCAACGCGTTCGAGGTCGACGGTGCGCTGCGCATCGGCGATCTCGGCGACGCCGTCGTCGCGCATCCGCTCGGCACGCTGCGCGTGCTGATGGGCAGCGCGCTCGCCGAGGGCGTCGCACGAGAGGAGGTCGCCCGCATCCGCGCGGCGTTCCTCGACGGGTGGGCAGCGCACGCCGATCGCGTGGCCCTCGAGCGCGCCGCCGACGCCGCGATCGCGCTGTCGGGCGTGCAGCGGTGGGAGGCATGGTGGCGGCTGACGGCCGACGCACCCGTCGAGGCGGTCGACGAGTACCGCCCGTACGTGCAGCCGCTGCTGCGCACCCTCGGCGACGTCGACGCCGCGCTCGACGCCTGCTAGGTCGGTCGCCCAGGGCTCAGCGGCGCCGGGGAAGCCTGACAGCGAACGCACAGCATCGGATGCCGCAGGAGGCATACGCTCGCCTCCGTGACCGACTCCCAGCAGTACGACCGCATCACCGTCCGCCAGAAGCTGAGCCTCACGGTGAACCGCTTCGAGATCCGCGGCGGTGGCAAGGACGGCCCCATCCTCGGCATCGCGCAGCAGAAGCGCCTCGCCCTCAAGGAGCAGGTGACGTTCTTCGCCGACGAGGGGCGCACGCAGCCCGTGTTCTCGTTCAAGGCGCGCCAGGCGATCGACCTGGGCGCCACGTACGACATCCTCGACGCGCAGGGGCAGCAGATCGGCTGGTTCCAGAAGGACTTCGGCAAGAGCCTCCTGCGCTCCACGTTCAACGTCGGCGTGCCCTCGCAGGGTCTCGAGGGCTCCGGCCACGAGCGCAACCAGGTGCTCGCGGTGCTGCGTCGCCTGTTCGACATCGGCTGGCCCATCCACTTCGACTTCACGGCGAAGGACGGCACGCCCATCCTGTCCGTCGAGCGCGCGTGGGCCGTGCGCGACCACTACGACGTGAACCTCCCCGCTGCGTCGAACGGCGCACGCCTCGACTGGCGCGTGGGCGCATCGCTCGCCGTCGCCGTCGACGTGCTCATGCAGCGCTGACGAGCGCCTCCATCGCGACACGGCACCAGCACCGCGCGCCGACCTGCGAGGATCGAGGCATGAAGGTGCTGGTGCCGTCGTCCGTCCGTCTCGACCTGCCCGGCCACGACGTGGTCGCGTTCGATCCCGCCGAGCGCATCCCCGAGGAGCATCGGGATGCGGAGGCGCTCGTCGAGTGGGTCGTCCCCGCCGATCGCCTCGCCGACGCGGCGCGCGACCTGCCGGCGCTGCGTCTCGTGCAGACGCTGTCGGCGGGGCCAGACGCCATCGTGGCCGCGGGGTTCGGCCCTGGCGTCGCGCTCGCCTCCGGCCGGTCGCTGCATGACGCGACGGTCGCCGAGCACGCGCTCGCCCTGGTGCTCGCGCTCGTGCGCGACCTGCCGCGCATGGCCGCGGCGCAGGCGGAGGGTCGATGGGACGACGACTTCCGCAGGGAGCAGGCGAGCGACGACGTCGGCGGCTGGTTCACGCTCGAGGGCGCGCACGTCGCCGTGTGGGGATTCGGCTCGATCGCGCAGCGCCTCGCGCCCATGCTCGAGTCGCTCGGCGCACGGGTGACGGGCATCGCCCGCTCGTCGGGGGAGCGGCACGGCTACCCCGTCGTGGCCGCCGACCTGCTGCCCGAGCTGCTGCCGCGCGTCGACGTGCTCGTGTCGATCCTGCCAGCGACCGACGCGACCGACGGCGTGATCGACGCGGGCGTGCTCGCGGCCCTGCCCGAGCACGCGCTGCTCGTGAACGTCGGCCGCGGCACCGTCGTCGACGAGGATGCCCTGCGCGACGCGCTCGAGCGGCGCACGCTGCGCGCCGCCGCGATCGACGTGACCCGTGTGGAGCCGCTGCCGGAGGGCGACCCGCTGTGGCATGCCCCGCACCTGATCATCACGCCGCACGTCGCCGGCGGCCGCCCGCGCGGCGCAGGCGTGCTCGTGCGCGAGAACCTCGCCGCGATCGACGCGGGCGAGCCCGTGCGCAACCGCGTCGAGCGCTGAGCGACGCGCGCCCCCGCTCGGGTCAGCCGGCGCGCGCGGGGCGTTCGCGACGCACGAGCCGCAGCACGGCGGCGAGGAATCCCTGCACGGCGGCGACGAGCGCGAACGTGCCCGCGGCGAGCAGCCCGGGCCCCGACGACGCCTGCGCCACCGCGACGACGGCGACGATCGCCGCCACGATGCCGGCGACGACGCCGACGAGCACGAACGCGGTCTCGAGGAGCCGGTGCCACCTGGGGTTCGCTGGCGGCGGCGCCGCTCGCCACGTCGTCGCGGCGGCCGTCGCGGCCAGCACGAGCAGCAGTGCTCCCACGACGTCGCTCGGACGATGCCAGCCGTCGTGCACGAGCCGTGCCGCGACGACCGACAGCAGCACGGCGGCAGCGGGCGCGAGCGCGAGCCTCGCCGTCGCGGGTGCCACGAGGATCGCGGCGGCTGCGACCGCGGCGAACGCGATCATGTGGCCGCTGGGGAACGAGTTCGACGCGGTCGCGACGACGTCGGCGGGCCCAGACGGCCGGTCGAGCACGACGTGCTTGAGCAGCTGACCCAGCCCGCAGCAGGCGACGACGATCGCCACGGCCGCGACGGCGAGGTCGCCGCGACGTCGCACGAGCCCCGCCACGACGATCGCGGCGCACGCGAGGGCGAGCGAGGCGACGCTCACGACGCCCAGCACCGCCGAGTCGAGCGCGTAGCCGGCCGCGCCCAGCACCGCATCCTCGACCACGCGTCCGTCGGCCGTCTGCACCGCGACGGCGTAGAGCACGCCGAACGCGACGACGGCCGAGCCGGCGGCGGCGACGCGCCACACGGTGCCCTGGCGTCGCCGAGCTCGAACGGTCACGGGCACGTCAGTACGTGCCGGATGCCTCGTCGGTCGGCCGCAGCCGCCCGACCGCCGAGCGAGCGCTCGTCGCCAGCAGCGTGACGTCGGCGCCGACGACGACGAACGCGGCACCCGCTGCGAGGTAGTGGTCGGCGTCGGCGGGCGCGAACGCGTTCACGCCGACGGGCGTGCCCGACGCGAGGCCCGCGTCGATCACCGTCACGACCGCGGCGCGCACGGCGTCGGCAGCGGGGAATCCGAGCGATCCTGCGAGGTCGGCGGGGCCGACGAAGATCGCGTCGACGCCCTCGACGGCCGCGATGGCCGCCGCGTGCTCGACGCCCTCGGCGGTCTCGATCTGCACCGTGAGGGAGACGAGCTCGTGCGCCGTCGCGACGTAGTCGTCGACGCCCGTCCACCGCGACGCGCGCGCGAGCGCCGAGCCGATGCCGCGGATGCCGCGCGGCGGGTACCGCATGGCCTGCACGGCCGCGATCGCCTCGTGCTCCGTCGACACCATCGGCACGATGAGGTTCTGCGCGCCCGTGTCGAGCGTCTGCTTGATCGCGACCGCGTCGTTCCACGGCACGCGCACGAGCGCCGTCGCGTCGGAGGCCTCGATCGCCTGCAGCAGCGGCAGGAGGCCGTCGATGCCGACCGGTCCGTGCTCGCCGTCGACGAGCACGAGGTCGGTGCCGGAGCCCGCGACGATCTCTGCGGCGACGCCGCTGCCCGACGCCGTCCACAGCCCCACGAGCGGCCGGTCGGCGCCCGCGAGGCGATCTGCGAACGTCGGCTTCAGTCGAATCGGCACGTCACCACTCCCAGCTCCCGGTAGTCGCACGCGATCTCGTCGCCGCGCTCGACCCACATGGGCTTCGTGAACGATCCTGCCAGCACGATCTCGCCCGCCTCGAGCCGGTCGCCGTGCGCGCCCAGCTTGCCGGCGAGCCATGCGACGCCGCGCGCCGGATGCCCCAGCACGGCACCCGAGACGCCCGAGTCCTCGATCTCGCCGTTCCTCGACAGCATCGCGGCGACCCAGCGCAGGTCGACGTCGGCGGGTCGCACGCGCGTGTCGCCGACGACCATCGCGCCGAGCGCGGCGTTGTCGCTGATGGTGTCGACGATCGTGCGGCCCTCGAGCTGGATGTGCGAGTCGAGCACCTCGAGCGCGGGCACGACCCACTCGGTGGCGGCGAGCACGTCGTGCTCCGTCGCGCCTGCGCCCAGCGGTGCGCCCAGCACGAACGCCAGCTCGACCTCGATGCGCACGTTCGCGTACCGGTCGAACTCCAGCGCCGAGCCGGATGCGAACACCTGGTCGTCGAGGATGACGCCGTAGTCGGGCTCGGTGATGCCGGTCGCGACCTGCATGACCTTGCTCGTGAGGCCGATCTTGCGACCGACGACGCGGCGGCCGTCGGCCTCGCGCCGCGCGCGCCAGATGCGCTGCACCGCGTACGAGTCGTCGACCGTCATCGCAGGGTGCCGGGCGCTGAGACGCTCGACGGTGCCGCGCGTGCGCGTCGCCTCGGCGAGCTCGTCCGCGAGGGCCGCGACCGTCGCGTCGTCGAGGCCGCGACCACTGGATGCCGAGACGGCGGCCATCAGAGCTGGCTGCCCAGCTTGAAGCCGATCTCCTCGCCGGGCTCCGACGCGACGGCGCCGCCGGCGGCCCTCGTGTACGAGAAGCCGTCTGCGCCGACCGTCACGGCCATCTCGCTCGAGTCGGTGCGCTCCACGACGGGCTGGGGCTCGCCGTCCAGGTCGAGCACGAGGCTCGCCTCCGTGTACCAGGAGGGCACGACGGGGTTGCCCCACCAGTCGCGGCGCTGGTTGTCGTGCACGTCCCACGTGACGGTCGGGTTGTCGGGGTCGCCCGTGTAGTAGTCCTGCGTGTAGATCTCCACCCGGTGCCCGTCGGGGTCGAGGATGTAGAGGTAGAACGCATTCGAGACGCCGTGGCGGCCGGGGCCGCGCTCGATGCGGTCCGAGATGCGCAGGGCGCCCATCTTGTCGCAGATCTGGATGATGTTGTGCTTCTCGTGCGTCGAGAACGCGATGTGGTGCAGGCGCGGGCCGTCGCCGCCGGTGAGCGCCGTGTCGTGCACGGTCTGCTTGCGATGCATCCACGCCGCGTAGGTGACGCCGTCGGAGTCCTGGATGTCCTCCGAGACGCGGAAGCCGAGGTGCTCGAGGTACGTGCGGCCGCGGGGCACGTGGGGCGTGACCTGGTTGAAGTGGTCGAGGCGCACGAGCTCGCCAGCCGAGTACAGGTCGTAGCGCTGCGTGAGGCGCTCGACGTGCTCGACCTCGTAGAAGAACTCGTACGGGAACCCCAGCGGGTCCTCGACGCGCACGGCATCGCCGATGCCGTCGACGAAGCCGTCTGCGCGGCGCTCGACGCGGCAGCCGAGCTCGCGGTACCAGGCCTCGGCACGGTCGACGTCCTCGGGGGTGCGCACGCGGTAGGCGAACGCGGCCGCCGCGGCGACGGGGCCCTTCCGCAGCACGAGGTTGTGGTGGATGAACTCCTCGAACGACCGCAGGTAGATGGCCTCGTCGTCCTCCTTCGTCACGTGCAGTCCCAGCAGGTCGACGTAGAACGCGCGCGAGGCGGCGAGGTCGGTGACGACGAGCTCGAGGTAGGCGCAGCGCACGATGTCGGGCGCGGGCACGGACGGCTTCGGGATGGGGGTGGTGGTGCGGATGTCGGTCACGATGAGCTCCTCGTCGAGCGGGTCGGTGGTGGTCAGTGGGCGCCGAAGCGCGCGGTGTGCACGTCGCCGAGCGTGATGTGCACGGCCTGCTGGTCGGAGTAGAAGTCGAGGCTGCGGTAGCCGCCCTCGTGGCCGAGGCCCGAGGCCTTCACGCCGCCGAAGGGGCTGCGCAGGTCGCGCACGTTGTGGCTGTTGAGCCACACCATGCCCGCCTGGATCGACTGCGCGAACGTGTGGGCACGCGTGAGGTCGTTCGTCCACACGTAGGCGGCGAGGCCGTAGCGGGTGTCGTTCGCGAGCGCGAGCGCCTCCTCGTCGGAGTCGAACGGCGTGATCGCGACGACGGGTCCGAAGATCTCCTCCTGGAAGATGCGCGCCGTCGGCGGCACGTCCGCGAACACGGTCGGGGCGACGTAGTTGCCCGTGTCGAGACCCTCGGGCCGGCCGCCGCCTGCGACGAGGCGCCCCTCCGTCTTGCCGATCTCGACGTACGACATGACCTTGTCGTAGTGCTCGGGGTGCACGAGCGCGCCCACCTCGGTCGCCGGGTCGGAGGGGTCGCCCACGACGATGCGGCTCGCACGCGCCGCGTAGCGCTCGACGAACGCGTCGTAGATCGACCGCTCGACGAGGATGCGGCTGCCGGCGGTGCAGCGCTCGCCGTTCAGCGAGAAGACGCCGAAGAGCGTCGAGTCGATCGCGGCGTCGAGGTCGGCGTCGGCGAAGACGACCGCGGGGGACTTGCCGCCGAGCTCCATCGACATCGCCTTGAGGTGCTCGGCGCAGTTGCGGAAGATGAGCTTGCCCGTCGACGACTCGCCCGTGAACGAGATGAGCGGCACGTCGGGATGCTTGACCAGCGCGTCGCCCGCCTCCTCGCCGATGCCGTTGACGAGGTTGAAGACGCCGTCGGGCAGGCCGGCCTCGGCGAAGATGCCCGCCCACAGCGAGGCCGACAGCGGCGTGAACTCGGCGGGCTTCAGCACGACGGTGCAGCCGGAGGCCAGCGCGGGCGCCAGCTTCCACGACTCGAGCATGAACGGCGTGTTCCAGGGCGTGATGAGGCCTGCGACGCCCTTCGGCGTGCGGTTGACGTAGTTGATCTGCGTGCCGGGCACCTTGTAGGCGTCGTCGCGCTGCGCGACGATCAGGTCGGCGAAGAAGCGGAAGTTCTCGGCCGCGCGCTGCGCCTGCCCCTTCGCCTGGGTGATGGGCAGGCCGGAGTCGAACGACTCGTACTGGCTGAGCTCGTCGTCGCGCGATGCGACGACGTCGGCGATGCGCATGAGGATGCGGGCACGCTCGCGCGCCTTCATGCGCGGCCACGGCCCCTCCTCGAAGGCGAGGGTCGCGGCGGCGACGGCGGCGTCGACGTCGGCCTGCTGGCCGGCGGCAGCGGTCGCGTAGACCTCGTTCGTCACGGGGTCGATGACCTCGAACGTCTCGCCGCCGACGGAGTCGACCGGGCGGCCTCCGATGTGGTGCTGCAGATGGGTGGGCAGGTTCGCAGGACGGTTCGTCACGGGTTCCCCTTCGGTGCGTGGGTCAGTGGGACTCGTCCGCGTGGGCGTCGTCGCCCGCGCGGTCGAGGTAGGCGTGGAGGCTCGCGAGCCGGTGCTCGCGGACGGCGAGCTCGACGTCGTGCGCGGGAGCGCCCGTCTCGAGCAGGTGCAGGATGCGCTCGTGCTCGCCGACCGACTCGCGGGCGCGGCCAGGCACGAAGCCGAACGTCGACTGCCGCAGCCTCGCCAGCCGTCGCCAGCCGTCGTCGACGAGGCTCTTCAGCTGCTCGTTGGGGCACGGGTCGGTGAGGGTGCGGTGGAACGCCTCGTTGAGGCGCGTGAGTCGCACGGGATCGAACTGGTCGAGGCTGTCGCGCATCTGGTCGTTGAGGCTGCGCGCCTCGGCGACGTCGGCAGGCGACAGCGACGGCACGGCGAGGCCGATCGCGGCGCCCTCGACCATCGCGAGCGTCTCGGTCGTGTCGTGCAGGTCGGCGGGGTCGATCTCGGTGACGCGCGCGCCGACGTTGCGCTCGAACGTCACGACGCCCTCGGCCTCGAGCCTGCGCAGCGCCTCGCGCACGGGCACGACGCTCATGTCGAGCTCGCGCGCGATCGCGTCGAGCACGAGCCGGTAGCCGGGCCCGTAGACGCCCCGCTCGATGCGCTCGTGCAGATGCTCGTACGCGCGCTGCGACTTGCTCGTCGTCGCGGTCACGCCTGCGCTCCCGGTGCGGGGGCCGCCTCGTCCGATGCGCGCTCTGCCTCGAAGCGGGCACGCCACGTGGCATCCATGGGGAAGAGGCCGTCGACGGGGTGCCCGTCCTCGACCATGCGGGCGATGAACGTCTCCTCGGCCTCCTGCGCCTCGGCCTCGTCGACGAGGTCGCGCACGATCGCGGGCGGGATGACGACGATGCCGTCGTCGTCGGCGACGATGACGTCGCCGGGCTGCACGGTCGTGCCGCCGCACGCGATGGTCTCGTCGACGCCCCACGGCACGTGCCAGCGGCCGAGGACGCTCGGGTGCGCGCCGGAGTGGTACGTGGGGATGCCGATGTCGGTGACGGCTGCGAGGTCGCGCACGCCGCCGTCGGTGACGATGCCCGCGGCGCCGAGCGTGCGGGCGCGCAGCGCGATGATGTCGCCGAGCGTGCCAGAGCGGGTCTCGCCACGGGCGTCCATGACGAGCACCTCGCCTGCCCGCAGCGAGTCGACGGCGCGCTTCTGCGCGTTGTAGCCGCCGCCGTGGGTGCGGAAGAGGTCCTCGCGGTTCGGCACGTAGCGCAGCGTGCGGGCGACGCCGGTCATGCGCGTGCCCGGCTGTGAGGGGCGCAGTCCGTCGATCGTGGCGTTGACGATGCCGCGCTTCCGCAGCAGCGACGAGAGCGTCGCGGTCGCGACGCGCTCGATGCGGGCGACGAGCGCGTCGTCGAGCACGGGCGCCGTCGCGGGCTGGAAGTCGGCGACGGGGCGGCCGGAGGCGTCGGCCCACTGCTCGGGCGTCGGCTTCGGCTGCGCGCTGAAGGCGGGAAGCGCGTCGGTGCCCTGCACGGCGCCCGTGACGAGGCGTCCGGTCGAGCGGCCGGCGCTCGCCACCTCGACCTCGATCGTCTGGCCGGGTGCGAACGTGGAGGCGCCCGCCGGGGTGCCGGTGAGGATGACGTCGCCGGGCTCGAGGGTCATGAGCTGCGACAGGTCGGAGACGATCTGCGGCAGCGAGAACAGCAGCGTCGAGGAGTCGTCGGCCTGCACGAGCTCGCCGTCGCGCCACACGCGGATCTCGATCGCGTGCGGGTCGAGGTCGGCTGCGGGCAGCAGCGCGGGGCCGATGGGGGTGAAGCCGTCGCCGCCCTTCGAGCGCACGTTGGCGCCCTTGTCGGCCCAGCGCAGGTCGAAGACGCCGAGGTCGTTCGATGCCGTGACGAACGCGACGGCATCCCATGCGTCGTCGGGGGAGACGCGTCGCGTCTCGCGGCCGATGACGAGGGCGATCTCGCCCTCGAAGCCGAGGATCTCGCAGCCGGCGGGCAGCTCGACGTCGCCGCCGATCGAGAGCGAGGTCGCGGGCTTCAGGAAGTATCCGGGAGCCTCGGGGGTGCGGCCCTTCTGCGCTGCGCGCGCGGCGTAGCCGATGTGCATCGCCACGACCTTGCCCGGTCGCCCGCCCAGCAGGTCCCATGCGGCGCGGGCAGCAGCCAGGCTCGTCATCGAGTCGTTCATGTTCGTCATCGTATACGATCGGCCGCCACGTGCAAGCCCGAGATGCGCAGGGAGCGTCAGCCGGCGAGACGCCGGAGCTCGCGCGGCGACGCACCGAAGGCTGCGCGACACACGCGACTGAAGTGCGCGGCATCCGTGAAGCCCCACCTGTGGGCGATCTCGAGCACCGACGTCGCCTGCTGCGCGGCATCCTGCAGGTCGGTGCGGCACCGCTCGAGCCGACGCTCCCGCACCCACGACGTCACGGTCGTGCCCTCCTCGCTGAAGAGGTACTGCACCGTCCTCGGCGAGAGGAAGCACGCGCTCGCCACCTGCGCGGTGTTGAGGCCGGGGTCGCCGAGATGCTCCTCCATGAACGCGACGCACCGCTCGAAGTCGCGACGCGTGCCCGCGACCTGCCGGTCGAGCTCCGCGCTGATCAGCGCCGTCACGAGATCGAGGGCGCTGCGGAGGATCCGCACCCCCGAGGCGCCGCGCAGCTCGTCGAGGTTCGCCGCCATGTGCCGCATGAACGGGCAGATGACCGTGCCGATGCCCTCGTCGCCAGGCAGGCGGACCGCCGTCATCCTGTGGATGTGCTGCGCCGACAGCCCGAGCATGCGATGGGGGAACATCATGACGAGCGACCGCGTGCCATCGACGAACTCGAGCGTGTACGGCCGCGACGTGTCGTAGATCGCGACGTCGCCCGGCTGCAGCACCGCCTGCCTGCCATCCTGCGCCACGATGCCCGTGCCCTCGAGCTGCAGCGTGAGCTTCAGGTGATGCGGGTCGTCGGGGCTGATGCGAGTCGCCTCGCGCTCCACGCGATGCGGGTCGGCGATGATCTCGGTCACGCACGAGTCGCCGACGTGGAGCGCGCGCAGCGAGCCGTGGAACGCGCCTGCCGGCGACGAGATGTCGAGCGGCACGAACCGATTGCTCACCAGCTGCCGCCACTGCTCGAACGTGCGCGCCTCGCCGAGCTCGAGCGTGCCGGGGCCGGAGGGCTCGCGGTGCGTGGTCGTCGGCGATGCCACGGTCGACCTCCTGTCGGTGCCGGCGGTCGTCGTCGACCTGCGCGGTGCCGCGAGCGTAGCAGCGCGCCTCCTCACGCCGGACGGCGCCCGTCGCGCCCTGCGCGGATGGGGTGCTCGCCTGCGCCGACGGTCAAGACGTGAGCGATGCTCGTGGCGAGGATGGGGGAGACGGCCCGCCGTGGTGCCGTCGCAGAGGAGGAACCGTGCTCAACGACGACCTGTACGACGTCGGCATCGCGCAGCGTCGCCGCATGTTCGGCCCCGAGGGTGCAGAGGGGCAGACCGAGGCGACCACCGACCTCGACGACAAGCTGCAGGAGATCGTGACGCGGGTGTGCTTCGGCGACATCTGGCAGCGGGATGGTCTCGCGATCGTCGACCGCTCGAAGATCACCGTCGCCATGCTCGTCGCGCTCGGTCGAGCCCACGAGATCCGCGTGCACCTGCGCGGGGCGCTCGCCAACGGCGTCTCGCCCGTCGAGCTGCGCGAGATCGTGCTCCACGCCTTCCTCTACGCAGGCATCCCCTCGGCGGTCGAGGGCATGCGGGCGCTCAAGGAGGTGCTCGGCGACCACGACATCGACCTCGACGTCGAGGGCGGCCTCGCCGCGACGGCACGTGCGGAGCGCAGCGCATGAGCGGCCGCGCGCCGGTCGTGGGCTTCGTCGGGCTCGGGGTCATGGGCGAGCCGATGGCCGCCAACGTCGCGGCAGGAGGCTTCGACCTGCTGCTGCACGACGCCGATCCCGCTCGCGCGACCGAGATCGCCGAGCGGCTGCACGCGACCGCCGTCGACGGCGCGGGGTTGGCCGCATGCGACGTCGTGGTGTGCATGCTGCCGACGAGCGGCATCGTGCGGGCGGTGCTCGTGGACGACGACGGCGCGTTGCGCGTGCCGCTGCGAGCTGGCGCCGTCGTGGTCGACATGAGCTCGTCGGACCCGAGCGAGACCGTCGAGACCGGCCGCCTGCTGCGCGAGGCCGGCGTCGCCATGGTCGACGCGCCGGTCTCGGGTGCCAGAGAGCGTGCCGTGGCCGGCTCCCTCGCGATCATGCTCGGTGGCGACGACGAGGACGCCATCGCGGCAGCCGTGCCGGTGATCGAGGCGATGAGCTCGACGATCACCCGCACCGGAGGCCTCGGCACGGGGCACGCCATGAAGGCGCTCAACAACTTCGTTGCCGCCGCCGCGTTCGCCGCGAGCTCGGAGGCGCTCATCGCAGGCGCCCGCTTCGGCCTCGACCGACGGGTGATGCTCGACATCCTCAACCTCTCCACCGGCATGAGCTGGGTGACGACCAACGTCACCGGACCGCACATCCTCGACGGCGCCTACGCCTCGGGCTTCGCGCTGCCGCTCATGACGAAGGACGTGCGGATCGCGCAGCAGGTGCAGCGCGCCGTCGACCACGACGCACCGGTCTGCGACGCCGTCGTCGAGGCGCTCGGCAGCGCGCTCGACGCGCTCGGATCCGTCGACCACACCCGTGCCTACGAGCACTGGGAACGACGATGACCGACGCCGTCGTGCCCGGCGCGAGCGCGGCGCCTGCGCCGGCGCACGACTCGCCGACCGACCGTGCCGTGCACGCCGTGGTCCGCACGCTCGCCGTGCTCGCGGCGCTCGCGATCGTCGTGCTCATGCTCGCGATCTGCGCCGACGTGCTCGTGCGCACCATCAGCGGGGCGAGCCTGCCCGGCATGGTCGAGGTCGCGGAGTCGAGCCTCGTGCTCGCGGTGTACCTCTCGCTCGCGTGGGGGCTCGTGCGCGGCGAGCACGTGGCCGTGACGCTGCTCACCGACCGGCTCGGGCTGCGAGCCCGTCGCGTGCTCGCGATCGTCGCCGGCGCGATCGTCGTCGTCGTGCTGGCGTGGGCCGTGCTCGCGACGGGCGAGCGCGCGATCGACGCCACCGCAGCGGGGGAGGAGCGCTTCGGCATCGTGCGCTTCCCCGTGTGGCCGCTGCGCTGGGCCATCGTCGTCGGGCTCGCCGCCACCCTCGTGGTGGCCGTGCTGCAGCTCGTGGGTGCGATCCGCGGCCGACTGCCCCAGGAGCGGGGCGACCGTGACGCCTGAGGCTGGCGTCGCGACCGCGGTCGTGCTCGTCGTGCTCATCGGCGCCCTCGCCATCCGGGTGCCCGTGGCGCTCGCGCTCGGCGGATCCGGACTGCTCGGCCTCGTGCTGCTGCAGGACGCCGACTACGCGACGAGCGTGCTCGGCTCGGTGCCGTTCGCGACGACCGCGAGCTTCAGCCTCACGATCGTGCCGATGTTCATCCTCATGGGCATGTTCGCCGTGCGCGCGCGCATCGCCGAGCACGTCTTCGCGATCGCCGATCGCTACGTCCGCAGGCTGCCTGGCGGGCTGGGCGTCGCGACGGTCATGGCATGCGCCGGCTTCTCGGCCGTGTCCGGCTCGAGCATCGGAACGGCAGCCACCATGGCGAAGCTGTCGGTGGGCGAGATGCGCAAGGCCGGCTATCCGGCATCGCTCGCGACCGCCCTCGTCGCGGTGGCGGGCACCCTGGGCGTCATGATCCCGCCGAGCACCTTCCTGGTGCTCTACGCCATCCTCACCAGCCAGTCGGTGGCGCAGATGCTCGCCGCCGGCATCGTGCCGGGCCTGCTCTCGGCGACCGCGTACATCGCCTACATCATGCTCGTCGGCTCCAGGCAGGTGCGCACGCCCGCGACGCTCGACGACGCCGTCGCCGAGGCGGCCGGCGAGCCGGTGCGCGTGCCGTGGCGCGGCCTCGTGCGCATCGCGCTGCTGTTCGCGATCGTCATCGGCGGCATGTACTCGGGCATCTTCACGTCGACCGAGTCGGCCGCGATCGGCGCTGTGGCGGCGCTCGCGATGCTCGTGCTCGAGCGCCGCCGCGAGGGCGCGGGGGGCGTGCTGGAGGGCATCCGCACCGCGCTCACGGAGGCGGCCTCCACCACCGGCATGGTGTTCTTCATCATCGTGGGCTCCGGGGTGCTCTCGGCGTTCTTCATCGTCGCTCGCGTGCCCGATGCCATCACCGACGCCGTGACGGGCCTCGCGCTGCCGCCGATGGTGACGATGGCGCTGCTGCTCGCGTGCCTCATCCCGCTCGGCATGGTGCTCGAGTCGCTGTCGATCCTCGTCATCACCGTGCCGATCCTGCTGCCGATCGCCGAGGCGTTCGGCTTCGACGCGATCTGGCTCGGGATCATGATCGTGAAGCTCATCGAGATCGGCATGGTCACGCCGCCAGTGGGCATCAACTGCTTCGTGGTGGCAGGCACGACCGGCGTGCGGCCAGAGGTGGTCTTCCGCGGCGTCGCGCCGCTGTTCGCCGTGGACCTGCTGGTGACGACCGTGCTCTTCCTGCTGCCGGCCATCACGCTCTGGCTGCCATCCCTGGTCCAACGATGACCACGTCGACCCCGCACCCGCCACCCGGCGAGGCGCGCCCCGCGCACGACCCCCGCAGCACCCACCGCACCATCCACCGAGAGGACGAACGATGACGTTCCCCACCCCCAGACGCGGCATGATCCTCGCCGCCTCCCTCGTCGCCGCGCTCGCGCTCGGCGCGTGCTCCAGCGGCGGAGGCGGCGGCGACGCCGGCGACGCCGGCGCCGATGCGGTCGAGCTCACGCTCGCCACCTCGGCGCTTGCCGACACCCCGAACGCCGCAGCGCAGGACTGGTTCCTCGACGCGGTCGAGGAGGCGACCGACGGCTCGGTGACCTTCGATCGCACGGCGCCCGAGTCGATCTGCGCCGCGGCCGAGATCGTCGAGTGCCTGCGCGACGGCCGCGCCGACGTCGGCGTCACGATCCCCGACTACACGCCCCAGTACTTCCCGACCGTGAGCATGGTGGGCATCCCGTTCGTCAACCAGAACTCCGCCGCGATCACCGCGAGCCTGTACGACCTGCACACCGAGGACGAGCAGGCGATGGCGATCATGGAGCAGAACGGGCTGCACTACGTGAGCGCCTGGCCCGTCGGCCGTCTGCTGCTGGGCACCGACCAGCCGGTGGAGTCGGTCGACGACCTCGCCGGGCTCTCGGCGCGAGCCTCGGGGCCGGTCGTGCAGCAGGTGCTGGCCGATGCGGGCATGAGCATCACCGCGGTCACCGCGAGCGAGTCGTACGAGGCCGTGGAGCGCGGCGTGATCGACGCCGTGGGCGGTGCGATCGACTTCGCGGTCAACTACCGCATCATGGAGCTGCTGCCGCACTGGACCGATCCGGGCCTGGGCCAGTACTCCACGTTCGGCATGTGGTTCTCGGCCTCCGCGTGGGAGGGCCTGTCGGCTGGGCAGCAGGAGGCCATCGCAGCCGTGGAGCTGGAGTTCAACCAGGGTGCGGCCGTGGAGGCGTTCAACGAGCAGGCCGTCTCGCAGTGCGACGAGATGCTCGCATCCACGACGGTCGAGTCCTTCACGGCGTTCGACGAGTCGGCGACCGACGAGTGGGTCGAGCAGGTGGGCGACGACGCTCGGGAGACGTGGACGGGCGTCGCGAGCGACTTCGGCGTCGACGATCCGGGCGCGATGCTCGACGCGTACGAGGCCTCGCTCGAGGAGCACGACGACCTCGAGTACGTCGACGCGACGCTGGCATGCGTGGAGTCGTTCGCCGATCGGTGATCGCATCCACGTGCACGCGCGACGCGGCTGCCCCGGAGGTCGGGGCGGCCGCGTCCGTGCGTTCGGGGCACGACGACCGGGTCGGTCGGCCTCCGGGCCTTGACGCATCGTGCATGGGATCGTATATGCTCGCCCAACGTCGGGCAGCGCCACTTGCGCCACGCGGAGTCAGCAATTCCTGACCGATCGTTCGGGAATCACGCTATGCTCCCGAACGGTCGATGAAGATCCCTCACGGACGAAGGAGTCCACGTGTCCAGCACACCCCACGCGCGCACCTCAGCGCGTGAGCGCAACAAGGTCCTCGGCGCAGTCGTGGTCGGCACCACCATCGAGTGGTACGACTTCTTCATCTACGCGTTCATGGCGAACCTCGTGTTCGCGCAGCTGTTCTTCGAGCCGGCGGGACCGAGCCTCGCGCCGATCCTCTCGCTCGTCACGATCGGCATCTCGTTCCTCTTCCGCCCCCTCGGCGCGTTCCTGGCCGGGCACTTCGGCGACCGCATCGGCCGCCGACCCATGCTCGTCATCACGCTGCTGCTCATGGGCGCCGCCACGACGCTCGTGGGTGCGCTGCCGACGTTCGAGCAGGCGGGCGTCCTCGCCCCGGTCCTCCTCATGCTGCTGCGCATCCTGCAGGGCCTGTCGGCAGGTGGCGAGTGGGGCGGCGCCGTGCTCATGGCGATCGAGCACGCGCCGGCGAACCGCCGCGGCGTCTACGGCTCGTTCGTGCAGGCCGGCGTGCCGCTGGGCCTCATGCTCGCGACGGGCGTCCTCGCCGCGGTCCGCGCGCTGTTCCCCGGCGACGCGTTCCTCGAGGTCGGCTGGCGCATCCCGTTCTTCGTGTCGATCCTGCTCGTGATCGTCGGCTTCATCGTGCGCCGATCGGTCGACGAGTCCCCGGTCTTCGCGGAGATCAAGGAGACGGCGCAGGAGCAGTCGGCGCCGATCGTGCAGGTCTTCAAGAAGTACGGCCTCGTCGTGCTCACCGCTGCGATGATCTTCTGCGCCAACAACGCGGCCGGCTACATGACGACCGGCGGCTACGTGCAGGGCCTCGCGTCCCGGCCCGTCGACGGCACGCCTCCCGGGCTCGGCTTCGACCCCGTCGGGGTGCAGCTCGCGGCCTTCGCAGGCTCGTTCACGTGGCTCATCTTCACGTTCCTCGCCGGCTACCTCTCCGACAGGATCGGCCGCAAGCGCGTCTACCTCATCGGCTGGGTCGTGCTCGCGCTCGGCATCCTCCCGCTGTTCCAGCTCGTCTACACGGGTGTCGCGGGCGTCGCGATCGCGACGGTGCTGCTCGGCGTGGGCCTCGGCCTCACGTACGGTGCGCAGGCGGCATGGTACGCCGAGTCGTTCCCGGCATCGGTGCGGTTCTCGGGCGTCTCGATCGCCTACGCGATCGGCGCCATCATCGGCGGCGCGTTCGCACCGACGATCGCGCAGGCGCTGCTGCAGTCGACCGGCACGACGTGGGCGATCGTGGCCTACCTGCTCGTGACCGTCGTCGTCTCGGTCATCGGCACCCTGCTCACGAAGGACCGCACGGGCATCCCGCTGTCGGTCGAGTTCGAGCGGTCGGGTCGCTGGGCCGACTGGAAGCGCGGCGACGCCGTCGACGAGGCCGTGCTGTCGGACGTCGACCGCGAGGCCATCGCAGCGGCAGCCGCCGCCGCGCAGCGGTAGTCGCACGAGCCGGAGCCCCGTCGACCGTCGGTCGGCGGGGCTCCGTCATGCGTGGAGCGTCGCGGACCGCCGCCGAACCTGCACGTCAGCGTGGCCTCGGGTGCACAGAGCACACGAGGGTCTGCGCACGTGTCGATTCGGCGGCCCGCGCCGCTCAGTCGCCCTGGTTCGCGTCCTTCGGCAGCGCCTTCACGCGCTTGCGGCGCTTCGGGCGCGCGGGGATCATCGAGCGCATCTCCTCGAGCCTGCCGAAGCACAGCAGCCGATCCTCCGCCTCGAGCACCTCGCGGCCCTTCGGGTTCGGGATGACCGTCGTGCCGCGGTGCACCGTGAGCACCGTGATGTCGCGCTCCCACAGGCCCGACTCCTTGAGCGTCGTGCCGACGAGCTCGGCGTCGCCGTGCACGACGAGCTCGGCGACGCCGTAGCCGGTCGAGATCGACAGCCGCTCTCGCACGTCGATCTGCGGGAACGCGACCTGGTCGCCGATGTAGTCGACGATCGCGCCCGCGACGTCGAGGTTCGTGGCGGTCTCGATGCCCTCGAGCCCGGGGGAGGAGTTCACCTCCATCACGAGCGGGCCGTCGTCGCCCTCGAGCATGTCGACGCCCGCGACCTTGAGGCCCATGATCTGTGCGGCGCGCACGGCGACGCGCTCGTACTCGGGGTCGAGCGACACCGCCTCGACGCTGCCGCCGCGGTGCACGTTCGAGCGGAACTCGTCGCCCAGCGCGACGCGCCGCATCGCAGCGACCACCCGGTCGCCCACGACGAGCGCGCGGATGTCGCGACCGCGCGACTCCGACACGAAGCGCTGGATGAGCACCTGCTGCCGCGTCGACTGCAGCGTCTCGATGATCGCCTCGGCGACCTTGATCGTCGGCGCCAGGATGACGCCGATGCCCTGCGTGCCCTCGAGCAGCTTCAGCACGACGGGGGCGCCGCCGACGCGCTCGATCGCGGGGATGACGTCCTTGCGGTCGCGCACGAACGTCGTCGCGGGCATGCCGATGTCGTGCCGGGCGAGGATCTGCGTCGCCCGCAGCTTGTCGCGCGAGTTCGCGATGCCGTTCGCCGTGTTGGGCGTGTAGACGTCCATCTGCTCGAACTGCCGCACGACCGCGGTGCCGAAGTACGTGATCGAGTTGCCGATGCGCGGCAGGATCGCGTCGTAGTCGCGCAGCTGCCGCCCGCGGAACTGCAGATCGGGTGCGTCGCCCGAGAGGTCGATCGAGAATCGCAGCGTATTCAGCACCTTCACGTCGTGCCCGCGGTCGACGGCGGCTGCCCGCAGCCGCCTCGTCGAGTACGAGCGCGGAGCGCGGGAGAGGATCGCGAGCCTCATCGGATGAGCACCTGGCTTCCCTGGTTGGATGGGGGGATGAGCGCGCCCCATCCTGCCAGCCCCGCGGTCGCGGGCTGGCGCGAATGGGTGGCGCTGCCGACGTTCGGCGTCGAGCACGTGAAGGCGAAGCTCGACACGGGTGCGCGCACGAGCGCGCTGCACGCGTTCGACGTGGAGGAGCGCTCCGTCGACGGCGTCGAGCGCGTGCGCTTCGCGATCCACCCGTGGCAGCGTTCGACGGCCGACGCCGTCGTCGTCGACGTGCCGGTGCACGATCGCAGGATCATCCGCTCGTCGAACGGCACCGAGCAGGAGCGCATCGTGATCCTCGCGGGCGTCGCGCTGCTGGGCCGCGTGGTCGAGACGGAGATGACGCTCACGCGCCGTGACGAGATGGGCTTCCGCATGCTCGTGGGCAGGGAGGCGCTGCGGCAGGGCTTCCTCGTCGACTCGGCGCGCTCGTACCTCGGCGGCAGGCCCCCGCGCGAGGTGCGCTCGCGCAACAGGGGGCGCGACGATGCGTGAGTCGTTCGCGATCGGCAGCGTGCGCGTGCGAGCCGGTCAGCAGCAGGACGTCGAGCTGCCGATCACGCGGCTCGTGACCGGCGGCGACGCGACGCTGCCCGTGCGCGTCGTGCACGGCCGCGAGGCCGGACCGACCGTGTGGGTCGACGCCGCGATCCATGGCGACGAGGTGCTGGGCGTCGAGATCATCCGCCAGGTGCTCGCCGCGGTCTCGCCGCGCACGCTGCGCGGCACGCTGCTGGCCGTGCCGGTCGTGAACGTGCTGGGCTTCATGACGGGCGACCGGTACCTGCCGGACGGCCGCGACCTCAACCGCTCGTTCCCCGGCTCGGCACGAGGGTCGCTCGCGAGCCGCATCGCGCACCTGCTCATGACCGAGGTCGTCAGCAAGTGCGACGTCGGCATCGACCTGCACACCGCCGCCGCCAGGCGCAGCAACCTGCCGCAGATCCGCGCCGACCTCGAGGATCCCGAGACGCGCAGGCTCGCCGAGGCCTTCGGTGCGCCGGTCATGCTGCACGCGCGCCTGCGCGACGGCTCGCTGCGGCAGGCGGCGCGCGAGGCGGGCGGCACGGTGCTGCTGTACGAGGCGGGCGAGGCGATGCGCTTCGAGGAGGAGCCGATCGCCGTCGGCGTCGCCGGCGTGCTGCGCGTGCTCGCGGCGCTCGACATGATCGACGCCGAGACGGCCGACGACGACGTGCCGGTCGCGGCGTTCGCGAGCGGCTGGGTGCGGGCGCGCGGCTCGGGCATCCTGCACCTCGAGGTCGACCTCGGCGCGCAGGTCGAGGACGGCCAGCGGCTCGGCCGCATCGCCGACGCGTTCGGCGACAACGGCCGCATCGTGCGCGCCGATCGCAGCGGCATCGTCATCGGGCTCACGCGTGCGCCCATCGTGCACGCGGGCGACGCGCTCGTGCACATCGCGATCGCAGGGGAGTGAGCGTGCCCGGGCGGCCGCTGCACCACGTGCGCGGGGTGCTGGGCGAGAGCGTGCGCGTGGGTCCCGCACCCGGCGCGCATCGCGTCGCCATCCGCGGGGCCATCGTGCTCGCGGTCGCGCTCGGCACGCTGTTGGCCGTCGATCGGCTCGACCTCGGCATCGCGGCGGCGTTCGGCGCGTTCGCTTCGATCTACGGCGGTCGCCGACCCACGGCGCTGCGGTGGCGCACGCAGGCGTGGATGGGCGCGCTGCTCACGGCGACGGCGGCGACGGGCGCGCTCGTCGGCATGACGCCGTGGCGCGCGTGGCTCGCGATCCCGCTCGTCGCCGTCGTCGCTGGCGTCGCGACGTGGGCGTCGGATCGGCAGGGATGGCGCCCGCCCGGGCCGTTCTTCCTCGTCTTCGCAGCGGGCGCGTGCGCGTCGGTGCCGTTCGCGGCGTCCGACGTGCCGCTCGTGCCGCTGATCGCGGCGGCGACCGCGGCGCTCGCCGTCGCGCTCGGCGCGCTCGAGCAGGTGCTGCTGCCGACCCGGAAGCCGGCCCCGCCGCATCCGCCGCGCGATCCCGCGATCCGCTGGCAGGTCGTGCGCGCCGTCGTGGCCGTCGCGACCGCCGGTGCGCTCGCGACCGCCCTCTCGGGCTGGCTGCCCGGCGGCGACCACCCGTACTGGGCGATGCTGTCGGCTGCCGTCGCCTTCGCGGTGCCGCACGTGCACGGGCAGCTCGCCCGCGGCCTCCAGCGGGTCGTGGGCACGGTCGTGGGCCTCGGCGTCGCGTGGATGCTGCTGTCGGCGGGGCTGCCGCCGATCGCGACGATCGCGGTCGTCGTCGTGCTGCAGTTCGTCATCGAGCTCGTGATCGGCTGGAACTACGCCGTCGGCCTCGTGGCCATCACCCCGCTCGCGATGCTGCTCGTGCACCTCGCAGCGCCCGTGCCGGTCGACGCCCTGCTGCTGTCGCGCCTCGTCGAGACGGCGCTGGGCGTCGCGGTCGGATCGCTCGCGATCGTCGCGATCCGGCCGTGGCGGCGCGCGGCCTGAGGCGGCTCGAGGACGCGCGCCCGCCGTGTTCCCCCGGCCGCCCTCAGGCGGGCAGGCTCGAACGGGCGCCGAAGCCGAAGTCGGCGATGAGGGTGGTGCCGTGGATGCCGACCGCGCGCGGGCTCGCGAGGAGCAGCACGTGCCAGGCGACGTCGGCGGCTCGATGCACGGGGAACCCGGCGCCCTCGAAGCCGTCGCGGCCGAGGTCGCCGCGGCTCATCGGGGTGTCGACGATCGACGGGCACAGCGCCGTGACGCGCACGGCGCCGGCGGTCTCGACCGACGTCGCACGCGCGAGCTGCACGACCGCGGCCTTCGAGACGCCGTAGGGCACCATCCCGGGCGCTGCGACGTGCGCGGAGTCGCTCGCGAGCAGCACGGCCGCGCCACGAGACGATGCACGCAGCAGCGGCAGCGCGTGCTTGAGCGCCAGGAACGCACCCGTGACGTTGACGTCGAGCACGCGGCGCCAGTCGTCGAGCGTCGTCCGCTCGAGCGGCGTGCCGAACGGTCCGGAGATGCCGGCGCATGCGACGAGCACGTCGATGCCGCCGTGTGCATCGGCCGCGGTGCGCATGGCGGAGGCGACGGACGCCTCGTCGGTCACGTCCGCTGCGATCGCCGTGCCGCCACCACCGAGGCGCGCGGCCGTGGCCTCGACCTGCTCGCGTGCGCGATCGACGAGCACGGGCGTCGCGCCATGCTCGACGACGGCCTCCGCGACCGCTGCGCCGATGCCGCTCGCGGCACCGGTCACGAGCACGACCGCGCCCTCGAGCCCCAGGCTGGGCGCCGTCATCCGAACGCCAGCGTCGGCACGTCGACGACGTGCGCGCCGCCGTCGACGACGAGCGTCGCACCGTGCACGTACGAGGCGTCCGCACCCAGCAGGAACGCGACGACGCTCGCGATCTCCGCAGGGTCCGCGGCGCGACGCAGCGGCACGTCGCGCGTCACGCGCGCGTAGCCGCCCTCGACGTCGGTCGCGCCGCCGTCGGCGACGAGCACCCGCATCTCCTCGTCGGCCATCGGCGTGCGCACCCAGCCGGGGCAGATCGCGTTCGCGCGCACGCCGCGACCGCCGTAGTCGCGAGCGATCGAGCGCATGAGGCCGAGGAGGGCGTGCTTGCCGACCGTGTAGCCGGCGGTGTCGGGCGCGGCGCGGATGCCTGCGAGCGACGACACCACGACGAGGCTGCCGCCGCCGCCGGCCTCGAGCATCGGCAACGTCTCGCGAGCCGTGACGAACGCCGTCGTCAGGTTCGCATCGAGGCTCGCGCGCCACGCCTCGTCGCTCGTGTCGCCGACGGCGTCGTACCCGTGTCCTCCCGCGTTCGCCACGACGCCGTCGAGGCGACCGTGGCGCTCGCCGATCCGACCGACGAGCGCACGCATCGACGCTCCATCGGAGACGTCGGCGACCATCGCGGCGATGCGCGACGACGTCGCCGCCACGGCCTCGAGCGGCTCCGCGCGTCGCCCCGCGACGACGACGTCGTGGCCGTCGCCCGCGAGGCGCGTCGCGATGGCGGCCCCGATGCCGGTGCCGCCGCCGGTGACGAGGTGCACGCTCACGCGCCGCGACCGTCCACGACCGGCACCGCGTCGGTGGGGCGCAGCGGGTCGACGCGGTCGAGGTCGCGAGCGAGCCCGTCCCACACCGCCGGGCGGGTCGCGCGCAGCCGCTGCGCGACGATCAACGCGACGACGGCTGCGGCGGGCAGCAGCCACGGCAGCAGCGCGACCACCGGGCTGTCGCTGCCGGCGAGCGCGGGGAAGTTCGCGAACGCGAGCGCCGTGATGGTCCAGAGCCCGAGGCCGCCGAGACCGGGCAGCACGAGGGTGCTGAGTCGGCGCGGATCGCGCACGCGACGGAAGTGCACGACGATCGCCGTCGCCGCGATGGCCTGGAGCAGGATGATGCCGAGCGTGCCGATGCCGGTGAACGAGGCGACGAGCGCAGTGATCGGGTCGGCGCCGGCGATCGCGAACGCCATCGCGACCGCCGTCGCGAAGACCAGCTGCACCGACGAGGCCACGACGGGAGCGCCGTTGGCCCGCGTGCGAGCCATGGCACGCGGCAGCACCCCGACCCTGCCGAGCGCGTACAGGTACCGGGTCGCCGAGTTGTGCAGTGCGAGGAGGGCTGCGAAGAGGCTCACGATCAGCAGCAGCTGCATCACGGTCGTGAGCGTGCTGCCGAGGTACTCCTCCGACACCGAGAAGATGAGGTCGCCCGCCGCGAGATGCGCGAGCCCCTCCTCGCCTGCCTGGCGCACGCCGAGCGCCGAGACGATCGCCCAGGTGGTGACGGCGGCGAAGACGCCGATGAAGGCGATGGCGATGTAGGTCGCGCGGGGGATGGTGCGCTTGGGGTCGCGAGCCTCCTCGCCGAACAGGCCAGTGGCCTCGAAGCCGACGAACGCGTTCGCGGCGAACAGCAGTCCGAGGCCCACCGATCCCGTGAGGAACACCTCCGGCAGGAACGCCTCGAACGAGTAGCCCGTGCGCACGAGGATGGCGACGTCGAGCACGACGAGGATCGCGACCTCGAGCACGAGGGCGACGCCGAGGATCTTCGCAGACAGGTCGATGCCGCTGCGCGTGAGCACCCAGACGAGTACGACCGACACGAGGCTCCACGCCCACCACGGCGTGGCGATGCCGAGCACGCCCTCGAGGACGATGGCGGTGAAGAATCCGCTCGTGCCCACGGCGCCCGCGACGAAGCAGTTGTAGCCGACGACGGCGATGAGCGCGGCGACCAGCCCTGCCGTGCGGCCGAGCCCGCGCACGACGAAGGCGTAGAAGCCGCCAGCGTTCGTGAGCTCCCGTGCCATCTGCGCGTAGCCGACCGCGAACAGCAGCAGGACGATCGTCGCGAGCAGGAACATGACGGGCGTGCCGCCGCCGGTGCCGACGGCGATGCCGATGCCGGCGACGACGATGATGCCCGTGAGCGGGGCGACGGCGGCGAGGACGAGGAAGACGATCCCGGGCACGCCGAGGCGTCCCTGGAGCTGCGTGTGCTGGGTGGTGGAGGACATCGAGGTCGGCTCTCTTCGCGTGCTGCGCGGATGGGGCGGCGTCAGTCCGCGAGCGCGGTGACGTTGAGGATCTCGGCGGTGGCGCCGACGGGGAAGGTGACGAGCGTCGAGGCGTCGAAGTCGGCGTTGCCGAAGATCGAGCCGTCGGTGCGCTTCGCGTGGAGGTCGATGAGGACGAGGCCGAGCGTCGGCACGATCTTCTCCCGCCAGACGAAGAGCGTCAGGCCGTCGCGGATGCGCACGTGGTGGCAGGCATCGACGTCGGCGAGCCCTCGCTCGACGCCCTCGATGCAGTGCCAGGCGTAGAGCGTCGGCGTGAGGTAGATGTGCTCGTAGACCTCGGTGGGCGAGTAGTCGTACCGGTTGCGCAGCCCGACGAGCTCGTCCGTCGGGCCGTGGAGCGACGCCGAGGAGTCGCCGATGCGTCCGTGCCGGATGGCGGCGGCGACGCCGGTCGCCTCGTCGCCGCGCTGCACGCGCGTGAAGGCCGACTCGGCGCGCGTCGCCTCGTCGGGCAGGGTGCCCTCGACGACGGTCAGGAGCCCCGCGTCGAGGTCGATGACGAAGGTCGTCGAGACGGCTGCGGCGATGCCGCCGACGAGCGCGATGCCCGGTCGGATGGAGGTGATGCGCACCGGGACGTCGACGAGGTCGCCCCAGCTGGCGGTGCCGTCGCCGATGGCGAGCGTGCCGATGCCCTCGAGGTCGGTGTCGAAGGTGCGCCCGGAGAGCGCGCCGATGGGGTCGAGGCTGCGGGACGCATGCGCGAACCCGTCGCCGAGCGCACCGACGGGGATGAACGAGCTGGTCATGCGTGGCCTCCTGAGGCGTGGTCGTGGCCGTGTCCGCAACGGCAGTCGTCGCCGCAGCCGCACGAGCCACCGGTGGAGCCCTTCGGCAGGTCGAGCGCGGGGTTGCGGTCGAGGAAGCCGTACGGCTTGAGCAGGAATCCCGAGCGGTCGACGGGCATGACCGGCCAGTCCTCGGGCCTGGGGATGTGGGTGGGGCCGAAGGTGTGCCACACGACGATGTCGCCGCCGTCGACGTCGCCGCCGCGGGCGACGGACGCGGGGATGCCCGCGCCGCCCGCGTGCTGGTTCGGGTACATGCCGCTGGGGAAGACGTCGTCGCCGCTGCCGGCCGCCGTCACCCAGAGGCTCCGCGTGGCGAAGGCGGCGCGGGCCGCGACCGACGAGTCGGCGTCGGCGAGCAGCGTGGCACCGCCCTGCGGGATGAGCTGGAACTGGGTGGGATGGCCCAGGCGGTTCCTGCGCGACGCGGAGCCGATGTGCCACGTGCGTCCGACGGCAGGGTCGGCGTCTCGGCCGCCGGCCTCGGTGATCCTCGTGGAACGCCACGTGAACGCGTTGCCGCGCGGGTTGGCCTCGCCCATCGGGATGCGCACGAGGTCGACCTCGTCGACGGCGTTGTCGTCGCCGTCGATCGCGACGTCGAGGCGGGCGCAGAAGAGGTGCTGATGCACGGGTGCGAAGAGCCCTGGGGCGAGCTCGGTCATGTGGGGGTGCACGGCCCCGGGCTCGTCGGCGCCGCAGAAGACGATGCCGGTCGCCTTGGCCTCGAGCTGGATCGTGCCGTCGAGGTGCAGGTACCAGAAGAAGCCGTAGTCGTAGTTGCCGATCGTCGACGTCGACGAGATGACGAGGCGTCGTCCACGGCGCGAGTCGGGTGCGCCGCCGGGCTCCGTGTGCTTCCACAGGATCCCGTCGTCCTCCTCGTGCATGCAGATGGCCTGGGGGATCGTGACGGGGTCGCCGGAGTCGGCCGCGACGTGCGCGTCGAAGTAGTGGATGACGCCGAGGCAGTCGCAGCCGAGCTCGAGCGGGTTGGCGTTCTTCCCGAGGTGGTACTCGCCGGCGTCGAAGTACGAGATCCACGATCGCGTCGCGCTCTGGTCGCCGTACGGCACCACCATCTCCGGCACGCTCGCGCGGTGCAGCACGCGGCGCTCCTCGTCGCCGTCGTGCCAGCGGAGGTCGTGCAGCACCAGGCCCTCGCGCATCGAGAAGCCGACGCGGAACGACCACTGCTGCCAGCGCACCCGGGCACCGTCGACCGTGAAGCTCGGGCCCTCGGGCTGCGTGATCTCGATGGGGCGCAGCGTCGTGCGCGCGGGACCGATCGCCTCGACGTCGTAGCGGCCGTGCTCGGTCGGCACCGGCACCTGGCGCTCGTCGACGACGGAGATGACGGAGCGATCGCCGAGGTCGATCGTGACGACGAGCCCCTCCACGGGGTGGGCCCACGGCGAGTCCTGCGGCGTGGGCTGCAGGAACGTCAGCGAGCGGATGACTCGACGCCCCACCTCCTCTGGCACGTCGAACGCCCCGGGCGCGAGCGGCGCGCAGAAGGCGGACTCGACGTGCGCGGGCTCGATGCCGCGCGCCACCATCGCCGCGCGCCAGCGCTCGTCGGCCTTCACGATGCCGTCGACGACCTCGTACTCCTCGAACAGGTACTGCGGCTGCCCGTACGGCGGCGTCGCGCTCGCGATCGGGGCGTCGTGCTCGATCGCCCCCTCGGGCAGCAGCACGACGACGTCCCTCGACGAGCCGTCTGCGACGTCGACGAGCGTGGAGTGCACGCGTCGCGGGATCGCGTCGCCCTCGCTCCACGCTGCGAGGTCCGACTTCGTCGGCTCGACGAGCAGCTGGCCGGCGACGCGCACGGTGCGTCCGAGGCGTCCGCCGCGCAGGAGCGCGTCGCGGACGGCCGCGATCTCGACGGGGGTGAGGGGGTCGAGCGGGTGCTGCAGGTCGGTGAGCCTGCTGACTCGGCTGCCGTGGGTGTGCATGACGCCCGATCCCTTCGTCGCGTTGCCGCAACGCTAGGAAGGGGGCGCGTGGCTGGGCTAGGACGCGGGCGCGGACTGCTTGTCCGAGAGTGCGCGACGCCGATGGTCGCGCGGACTCTCGCCGTAGCGGCTGCGGAAGAGCCGCGAGAAGTGCGCTGCGTCGGCGAGGCCCCACCGTGCAGCGATGCGCTGCAGCGGCTCGCTCGCGTGAGCCGGGTCGGCGAGGTCGCGTCGGATGCGCTCCAGGCGTCGCTCGCGGATCCACGCGGCGAGGGTCACGCCATCTGCGGAGAACGTCGCGTGCAGGTGGCGCACGGAGATGAAGTGCGCCTGCGCGATCGACGCCGGGGTGAGGCTGGGGTCGCCGAGGCGGGCATCGACGTAGGCGCGGATGTCGTGCGTCAGCCGGCGACGCGGGTCGGTCTCGACCTGCAGCCTGCTCGACAGGAGCGTGACCAGCAGCTCGAGGGCGCTGTGCACCAGACGGATGCCGTCGGGACCCTGCAGCCGCTCGATGCTCGTGCCGAGCTCGGTGAGGAAGGGGATGATGACGCGGCCGAGCGCCGACTCGCGGCTGAAGACCACGGCGGTGATCTCCGCGATCGAGGCGGCGGGGAGGTCGACGACGTGCTGCGGGAACATGATGACGAGGGCTCGGTTGTCGCTCTCGAACGCGAGCTCGTACGGCCTGGTCGTGTCGTAGATCGCGAGGTCGCCAGGGCGGATGTCGGCGGTGCGGCCGTCCTGATGCAACCGCGCCTGCCCCTCGAGCTGCAGGCTCAGCTTGAAGTAGGGCTCGTCTCCCGCGGCGATGAGCGCCGGCGTGCGGCGCACGACGTGCGGCGTCGCCGCGATGTCGAACACCGCGACCTCGTCGACGACGCGCGAGGAGATCGCGCCGCAGAACTCGACGTGCAGCGGCTCGATCTCGAGCGGCACGAAGGAGCGTCGCACGAGTCTGCGCCACTCTGCGATGTCCACGTGGTCGCGGCGAGGCGACGTCGTCGGCTGCGGCATGCTGTGGTGCCGATCATACGAGCGTCGCCCCGCCGCGGCGAGGAGGTCGAGCGTCGTCATCTAGCCGTTGATGACATGCGGCACCGCCACCGCCTTGAGACCCTCGACGCCGAACTCGAGCCCGTACCCGGAGCCCTTGATGCCTCCGAACGGGATCATGGGGTGCACGCCGCCGTGCGAGTTGATCCACACGGTGCCCGCCTGCACGCGCGAGGCCACCGCACGCGCGGCATCGGCATCGGCCGACCAGACCGAGGCGCCCAGGCCCACGTCGAGGCCGTTGGCGAGCGCGATGGCCTCGTCGAGGTCGCGGTAGCGGACGATCGGCAGGGCGGGGCCGAACTGCTCCTCGACGACCAGCGCGGCGTGGGCGTCGATGTCGGCCACGAGGGTCGCAGGGTAGAAGTTGCCCGGTGCGTCGCGGTCGGGGTCCCCGCCGAGCACGATGCGGCCGCCCGTGGCGCGCGCGTCCTCGACGAGACGGTCGACGATCCCGAACTGGTCCTCGGTCGTGAGGGGGCCGAGGGCGCTCGACTCCTCGACCCCTGGGCCCATCGGCACCTGGGACGCGACGTCGTGCAGAGCCTCGACGACGCCGTCGTAGACGTCCTCGTGCACGTAGAGGCGCTTGAGCGCCGCGCAGGTCTGGCCCGTGTTGATGAACGCACCCCAGAACAGGTCCTGCGCGATGGCGGCCGGATCGACGTCGGGCAGCACGATCCCCGGATCGTTGCCGCCGAGCTCGAGCGTGAGGCGCGGCAGGTTGTCGGCGCTCGCGGCGACGATGGCCTTGCCGGTCGCCGTCGAGCCCGTGAACATGATCTTGCCGAACGCCGGGTGCGTCGTGAGGGCCGAGCCGAGGTCTCGGTCGCCCGCGAGCACCGTGAGCACGCCCTTCGGCAGCACCTGCTGGAGGATCGCGCCGAGCGCGAGCACCGACAGCGGCGTGTGCTCGCTGGGCTTCATGACGACGGCGTTGCCCATGCGCAGCGCAGGGGCGAGCTGCCAGGAGGCGATGAGGGCCGGCCAGTTCCACGGTCCGATCGCGCCGACGAGGCCGACGGCCCGGTACGCGATGGTCGCGCGGGGCTCCTCGAGCAGGGTCTCGTCCGGCAGCTCGGTCGCGGCGGCCGTGCGCAGCCATGCCGAGACGCCGCCCGCCTCGAAGCGCGAGCCGGGTCCGTTGAGCGGCTTCCCCTGCTCGCGGGAGATGAGCTCGGCGAGCGCGGCCGCCGAGCGGTCGACCGCATCCGCCGCCTCGACGAGGATCGCGCTGCGACGCTCGTGGCCGAGCGCCTCCCAGGCGGGCTGCGCTGCGCGCGCGGCCTCGACGGCCGCGTCGAGGTCGGCGGGGGTCGAGATGGGCGCGTGCGCGAGCACCTCGCCGGTCGCCGGGTCGAGCACGGGCGTGCCCTCGGGCGACGAGACCGCCGCGAGCAGCCCCTCGTAGGTCTCGAGCGACGCATCCCTCGCGGTCGTCTCCATGGTCATCGCGCCCACCTCTCCATCGAACGGGTGCGGCGCCCTCTGGCGCCCTCGCTCGGCAACCTAGTCGCCCGCACCCCTCGTGCGTCATGGGCCGAGGGGAGCCCGGCGCGCGCGGTCAAGACGGCAGCGCAGAGCGACAAGTCCGCGCGGTCGGCAGCGCAGGCAACGTGACCGACCGCGCAGACCGCGGCGCGTGCCTGGCCGCGCGCACCGGGGGTCCGGCATGATGCTGCTCGTCGGCGGCCGCCGGCGCTCCCGCTGCGGGAGGACGCTCGACGAGAGGGACGACATGACGATCGTGACCATGCATCGGACGACCCGGGCGGGGGCATGATGCACCGGCTCCTCGTGCTGTACCCGAAGCCCGTCGATCCCGCCGCGTTCCGCGAGCACTACGTGGCGAACCACCTGCCGCTCGCCGACCGGCTGCCCGGGATGCTCGCCTCCCGGTACTCGCTCGACGTGCACGACGAGGTGGGGGGATACTTCGCGATCTTCGAGGCGGACTTCGCGGATGCCGCGGCGATGCAGGCGGCGATGGCCTCGCCGGAGGGTCAGGCGGTGGCCGCCGACGTGCCGCGCTACGCGACGGGCGGCGCGATCGTGCTCGACTTCGCGGTCGTCGAGCGCTGAGAGCGATCGCGCGCCGGCCCCGCCTCAGCGGGGCCGGCGCGCCGCGACCTCCGCGGCCTGCAGCGCGAGCGCGTCGTCGAGCGGCGCGAGCTCGCCCGAGTCGCCGCGGCGCTCGAGCGCGCGGCGCAGCAGCTCGTCGGCGAAGCGCGGGGACTTCGCGAGCACGGGGCCGTGCAGGTAGGTGCCGAAGACGTTGCCCTGCACGCATCCCTCCGTGGCGTCCTTGCCGTCGTTGCCGCGGCCGGGCACCGTGCGGGCGAGGGGGGTCGCCCCGGCGCCGAGGGTCGTGAGCCCCGAGTGGTTCTCGTAGCCCACGAGACGGCCCCAGTCGGAGTCGACGGCGTGGTTGCCGATGAGCCGAGTGTCGGAGCCGTTCGTGACGACGTCGAGCACGCCGACGCCCGCGATGCGCGCGCCGGCCGACGTGTTGAACTCGTGGCCGAGCAGCTGGTACGCGCCGCAGATCGCGAGGATCACGACGCCATCCGAGGCCGCGGCGCGCAGCTCGGGCCCGCGGCGCTGGAAGTCCTCGCCGATCTCGCCCTGCGCCGCATCCTGGCCGCCGCCGCCGAGGATGAGGTCGACGTCGCTCGGCAGGTCGTCGCCGACGCCGACGGGCACGATCTCGACGGGCAGGTCGCGCCACTCGAGGCGCTTGCGCAGCACGACGACGTTGCCGGTGTCGCCGTAGATGTTCATCTCGTGCGGGTACAGGTGCACGATGCGCAGCGGGGTCACGCGCGCACCTCCTTCGCGCGGGCGACGAGGTGGCGGTGGAGGCCCCACATCGCCGTGTAGGTCGAGAAGATCAGGAGGCGTTCGCCTGGCGCGGTCGCGGCGAGCGCCCGGTCGATGGCCGGCGCGAGCGCCGCATCCACCGCCGCAGCCTCGACGCCGTCGTAGCGCAGTCGCACGGCCATGTCGGCCGCGCGCACGCCGGCGGTCGAGACCGGCACGCCGTCCGCGAGGCCCGTGAAGTCGACGTCCCACAGCCACGACACGTCGCGGCCGTCGGCGTCGTCGTCGTTGATGGCGATGCAGATGCGGGAGGGCTCCTCGACGCGCGCAGCGGCGAGCGACTGCCGGAAGCCAGCCGGGTTCTTCACGAGGTGCAGCGACACGTCACGGCCGTCGATCACGAACGACTGTCCTCGACCGAATGCGGGCTCGACGGCGCGCAGTCCGGCGAAGATGTCGTCGGGGTCGAGGTCGAACGTCGACGCGATCGCGGCGGCGGCGGTCGCGTTCTGCGCGTTGTGGGCGCCGGAGGCGCGCAGCGGGAAGGTCTGCTCGGCGTCGCCGACGCGGATGGTGGTGCCGTCTGCGCCCCAGGCGACGAGCTCGGCGGCGGCGCCGTCGACGTCGCGGGCTGCGCGGGACGCGCCGCCGTAGAGCTCCTCGTCGGTGGGGAAGAGGTGCCGCAGGTCGTCGGCGACCTGGTACCAGACGGGCTCGGCGTCGATGGCGCCGGCGATCGCGGCGATGCGGGCGTCGTCGCGGTTGAGGCCGACGGCGACCGTCGCGGCCTGCGCGACCGTGCGCAGCAGCCGTGCGGTGTGGTCGATCTCGCCGAAGCGGTCGAGCTGGTCGCGCATGACGTTGAGCAGCAGCACCCGCTCGGGCCGGTAGCGCTCGACGAAGCGCACCGCGTGGGCCTCGTCGAGCTCGAAGACGGCGACGTCGGCGTCGAGCCGTCCCGTCCACGACGACGACGACACCGCGGCGCCGATCGTGCCGCGCACGAAGTTCGAGCCCGTGTCGTTCGTGAGCACGCGGAAGCGCTGCGAGAGGATCGCGGCGACCATCTTCGTCGTCGTCGTCTTGCCGTTCGTGCCCGACACGACGACGACGCCGTGCGGCAGCGCCGCGAGGGCCTTCGCGAGGTACTGCGGGAACAGGCGCTCGACGACGAGGCCGGGCAGCGCGTTGCCGCTGCGACCCATGAGCCGCAGGGCGCCGAGGGCGAGCTTGCCAGTGACCACGGGGAGCAGCGCCATGGTGCCCGAGTCTACGAGGAGGCGGCGCTCTCGCCTGCGGCGCGTGACCGCGCGCCGCGGGCGCGGTGGAGGGCCGGGACGACCGCGATCGCGGCGACGAGCGTCGCCGCTCCCGCCAGCACCGCGTGATCGAGGTGGACGACGCCTTGCGCGAGCCCGATGAGGAGCACGGCGAGCGCGTTGACGACGACGCCGGCCGCCGCGGCGACGAGCACGGCGCGCGCGCCGGGCGCGCGCCCGCCGCGCCGCGCCCGCAGCCCGAGGGCGACGAGCGCGAGCGCCCAGACGCCGAGGCCGACGTCCATGAAGAGGAAGAGGATCCTTGCGCCCTCCACGAGCCCCGCGAGCCGGTCGTCGAGCACCACGGCATGCCAGGCGGTGAGCAGCACGAGCGCGCCGACGATCGTGAGCGCGACGTCGAGCACGAGCGTGCTCGCGTGCCGACGGGTCATGGCGTCGGCGCCGTCGGGGGAGGCAGTCGCCATGGTCACCGAGCCTACGGGCGTCGCGCCGTCCGCGGCGCCGAACCCGCACGGGAGCGAGCGCTCGGATGCCATGGGCACGCGAGGCCGCGCTCACGTGCAGGTTCGGCGGGGCCGTCGAAGGTGGACGGCAGATGACCGGCCGGTGACCGGGCGGTTCTCGGTCCATGGGTGGGGAAGGATGGGGGCGTGACGAGCCCGAGCATCCCCGACGCGTTCCTGGCATCGCACCGGGCGGCGCCCGAGCGCACGCTCGCCGACGTCGTCGCCGAGACCGCGACGGCACACCCCGACGCCCTCGCGCTCGACAACGGCTCCGAGCAGCTCACCTACCGTGAGCTCGTCGATGCCGCGCAGGCGTTCGCCGATCGCCTCGCCGACCTCGGCGTCGGCCGCGGCGACCGCGTCGGCATCCGCATCTCCTCGGGCACGACCGACCTGTACGTCGCGATCCTCGGCACGCTGCTCGGCGGCGCCGCGTACGTGCCCGTCGACGCCGACGACCCCGACGAGCGCGCCGCGACCGTCTTCGGCGAGGCGGCCGTGCAGGCAGTCGCGGGCACGGGGCTCGAGGTCGCCCTCACCGCGCACGGGCACGGGCGCGCGCAGCGCGACGTCGCACCGCCGGCGCCCGACGACGACGCGTGGATCATCTTCACCTCCGGCTCCACCGGCACCCCGAAGGGCGTCGCCGTCACCCACCGCTCTGCGGCCGCGTTCGTCGACGCCGAGTCGCGCCTGTTCCTGCAGCACGAGCCCATCGGCCCCACCGACCGCGTCATGGCTGGCCTGTCGGTCGCGTTCGACGCGTCGTGCGAGGAGATGTGGCTCGCGTGGGCGCACGGCGCCTGCCTCGTGCCCGCGCCGCGCTCGCTCGTGCGCTCCGGCGTCGACGTCGCCCCGTGGCTCGTCGCGAACGGCATCACGATCGTCTCGACGGTGCCGACGCTCGTGTCGCTGTGGCCCATCCAGAGCCTCGACGCCGTGCGCATGGTGATCCTCGGCGGCGAGGCCGTGCCGCCCGAGCTCGGCGTGCGGCTGCAGCGCGCGGGCCGCGAGGTGTGGAACACGTACGGCCCCACGGAGGCGACGGTCGTCGCGTGCGCGGCGCTGCTCGACGGCTCCGACCCCGTGCGCATCGGCCTGCCGCTCGACGGCTGGGACCTCGCCGTCGTCGACGCCGACGGACACCCGGTCGAGTCGGGGGAGACGGGCGAGCTCGTCATCGGCGGCGTCGGCCTCGCCCGCTACCTCGACCCCGCCAAGGACGCGGCGGCCTACGCGCCCATGCCCGCCCTCGGCTGGCAGCGCGCGTACCGATCGGGCGACGTCGTGCGCAACGACCCGGCGGGGCTCGTCTTCGCCGGCCGCGCCGACGACCAGATCAAGCTCGGCGGGCGTCGCATCGAGCTCGGCGAGATCGACGGGCAGCTGCTGCGCGTGCCCGGCGTCGTCGGCGCAGCCGCCGCCGTGCGCGGCACCGCCGCAGGCAGCCAGGTGCTCGTCGGCTACCTCACCGTCGACGACACGTACGACGGCGCCGTCGCCATGACGCTGCTGCGCGAGCGCATGCCTGCCGCGCTCGTGCCACGCCTCGCGATCGTCGACGACCTCCCCACCCGCACCTCCGGCAAGGTCGACCGCGACGCGCTGCCGTGGCCGCTGCCGACCGCGGCGACGGCGCACGACGGGTGGAGCGAGACGCAGACGTGGCTTGCCGCCATCTGGCGCGACGTGCTCGCCGCCGACCCCGAGACGCTCGCGAGCGACTTCTTCGACCTCGGCGGCGGCTCGCTCACGGCGGCGCAGGCCGTGGGCAGGATCCGCGAGCGCCACCCGGAGGTCGTCGTCGCCGACCTGTACCAGCACTCCTCGGTGGGGGCGCTCGCCGGCCACCTCGACGCGCTCGGCGCCTCCGTCGCCCGATCGAACGACGTCGCGGAGCCCATCCGACGCCGCACGCAGGTGGCGCAGGCGCTCGCCGCCTACCCGCTGCACCTGCTGGCGGGCGCCAGATGGGTGTCGTGGCTGCTGCTCGTCTCCGCGCTGCTGCATCCGCTCGCCGCATGGCTGCCCGCGCCGCCGTGGCCGCTCGTCGCGGCGACGACCGCCGTCTTCCTCCTGCCGCCTGGACGCATGCTGCTGGCGGCCTCGCTCATCCGGATCACGCTGCGCGGCGTGCGGCCAGGCGCCTACCCTCGTGGCGGCCGGGTGCACCTGCGCATCTGGCTTGCCGAGCAGGTGCAGCAGCACCTCGCCGCGACGTCGCTCGCCGGGGCCGCGTTCGTGCCCTGGTACGCGCGTCTGCTGGGCGCGAGCGTCGGCCGCGACGTGCAGCTGCACGCCCTGCCGCCCGTCACGGGCTTCCTGCGCCTCGCGCGCGGAGCGTCGGTGGAGTCGGAGGTCGACCTGTCGGGCACGTGGGTCGACGGCGACGTCGTGCACGTCGGTGCCGTGCGCATCGGCCGCGACGCTCGCATCGGCGCCCGTTCGACGCTCGGCCCCGGTGCGCGCGTCGCCGCGGGCGCCGAGGTCGCACCCGGCTCGTTCGTGGGCGGTCGCGTGAAGCCCGGCGCGTTCGTGTCGGGATCGCCTGCGCAGCGCGTGGGCGATGCGCGCGGCGCGTGGGAGGGTCGGCACGCGCCAGGCAGGCGTCGCTGGGCGGGCATCTACGCGCTCGGAGGCGTGCTCGTCGCAGGCCTGCCGTGGATCGCGGGCACGATCGGCGGGCTCGTCGCCGTGCCCGCCCTGCTCGAGGCGAGCACGCTCGGCGACGCGGTGCTGGCGGCACTGCCGTGGCTGCCCGTCGCCGCGCTCGTCGGGTACGCAGCGCTCATGGTGCTCGTGCTCGCGCTCGTCCGCGTCGCCGCGCTCGGCATCCGCACGGGCCCCGTGCCCGTGCGCTCCGGCGCAGGCCTCGCCGCCTGGCTCACCGTCCGTGTGCTCGACGACGCTCGCGCCTGGCTCTACCCGCTGTACGCCGGCGCGCTCACGCCGCTGTGGCTGCGCGCGCTCGGCGCGAAGGTCGGGCGCGGCGTCGAGGCGTCGACCGTCGTCATGATCCCGTCGCTCACCGAGATCGGCGACGAGGTCTTCCTCGCCGACGACACGCTCGTGGGCGGCTACGAGCTCACGGGCGGCTGGCTGCGCGCCGAGCGCGTCAAGGTCGGCAAGCGCGCGTTCCTCGGCAACTCCGGCATGGCGGCGCCGGGCCGCCGCATCCCCAAGGCGTCGCTCGTCGCGGTGCTCTCCGCCGCGCCGCAGCGAGGCACGGCCAAGGCCGGATCGTCGTGGATCGGCAGCCCGCCCACGCAGCTGCGTCGCACGGCCGATCAGGTGGATGCGAGCCGCACCTACGCGCCCCCGATGCGGCTCACGGTGCTGCGCGGCCTCGTCGAGACGGGCCGCGTCGTGCCGATGCTGCTGGCGGTCGTGCTGCCGTTCGCCGGCGTCGTCGCCCTCGTCGCCGTGCTCGGCGACTCGTGGTCGTGGCGTGCCTTCGTCGCGACGGTGCTCGTGTCGCCGCTCGTGCTCATCGCCGTCGGCATCGTCGCCGCGCTCGTCGCGGTCGCCGCGAAGTGGATCCTCGTGGGCCGCATCCGCGCAGGCGAGCATCCGCTGTGGAGCGGGTTCGTGTGGCGCAACGAGCTCGCAGACGCGTACCTCGAGCTGCTCGCCGCCCGCTGGTTCGCGAGCGCCGCATCCGGCACGGTCGCGATGGTCGTGTGGCTGCGCATGCTGGGCGTGCGCGTGGGCCGCGGCGTGTGGTGCGACACGTACTGGCTGCCGGAGGCCGACCTCGTCGTGCTCGGCGACGGCGCGACCGTCAACGCGGGCTGCGTCGTGCAGACCCACCTCTTCCACGACCGCGTGCTGTCGCTCGGCACCGTCACGCTCGAGGCGGGCGCGACGCTCGGCCCCAACTCGGTCATCCTGCCCGCCGCGACCCTCGGCCGCCACGCGACCGTCGGCCCCGCCTCGCTCGTCATGCGCGGCGAGCTCGTGCCCAGCCGCACCCGGTGGCTCGGCAACCCCATCGGCCCCTGGGACGACTGACGCGCGCACGAGGGCGCCGCGACAGGGGAGACTGGGACCGATGCTGCAGGAGCACCCCGACCCCTACATGCCGAGCCACGGCGATCTGGCGTACGACGTCGAGCACGTCGCCGTCGACCTCGACTACCGCCCGTCGTCGAACCTCCTCGAGGCCACGGCGACGCTGACGGTCGTCACCGCCGAGCCGGTGCGCAGGCTGCGCTTCGACCTCGCGCACCTGCGGGTGAGCCGCGTGCTCGTCGACGGCATCCGCGCACGCCACGCGCATCGCGGCACGCGCCTCACCGTCGACCTCGGCGGCGACGCGCCCGTCGGCACGCGTCTGCTCGTGCAGGTCGACTACCGCGGCAACCCCAAGCCGCTACGCATGCGGGCGTTCGGCGAGGCGGGCTGGGAGGAGCTGGCCGACGGCGTCATCGTCGCCGCGCAGCCGCACGGCGCGCCCACGTGGATGCCGTGCAACGACCGCGCATCGTCGAAGTCGACGTACGACCTCAGCGTGCGCGTGCCCAGCGAGTACGTCGTCGCGTGCAGCGGCGAGCAGACGGGGGTGGAGCGTCGCGGCGCGACGCGCACCTGGCGCTTCGTGCAGCGCGCGCCCATGGCGCCGTACCTCGCGACCGTGCAGATCGGCCGCTACCAGGAGGTGCGGCAGCAGGCTGCCGTGCCCATGCGGGTGCTGCGCCCCGCGGGCATGCGCGGTGCGGCGTTCGAGGGCTCCTTCGGCCTGCAGCCGCAGATGCTCGCATGCTTCGAGGCCGAGTTCGGCCCGTACCCGTTCGACGACTACACGACGGTCGTCACCGACGACGAGCTCGAGATCCCGCTCGAGTCGCAGAGCCTGTCGACGTTCGGGCGCAACCACTGCCGCCCCGAGTGGGATGCCGTGCGCCTCATCGCGCACGAGCTGTCGCACCAGTGGTTCGGCAATGCCGTCACGGCCCGCACGTGGCGCGACATCTGGCTGCACGAGGGCTTCGCGTGCTACAGCGAATGGGTGTGGTCGCAGGCGGGCGGAGGGCCCTCCGTCGACGAGCAGGCCGACGAGCATCACGCGCGCCTCGCGGCCTTGCCGCAGGATCTCGTGCTCACCGATCCCGGCGCCGACGACATGTTCGACGACCGCGTCTACAAGCGCGGCGCGCTCGCGCTCGTCGCGCTGCGCCGCACCATCGGGGCGGAGGCCATGCGCACGCTGCTGCACGCGTGGGTCGCCGAGCATGCGGGCGGCGTCGTCGAGACGGCCGATCTCGTCGCGCTCGCGAGCCGCGTCGCGGGCCGCGACGTCTCCGTGCTCCTCGCATCCTGGCTCGACGAGGCGCCGCTCCCACCGCTGCCGCCGGCCTGACCCACGGGTTGCGTTTCGCAGGCGATCCGGGGTGCTCGAGGGGTATCTTCCCTCGGACCCCCGTGATCGCCTGCGAAACGCGAATCACGTGCCGGAGCAGAGGGCTCCGTCGGCGCGACCCGTGCAGACGGCCGCCACGAACCCCGGCGGCGCGGGGATGGGGTGCACCGCGAAGTCGGCGACGCGGATCGTCGCGGGGTCGGTGCGCAGGCCCGTGCCGAGGTGCTTGACGATCGCCTCCTTCGCGACCCACATGCGCACCGGGAAGGCTTCGGTGGCACCGCGCTCGACGGCCGTGTCGGCCACCCACGCGTCCCGCTCGTCGGGATGCAGCACGACGTCGGCGTCGACGCGCACGTGGAGCGCCTCCACGTCGACGCCGATCGTGCCCAGCGATGCGGGCCGGGTCACGACCACGAGGTGCTCTCCGCTGCGCGACGCCGAGACCGCGAGCCGCGCGGCGCCTGCGCGCGCCCACGGCATGCCGTGGTCGCCGCTGCCGCAGCGCGGGCACACGTGGCCAGCCGCATGCGCGCCCAGCGCCTGCAGCGCATCCGTCGTCGCCGTCGAGGCGGACAGCCAGTGCACGTCCGTGTCGGCGAGCGCGGCGTCGTGGCCGTCGGCTCGGCCCACGGCGAGCGGCAGGTCGGGTCCGCCCGTCACGCCGGGTCGGGGAAGGTGAGCGGCTGCCACGATGCGGTCAGCCAGTCGAGGTCGCCGGGGAAGCCCGTGACGCGTGCGAGCAGCCTGCCGAGGCGCTCCTCGTCGAGCGGGCCGGGCTGCTCCTCCGGCAGCCGGGCGCCCGTGTCGTCGGCCAGCGAGCCGTGGCTCCACGCGATGCGTCGCGTCTCCCTGCCGGGCACGTCGAGCTGGAACAGCCACGTGTCGCTGACGCTGCCGTACAGCGCCGTCGCGACGGGGCGGGCGAGGCCGCGCACGACGCGCTCACCGAGGTCGATCCATGCGTAGCCCGCGTCGAGCAGCACGACGTCGCTGCCGTGCTGCAGCGCAGACAGCTCGGCGCGCGACGACGCCGCGACGTCGCCCGTGATCGGCGCGCCCGTCGGACGGTAGCCGAGGGGTGCGAGGTCGGCGACGCGCGCCGATCGCACGACCAGCACCGCCAGGTTCACGCCCACGGCGCCGACGGTAGCAGCGCCTCGCCCCACACGGGCTGGGCGTCGACGGGCCGCACCGGCGGGGCGCGGCGTCAGGCGACGACGCCCACGATGCCCGTCACGAGCACGGCGATGCCGGACAGCAGCGAGAACACGACGACGGCGCGGCGGGCGACGACCTGGTCGATGCGCGCCGCGACCCGCTCGCCGGCGAGCACGCCGACGAGCACGGGAGCGACGGCGACGAGCCACATCCACCACTCCCATGGGGGAGCGCCACCCGGGGCGACCGTCTGCCTGGCGATGACGGTCGAGGCGCTCAGCAGGATCCAGAACGGCTGCATGGTGGCGGCGAACACGCGGTGCTCCCACCTCGACAGGATCGAGAACATGCCGACGACGGGTGCGCCGAGCCCGACGCTCGAGTTCAGCAACCCCACGAGCGCACCGGCAGGCAGCCGCAGCCAGGGACCGTCGAACGAGCGCTGGGACCGCGTGAACCCCACCGACACCGTCACGCCGACGAGCGCGAGCACGCCGACCGCGATCTTCAGCACGTCGGCGTCGGCCGCCTGCGCGAGCAGGATGCCAGGCACCGTGAGCGCGATCGCAGGCACCACGAGCCATGCGAGCCCCCGCCAGTCGATGTCCCGCCACACGCGGCCGATGATCATCGCGCACGCGACGATGCCGAACGCGTTGACGACGAGCACCGCCTCGACGGGGCCGACGGCGAGCACCATCGTGGGCGTCACGACGAGGCCGAAGCCCATGCCGACCGTGCGCTGCGCGAGCGCGCCGACGCCGAGCGCGACGAGGGCGACGAGGAAGGCGAGGTCCATGGTGCCCGCCGGTCAGACGAGGTCGGCCGCGATGGCGACGGCGGCCTCGATGGAGGCGACCCCGAGCGCATCGAGGTCGGCGGCGCCGACCGTGACGACGCCGACGGCTGCGCGCGGCGGCAGCGGGTGGCGGATGGGCGCGGCGACGCCCGACAGGCCGGGCACGACCTCGTCGGAGCTCGTCGCGTAGCCGCGCCGTGCGGCGAGGGCGACCTCGGCACGCATGGCGTCGTCGTGACCGAGCGCCGCCCACTCGCGGGCGGTGAGCAGCGTCTGGATGGCGATGCCGGGTGCGCCGAGCGCGAGCGGGTGCCTGCTGCCAGGCCGCTGCGCGACCGACGCGCGGGCGCTGCGCGACTCGACGCTCACGAGCGTCACGACGTCGTCGCCGTCCTGCACCGCGACGAACGCCGTGCATCCCGTCGCCTGCGCGAGCGCCGTGAGGTGGGGGAGGGCCGCGCCGCGCAGGTCGCGGTCGACCGCCTGCGCGAGCACCGCGAGCTGCGCGCCGAGCTCGAGCCGTCCGCCCGCGTCGCGCACGACGAGCCGGTGCGCCTCGAGGGTGCGCACGATGCGGTACGCGATGGATCGGTGCACGCCGAGGTGGTCGGCGAGCTCCTGGATGCTGAGCGGGCTGTGCTCGGCGAGCAGCTCGAGCGCCCGGATGCCGCGCGAGAGCGTCTGCGCGCCGGCGAGCTGGCCTGCTGCTGGCTGCTGGGGCATGGGGTCGTCTCCGTGGTGCTCGTCGATCGACGCAAGCATAGGTCATCCCGTTCACATACCGAACGTGCGCGAGTGGTCATTCGATGCGGTGATGCGGGCCGGGTCGCCGCATCCGATGCCCACTCGGCGTCATCCCGCCGGCAGCAGCCGCTCGACGAGCGCGTCGATCGCATCGTCGAGGGGGATGCCCGGGTCGATCGACGTCGTGAGTCGATCGAGCATGAGGCCGTCGATCGCGTAGTGCAGCAACGCGATCTCGAAGGCGCCGCCGGGGAGGCCGGCCGCCTGATTGAAGGCCACGTCGCCCGCGAACCCCTCGCGCATCCATGCGCCGAGCGTCTCGGCGACCTCGGGGCGACGGGCCGCCTCGAGCCGCAGCTCCAGGAGCGCGAGTGTGATGTCGCGGGATGCCGTGAGCCGGTTCGCGATCTCACGGATGTGGGCGGCGAAGCGCGCGCGGTCGGGCGTGCGAGCTGCGAGCTCGGCCTGCACGTCGGCGTCGGGCGCGAGGCGTTCGCCGATGCGCTGCACGAGCAGCGCGAAGAGGTCGGCGCGCGAGCGGCAGTAGTTCGACGTGGTGCCCGCCGGCACCCCTGCCTCGACGTCGACGGCGCGATGCGTGAGGCCGCGGGCGCCCTCGCGCGCGAGGATCGCGAGTCCGGCATCGCCCAGCGCCCGGCGTCGCTCGTGGTTGCGTGCCATCCGGCGAGGCTAGCGCATCCACGACATCTGTCGTAGTCTCGTGCTTGACCACGACATCCGTAGTGAACAGGACGCGCATGCGAGAGCTCACCTACTACGTCGCCACGAGCCTCGACGGCTGCATCGCCGCGCCCGACGGCAGCGCCGACGCGTTCCCGCTCGACGGCGACCACATGCACGTGCTCCTGCACGAGTTCACCGACGCGATCCCCACGCACGTGCAGCACGCCGTGGGCGTCGCCGCCGACCGCTCGCGCTTCGACACGGTCGTCATGGGGTGGCGCACGTACTTGCCGGCGCTCGACGAGGGCATCGCGAGCCCCTACGCGCATCTGCGGCAGATCGTCGCGACTCGCGGCGTGCGCGACGTCGACGATGCGATCGAGCTCACGAGCGATCCCGTCGCGACGGTGCGCGCCCTCAAGCGGGAGCGGGGGAGCGGCATCTACCTCGCGGGCGGCGGCGAGCTCGCCGCGTCGCTCGTCGACGAGATCGACCGCATCGTGCTCAAGGTGAATCCGATCGTGCTCGGCTCGGGCATTCGGCTCTTCGGCGACGCGGCGTCTGCGCCGCGGACGTTCGAGCGCGTGGCCGTGCGGCCCTTCGCGTCTGGTGTGACGATCCTCGAGCTCGAGCGTCGGCGCTGACCGAACCCGGAGCCGCCAGCCCCGTCGGCGAGTGGTCACTCGATGCGGTCAGCGAGCGGGAATCACCGCATCCGGCGACCACTCGCGGAGGTCAGATCGTGAGGCGCGAGCCCGCCTCCACCTCGTGGTGGATGCCGCCGCCCTGCTCGACCGCCCAGCGGATGCGGCCGTTCGCCATCTGCAGCCCGAACGACGAGATGGGCTGCTCGTGCGTCGCGAACGTGCGCCTGGGCGCCACCTCGAGCACGAAGTCCATCGCCTCGCCGATCTTCAGCCACGGCGCACCGCACGGCGTCGCGAGCAGCTCGACCGGCCGATCCGGCACGGCGTACGAGTCGCCCGGGTAGTAGAAGGCGTCGTCGACCATGACGCCGACGTTGTCGACGAGCGGGATCGATCGGTGGATCTCGGCATGGGTGCCGCCGAAGAAGCGCAGCGCGAACGATCCGAGCGCGCGCGAGTCGCCCGCGGCCACGACGTCGACGTCGAAGTCCGCCGCAGCGGCGGCGACGCCGGCGGGCGCCACGATCGGCACGCCGCCCGACGCGCCCTGCAGCCGCCGCAGGTGCTCTGGCGTCCAATGGTCGGCGTGCTCGTGCGTCAGCACGATGCCGACGAGCCCAGGCGCGTCGAACGGCGGCGTCAGCGACCCGGGATCGATCACGAGCGTCTCGTCGCCCTTGCGGATCGTGAGGCATGCGTGCACGTGCTTCGTGATCTCCATGCCGGACGACGCTACGCCCGCACGGCGCGCGCGGCCAGGGGTGGCGCGCCCTGCGTGCGAGCGACGTCGGGTCCGCGTCCAGGCGATGCCGCGATGCTGACGACATGACCGACGCCTCCCGGCCCGACGACGTGCCCGCGTTCGACCGCGAGCAGCTGCGATGCCCGCTGTGCGGCAGCCCCCACTTCCAGTGGGAGCGCATCACCCCGTTCCGCGATGGCGTCTCGAGCACGTTCTGGGGCGTCTTCTCGGAGACGCTCGAGCTCGACATGGCCTCGTGCACCGCGTGCCGTCACGTGCTGTGGTTCCGCGCATGAGCCGCGCGACTCGCTCGCGCGCATAGGCTCGCCCCGTGCTCGTCGTCGTCGCATCGAACCCGCAGGCGAGGTTCGGCAGATCCGGACCGGTCGGCGCGCGCGTCGTGCAGGTGCTGCGCGACGCGGGCCACGAGGTCGTGCACCGCACCGCGCCGGACTTCGACGCCCTGCAGCGCGCCGCTCGAGCGTCGGCAGCGAGGGCGGATGCGCTCGTCGTCGTCGGCGGCGACGGCATGGTGCACCTGGGCGTGAACGTCGTCGGCGGCTCGTCGACGCCGCTCGCGATCGTGCCTGCGGGCAGCGGCAACGACTTCGCGACCGAGATCGGCATGCCGGGCGTCGAGGAGGCCATCGAGGGCCTGCCTGCGCTGCTCGAGACCGAGCCCGCCCGCTGCGACCTCATCCGCATCCGGCATCCGGATGGCGAGACGTTCGCGGCCGGGATCGTGTCGGTCGGGTTCGACGCCGACGTCAACGTGCGCTCGTTCCGCATGACGCGGGTGCCGGCGCGGCTGCGGTACCAGGCGGCGATCGTCGCGACGCTCGCGCGCCTGAGGCACCGTACGTTCCGCATCCGCATCGACGGCGGCGAGGAGCGCTCGTGGCGCACGGTGATCGCGGCGATCGCGAACCATCGCGTGTTCGGCGGCGGCATCCCCATCGCTCCGACGGCGTCGACGACCGACGGCAGGCTCATGGGCATCCTCGCCGACGAGCTGTCGCGGCCGCAGTTCCTCGGGCTGCTCGCGAAGGCGCTGCGGGGCAGGCATCTGGAGGATCCTCGCGTGCACGTCGAGGACATCGGCACCGTCACGATCGCGTGCGACGACGCGACGGTGCTCGCGTGCGCCGATGGCGAGATCGTCGGCAGGCTGCCCATCGAGTGCAGCGTCGCGGTGGGGGCGCTGCGCGTCTACGGCACCCCTCGCTGACGAGCGAGTCGCGGCCTCGACACGCCGCCGGATGCGGCGAGCATGCCTCGTTTTGCATCGAGGCCCCCGCGTGTGGCATCCTTGTCCAGTCGCAGACGGCCCCATCGTATAGCGGCCTAGTACGCTGCCCTCTCACGGCGGTAACGCGGGTTCGAATCCCGCTGGGGTCACCAACACCACGAAGGCCCGGGCTTCCACGCCCGGGCCTTCGTCGTTCCCGCTCGCTGCACGTGCCCCGACGGGCATAGCAGGAGCAGAGGAAGCCGCGTCACGATGGCCGATGGCCCGCGCGGGCCCTCGAGAGGAGACCCTCATGCAGTGCCCCACCGACGGAGCCACGCTCGTGATGAGCGAGCGCAGCGGCATCGAGATCGACTACTGCCCCGACTGCCGGGGCATCTGGCTCGACCGTGGCGAGCTCGACAAGCTCGTCGAGCGGTCGTACGGCGAGCCCATGCCGCAGGCGTCGGCCGAGTCGTGGCAGCAGCGCCAGGGGCAGCAGCAGTGGGATGCGCAGGGCCAGCAGGGGCAGGGCCAGCACGGCTACGGCCAGCAGGGCCACGGTCAGCAGGGCCGGGGCGGCCAGAGCGGCACGGCCGCGACGGTCGGCAAGATCGCCGACCAGGTGCTCAAGCAGGTGCAGAAGCGCTCGGGCGGCCAGCAGCAGGGCTACGGCCAGCAGGGATACCAGCAGGGCAACGGCCAGCAGCAGGGCCGACGCAGCTGGCTCGGCGACATCCTCCGCTGACGCGCGCTCGGCGGGGTCAGAGCAGGCCGAGCGCGCGCACCTGCTCGCGCTCGTCGGCGAGCTCGGCGATCGAGGCGTCGATGCGTGCGCGCACGTCGTCGGGGATCGACAGCTCGTCGACGATCGTCCACTCGCCGTCTGCGACGGTCACGGGGAACGACGACACGAGACCGGCGGGCACGCCGTAGGAGCCGTCGGAGACGACGGCCATCGACGTCCAGTCGCCATCGGCCGTGCCCGTCGTCCACGTCCTGGCGTGGTCGATGGTGGCCGATGCGGCGCTCGCCGCCGACGACGCGCCGCGCGCGGCGATGATGGCGGCGCCGCGCTGCGCCACGGTGGGGATGAAGTCGTCGGTCACCCACGCGGCCTCGACGAGCTCGGGCGCCGGGCGTCCGTCGACGAGCGCGCCGGAGAGGTCGGGCACCTGCGTCGCGGAGTGGTTGCCCCAGATCGTCATGCGGCGCACGGACGCCGGGCCGACGCCGACGTGGGCTGCGAGCCGAGCGACGGCGCGGTTGTGGTCGAGCCGCGTGAGCGCGCTGAAGCGGGTCGCGGGGATCGACGGCGCGTGGTGGGCGGCGACGAGCGCGTTCGTGTTCGCCGGGTTGCCGGTGACGGTCACGCGCACGTCGTCGGCGGCGACGGCCTCGAGTGCTGCGCCCTGCTCGCGGAAGATCGCGCCGTTCGCGGCGAGCAGGTCGCCGCGCTCCATGCCGGGCCCGCGGGGCCTGGCGCCGACGAGCAGCGCGTGCGAGACGCCGTCGAACGCGACGCGGGGATCGTCGGCGACGTCGACGCCCGCGAGGGTGCCGAACGCGCAGTCCTCGAGCTCCATGACGACGCCCTCGAGGGCGGTCATGGCCTGCGGCAGCTCGAGCAGCCGCAGCCGCACGGGCTCGTCGGGACCCAGCAGCGCTCCGCTCGCGATGCGGAACGCGAGCGCGTAGCCGATGCTGCCTGCTGCTCCCGTGATGGCGATGGACGTGACCATGGCGACCTCCCTGTCCACCTCCACGCTCGCACGCCGCGGCATCCGACAGGCCGCCCCACCCAGCAGAAGAATGCAGGTTTTCGGCCGCTTGTGAGGTGAGAAGCGGCCGAGAACCTCAGATGTGGAGTCGGGTCGGCGGGGTCAGGGGCGCGCGAGCGCCGCACCCTCGCCGATCGCCGCGAGCTTCGCCCACGCGATCTCGGGATGCACGCGGCCGCCGAGGCCGCAGTCGGTCGACGCGACGACGCGGTCGGCGCCGACGATGCTCGCGAGCCGCTCGATGCGGTCGGCCACGAGCCGCGGATGCTCGACCACGTTCGTGGCATGGCTCACGACGCCGGGCAGCAGCCGCACGTGCTCGGGCAGCGCGATGCGCTCCCACACGCGCCACTCGTGCTCGTGCCGCACGTTTGCGGCCTCGAACGAGATCGCACCCGCGCCGATCTCGAGCACCTGGTCGACGATGTGCTCGAGCCCGAGGTCGGTGACGTGCGGACCGTGCCACGAGCCCCAGCACACGTGCAGCCGCACGCGCTCGGGTGGGATGCCGCGCAGCGCGTGCCGCAGCGCATCCACGCGCACCTGCAGCCACGCTCGGTAGTCGGCGACCGTCGGCTCCGGCGAGATCTGATCCCAGCTCTCGGCGAGCGACGGGTCGTCGACCTGCACCGTGAGGCCCGCGTCGACGATCGCGAGGTACTCCTCGCGCAGCACGTCCGCCCACGCCCACACGTGCTCCTCGTCGGAGCCGTAGTGCGCGTTCGCGACGCGCGCGCCCGACCCCGGGGAGAGCGCGGTGAGGAAGCCCTCCTCGATGCCTGCAGCGTCGATCGCCGTCTTCAGCGCGCGCGCATCCGAGGCGACCGCGTGCTGCCCGACGTACGACAGCGGCCCGGTCGTCGCGGGGAACTGCACGGCGCGGCGGCCGGCGAGCACGCCGTCGGGGTCGGCGTACGCGCCGGGGAACAGCACGCGGTCGCGGCGGTGGGGGAACGACGTCAGGCGCACGTCGCCCGGCGCCGACGGCGTGTGGCCGGAGCGGTACACGTCGTCGTCGGTGAGCGAGAGGCCGGCGACGCGCTGGAACGCGTACGACCACCACGCGCCGTAGTCGACGGCCGTCGACATGGCCTTGCCGTACTCGCCGTCGTTCACGATGCGGATGCCGGCGTCGCGCTGCCGCACGACGACGTCGGCCACGGCGGCCGCGACGAGCGCGTCGTGCTCGTCGGAGCGCTCGAGGGTGAAGCCGTCGTCGGCGACGCGGCGTGCGGCGTTCGCGGCGAGCAGGGCGGGCGTGCGCGGGAGCGAGCCCGCGTGGGTCGTGAGGATGTCGGCCATCCCCGTCAGCCTCGCAGGTGCCCGCTGCACCCCGCCAGGTGGTGTCGTCACGTGACGGAGCGGCAGCGGCTCAGGCGACGACGCGACCCTGCGTCCGCACCGCCATCGCGTGCGCGAGGACGGCGAGCTCGGGCTGCATCCCCGCGGCGTCGAGCACGATGCCGCGCGCGGCGATGCGCTGGCGGTCGGCGTCGGACAGCCGACCCTCGACGAACCGGGGGTCGACGTGCAGCGTCATCCGCGCCCACCGGCCGTCGCCCGCGCGCCGCGCGCCCAGCACCGCCTGCCACGGCGTGCGCACGATGCCGCCGGTCGGCAGCCACGCCACGATCCCGTGCGCATCGATCTGCACGCGCTCACGAAGCCCGCGGGCCGCGAGCCATCGCCGCCGCACCGCGATGCTGACGACGACGCACATCGCGGTGCCGACCAGCCCGAGGACCACGGTCGGCGCGATGAAGAACGTCGACCATCCGCGGACGAGGCTGTCGACGAGGGCGCCGATCACGATCACGAGCAGGATCGCGGCGACCACCAGGCATGCGATGGCGCCGACGAAGAGCGGACGGAACTGGCGATCGAGCGCGGGGACGTCGGTGGTGACCAGGAGGTCGGCGGGAGGCTGCTGCTGCACGTCGTCATCCTCGCCGAGCACGCGGGACGACGCCTGGGAGCGTCAGCGGGTGGGGCCCTGGCCGTCGGTGGTCGTCGCCGCGTTCGCGAGCCCACGACGCGTCGGGGGCACGGCATCCACGGGGATCATCTTCGCCACCTGCATGCGGTCGATCGCGGCGAGCGCGAGCGCAGACAGGATGAACGTGACGTGGATGACGACCTGCCAGAACGCCCCCTCCGACGTGATGCCCTGCGCCTCGCCGTCGACCATCGGCCCGACCTCGATGAACGTGCGCAGCAGGTGGATCGACGAGATGCCGATGATCGCCATCGCGAGCTTCACCTTCAGGATGTTCGCGTTGACGTGGCTCAGCCACTCCGGCTCGTCGGGATGCTCGCGCAGGTCGATCTTCGACACGAACGTCTCGTAGCCGCCGATGATGACCATGATGAGCAGGTTCGCGACCATCGCGACGTCGATGAGGCCCAGCACCGAGAGCATGATGACGGCCTCGTCGATGTGCCCCGTCGTCATGAGCGTCTGCCACACGTCCTCGGTGATGAGGTAGTAGAGGTCGATGACGAAGACGATGACGTATGCCAGCTGCGCGACGACGAGGCCGGCGTAGATGGGCGCCTGCAGCCAGCGGCTCGCGAAGATGAAGCGCGCGATCGTGCGCGCGAACGGCTTGTCGTTGTAGCGGATCGCGGGGATCTCGGACACGGCTGCTCCAGGTTCGACGCAGTGGGAGAGAGCGTCAGGATAGCGCCGCGCTCCCGGCGGATCCGGTGCGCGCAGCCCGTCACGGCTGCACCATCGGCCTCGGGCGTAGACTGGCGGACTGGAGCAGGGAGGGTCGCAATGGGCAGGACGCTGGCCGAGAAGGTGTGGGACGACCACATCGTCGTCAAGGGCGAGGACGGCTCGCCCGACCTCGTCTACATCGACCTCCACCTCGTGCACGAGGTGACGAGCCCGCAGGCGTTCGACGGTCTGCGGCAGGCGGGCCGCCCGCTGCGACGCGTCGACCTGACCGTCGCGACCGAGGATCACAACACCCCGACGCTCGCGATCGACAAGCCCATCGAGGACCCGACGAGCGCGAAGCAGATCTCGACGCTGCGCGACAACGCCGCCGAGTTCGGCGTGCGCATCCACTCGCTCGGCGACAAGGAGCAGGGCATCGTGCACATCGTCGGCCCGCAGCTGGGGCTCACGATGCCGGGCATCACGGTCGTCTGCGGCGACTCGCACACCTCGACGCACGGCGCGTTCGGTGCGATGGCGTTCGGCATCGGCACGAGCGAGGTCGAGCACGTCATGGCCACGCAGACGCTGCCGCTCAAGCCGTTCAAGACCATGGCGGTCACGGTCGAGGGCACGCTGCGCCCCGGCGTCACGGCGAAGGACATCATCCTCGCCGTCATCGCGCAGATCGGCACGGGCGGCGGCGCCGGCTACGTGTTCGAGTACCGAGGATCGGCGATCCGCGCCCTCTCGATCGAGGGCCGCATGACGATCTGCAACATGTCGATCGAGGCGGGTGCCCGCGCGGGCATGGTCGCGCCCGACCAGACGACGTTCGACTACCTCGAGGGCCGCGACCACGCGCCGAAGGGCGCCGACTGGGATGCCGCCGTCGAGCACTGGAAGACGCTGCCGACCGACGACGACGCCGTCTTCGACGCGGAGATCTTCATCGACGCCGACGCGCTCGAGCCGTTCGTCACGTGGGGCACGAACCCCGGTCAGGGCTCGCCGCTGTCCGAGGCCGTGCCCGACCCGGCATCGTTCGCCGACCCGCAGGATCGCGCGGCTGCCGAGAAGGCGCTCGCCTACATGGACCTCGCGCCCGGCACGCCCCTGAAGGACGTGCGCGTCGACACCGTGTTCATCGGCTCGTGCACGAACTCGCGCATGGAGGACCTCCGTGCGGCCGCCGAGATCATCAAGGGCAAGCGCAAGGCCGAGGGGCTGCGCGTCATGGTCGTGCCAGGCAGCGCGCGCGTGCGCCTGGAGGCGGAGGCCGAGGGCCTCGACAAGGTCTTCCTCGACTTCGGCGCCGAGTGGCGCTTCGCAGGCTGCTCGATGTGCCTGGGCATGAACCCCGACCAGCTCGCTCCCGGCGAGCGCTGCGCATCCACGTCGAATCGCAACTTCGAGGGCAGGCAGGGCAAGGGCGGTCGCACGCACCTCGTGTCGCCGCTCGTCGCGGCGGCGACCGCCATCCGCGGCACGCTCTCGAGCCCGTGGGACCTCGAGATGGATGCCCGGGCAGGCGACGACGCACGATCGAACGAGGGAGTGGTGGCCTGATGGAGAAGATCTCGACCCTGACCGGCCCGATCATCCCGCTGCGGTCGTCGAACACCGACACCGACCAGATCATCCCCGCTGTGTTCCTCAAGCGCGTCACGAAGACCGGCTATGACGATGCGCTGTTCTACCACTGGCGGCAGGACCCGGACTTCGTGCTCAACCAGGAGCCGTACGCCCGAGGCGGCATCCTCGTCACCGGCCCCGACTTCGGCACCGGCTCGAGCCGCGAGCACGCCGTGTGGGCGCTGCGCGACTTCGGCATCACCGCCGTGCTCAGCCCCCGCTTCGGCGAGATCTTCCGCGGCAACGCCGGCAAGCAGGGCCTGCTGACGGGCGTCATCGCCGAGGAGGCCGTCGAGCGCCTCTGGGCGGCCGCCGAGGCGAGCCCGGGAATGCAGACCACCGTCGACCTCGTTGCCCGTACCGTGACGATCGGCGACGAGACGATCGACTTCCAGATCGACGACTACACGCGCTGGCGCCTCCTCGAGGGCCTCGACGACATCGCGCTCACGCTGCGCGACGAGGAGCGGATCACGGCCTTCGAGGCCACCCGCCCCTCATGGATGCCGAGGACGCTGCCGGTGCAGACGGGAACCCGGTGAACGCTGACCAGCTCTCCGCGACCTCGACGAAGGCCACGGGCCTCGACGTCGATGCGCTGACCATCCGCGGCGGCAAGCCGCTGCGCGGCCGCATCGAGATGAAGGGCGCCAAGAACCTCGTCACGAAGGCGATGGTCGCCGCGCTCCTGGCAGACACTCCGTCCGAGCTGCGCTCGATGCCCGCCATCAGCGACGTGCGCGTCGTGCGCGGGCTGCTCGAGATCCACGGCGTCGCCGTGGAGACGCTCGGCGACACGATGCGGCTCGACCCGGCGAACGTCGAGAGCGCCCACGAGACGTCGATCAACGCGCACGCAGGCTCCAGCCGCATCCCGATCCTGTTCTGCGGGCCGCTGCTGCACCGTCTCGGCGAGGCGTTCATCCCCGACCTCGGCGGCTGCCACATCGGCGACCGCCCCATCGACTACCACCTCGAGGTGCTGCGCAACTTCGGTGCCGTCGTCGAGAAGCTCCCCACGGGCATCCGCATGACCGCGCCGGGTGGGCTGCACGGCGCGAAGGTCGAGCTGCCCTACCCGTCGGTCGGCGCGACCGAGCAGGTGCTGCTCACCGCGACGCGCGCGAAGGGCCGCACCGAGCTGTCGAACGCGGCCGTCGAGCCGGAGATCATGGATCTCATCGCGATCCTGCAGAAGATGGGCGCCGAGATCCAGGTCGACACCGACCGCACGATCCGCATCGAGGGCGTCGACCATCTCGTCGGCTACAGCCACACCGCCCTGTTCGACCGCAACGAGGCCGCGTCGTGGGCGTGCGCGGCGCTCGCGACCGGCGGCGACATCTTCGTCGGCGGCGCACGCCAGCAGGAGATGACGACGTTCCTCAACGTGTACCGCAAGGTCGGTGGCGCGTTCGAGATCGAGGACGACGGCATCCGCTTCTGGCATCCGGGCGGCGACCTCAAGCCCGTCGTCGTCGAGACCGACGTGCACCCCGGCTTCATGACCGACTGGCAGCAGCCGCTCGTCGTCGCGCTCGCGAAGGCGAAGGGCATCTCGATCGTGCACGAGACCGTGTACGAGCAGCGCTTCGGCTTCACGGAGGCGCTGCGCGACATGGGTGCGACGATCCAGATCCACACGGAGTGCCTCGGCAGCCACGCGTGCCGCTTCGGGCAGCGCAACTACGAGCACTCTGCGGTCATCGCAGGCCCGACGATGCTGCACGGCGCCGACATCGTCGTGCCCGACCTGCGCGGCGGCTTCAGCCACCTCGTGGCGGCGCTCACGGCCGAGGGCACCTCGCGCATCTCCAACGTCGGCATCATCGCGCGCGGCTACGAGCGGTTCATCGAGAAGCTGACGGTGCTCGGCGCCGACTTCGACGTCGACGGATGACCATGGTTCGCCACAGCGAGCGCACGCCCGCGTTCCGCGTCCTCGCGGGCGTGGTCGTGCCGCCGTTGACGGCGATGGCCGACATCCGGCTGCACCATGCGGAGCGCGTGCCGCAGACGGGGCCGTTCGTGCTCGCGCCGAACCACATGAGCGAGATCGATCCGATCGTCGTCGGCGCAGCGTTGTGGAAGGCGGGGCGCGCGCCCCGCTTCCTCGCGAAGAAGAGCCTCTTCCGCGTGCCGGTGCTCGGCCAGGTCATGCGAGCGACGGGGCAGGTCCCCGTCGACCGCGACGGCGTGGCACGCGACGCCGACCCCATGCAGGCGGCGCGCGCGCTCGTCGACCAGCAGCAGGCGGTCATCATCTACCCGGAGGGCACGTTGACGCGCGACCCGGAGCTGTGGCCGATGCGCGGCAAGACGGGCGCCGTGCGCATGGCGTTGCAGGCCGGCGTGCCGATCGTGCCCGTGGCGCACTGGGGCGCGCAGCGCCTCATGCCGCGCTACGCGAAGGGCATCCGTCCTCTCCCGCGCAAGCGCATCGACGTGCTGTTCGGCGAGCCCGTCGACCTCGACGCGTACCGGGGCGGCCCGCTCGACCAGGCGACGCTGCTGCGCGCCACCGACGCCGTCATGACGTCGATCACGGCGCTGCTGGCTCAGCTGCGCGACGAGCAGCCGCCTGCCGAGCGGTGGGATCCGGTCAAGCGAGGGCAGAGCGAGACGGGACGCTTCGATGGCTGACGTCGCGGTGCTCGGCGCCGGCAGCTGGGGCACGACGTTCGCGAAGGTGCTCGCAGACGGCGGCAACGCCGTGACGATGTGGGCGCGCAGGCCGGAGGCGGCCAGGGAGATCGCCGAGTCGCGACGCAACACCCGCTACCTGCCCGGCATCACGCTGCCCGCGTCGCTCACGGCGACGTCGGATGCCGCAGCCGCCGTCGCGGGCGCGCAGCAGATCTACCTCGCCGTGCCCAGCCAGCAGCTGCGGCAGACGCTCGCCGACCTGCTGCCCGTGCTGCCGCGCGACGTGCCGCTCGTGAGCCTCATGAAGGGCGTCGAGGCCGGCACGCGCCTGCGCATGAGCGAGGTCATCGCCGAGGCCGCGCACGTCGGCCCCGAGCGCGTCGCCGTCGTGTCGGGTCCGAACCTCGCGCTCGAGATCGCGCAGGAGCATCCGACCGCCGCCGTCGTGTCGTGCAGCGACCTCGACACCGCGATGGCCGTCGCGCGCGTCGCCCGCAACGACTACTTCCACTCGTTCGTGAACGACGACGTCATCGGCACCGAGTTCGGCGGCGTGCTGAAGAACCTCGTCGCCGTCGCGATCGGCATCGTCGACGGCGTCGGCTACGGCGAGAACACGAAGGCGTCGATCATCACGCGCGGCCTCGCCGAGCTCACGGCGTTCGCCGTCGCCCACGGTGCGAAGCCCGAGACGATGCACGGCCTCGCGGGCCTCGGCGACCTCATCGCCACGTGCGCGTCGCCGCTGTCGCGCAACTTCACCGCTGGCAGGCTCCTCGGCCTCGGCTACTCGCGGCAGGACGTCGTCGCCCGCATGAACCAGGTGGCGGAGGGGCTGTCGTCGATCGCCCCCGTCGCCGAGCTCGCCGCCGCGCGCGGCATCCCGATGCCCATCCTCGAGCAGGTTCGGCTCGTGATCGACGAGGCGATGGATCCGAAGGACATCGCCCCGCACCTCACGACCGACGACGCCGAGCCCACCCTGGAGATGCTCTCGTGACCGACCGCATCCGCGTCGCCCTGCTGTTCGGCGGCCGTTCGAGCGAGCATGCGATCTCGTGCGCCACCGCAGGCAGCGTGCTCGCCCACATCGACCGCGACCGCTTCGACGTCGTGCCGATCGGCATCAGCCGCTCCGGCGAGCTGCGGCTGCAGCCCGACGCGCCCGACGCCATGACGCTCGCGAGCATGCCGGAGGTCGTCGCTGGCGACCGCGTGCTGCTGCCGGCGACGACCGACTCGCGCGAGCTCGTGGCGATCGACGACGCCGGCTCCATGCGCTCGCTCGGCGACGTCGACGTGGTGTTCCCCATCCTGCACGGCCGCTTCGGCGAGGACGGCACCGTGCAGGGCATGCTCGAGCTCGCCGGCCTCCCGTACGTCGGCAACGGCGTGCTGGCGAGCGCCGTCGGCATGGACAAGCACTTCACGAAGACGGTGCTCGCGCACGCGGGCATCACGGTGGCGCCGTGGATCACGGTGCAGCGACGCGAGTGGGATGCCGATCCGGAGGCGATCCGCACGCGCCTCGGCGACCTCACGATGCCGCTGTTCGTGAAGCCCGCGCGTGCGGGCTCGAGCGTGGGCGTCTCGCGCGTCGACTCGCTCATCGACCTGGGTGGCGCGATGGCGGAGGCGTTCGCGGAGGACTCGCGGGTGCTGATCGAGGCCGGATGCCCGGGCCGCGAGGTCGAGGTGGCCGTGCTGCAGGGCCGCGACGGCGGCATGCCGCGCGCCTCGCTCCCCGGCGAGATCGTGCTGCGACCCGGCGAGTTCTACGACTTCGACGCGAAGTACGTCGACCCGGATCGCGCGAGGGTCGTGTGCCCGGCCGACCTCGACGAGGCGTCGACGGCCGCGGTGCAGCAGACCGCGATCCGCGCGTTCGACGCGATCGAGGGATCCGGGCTCGCCCGCGTCGACTTCTTCCTCTCCGAGCAGCACGGCGTCGTCGTGAACGAGATCAACACGATGCCGGGCTTCACCACCATCTCGATGTTCCCGCTCGCATGGGGTGCGACGGGGCTCGACTACGGCGAGCTCATCACCGAGCTCATCGAGCTGGGGCTCGCGGAGGAGCGGTGAGCCCCTGGTGGGCGGTGGCGACGTTCGTCGTCACCACGTTCGTCGCAGGCGGCGCCGCGCGCCTCGTCGACCCGTCGGCGAGCGCCGACGTGCCGTCGCTGCTGTGGCTCGCGCCCGCGCTGGGCGCGGGTCTCACGTGGCTCATCGGCCGCCGCTGGCTCGCCGCGATGCTGCCGGTGGCCGTCTCGCGCAGGCAGGTCGCGGCGCACACGATCCTCGGCGTCGGCTCGGCGGTCGTGCTCGTGGGGCTCGTGGCGCTCGGCACCGCGCTCGTGCCAGGAGCCGGCGGCGACGTCGACGGCTCGCCGTGGCTGCTCGCGCTGCTCGCCCTGCCTGCGGCGCTCGCGCTCGAGCTCGGCTGGCGCGGCACGCTGCAGCCGCTCGTCGAGCCGCGCCTGGGACGCATGTGGGCGAGCGTCGCCGTCGGCCTCGCGTGGGCGGCGTGGCGGCTCGAGGTCGATGCCGAGGCGGGCTTCGTCGGCACGATCGTCGCCTCGGTGGCGGTGTCGGTGCTGCTGGGGTACCTCGGCACCGGCTCGTGGTGGCAGCGGTGGCTCACGGCATCGGTCGTGCAGGCGCTCGTGACGGCGGCGCTGCCCTTCCTCGTGGGCTCCGCGCCCTCGGCGGCCGGCTCGTTCGTCGTCGCGGGCGCGTCGGTGGTGACGGCGGCCGCGTGGCTGCTCATGTTCAGCGCTGCGCAGCGCCGCCGGGCGGCGCGCGCAGCCTCCCAGGCGTAGCCGCGCTCAGCCGGCGACGAACGTCGCGAGCGCGCCCTCGGGGTCGGCGACGACCGTGCGGTGGTCGCGCTGCTCGAGCACGCGACCGCCTGCCGCGACGACGGCGTCGACCCGCTGCGCGACGGCGTCGACCGGCACGAGCACGTCGAGGCGGATGCGCGGCCGCTGCGCGCGCCGCTCGTGCTCCGAGGCGTCCATCTCCTGCAGGAACAGCACGTGGCCGATGCCCAGCGGGTCGACGAGGTCGGTGACGTGCGCGCGCGGGTCGTGCTCGCTGGCGAGGATCGCCCGCCACACCGCGCGCGACGCTGCGACGTCGACGGCGTCGAGCCCCAGCTGCACGAACCGCAGCCCGCCGTGCAGCGTCGTCGCGCCCGCCGCTCGCGCTGCGTGCTGGATGGCCGCGGCGAGGGCGACGAACGCGGGCCGGGCCGCGCCGTCGGCCTCCCACGCATCCTTGCCCCCGTCGAGCGTGACGGAGCCAGGACGCAGGTCGATGCCGAGCCGCTCGCCCGCCTCGTCGGCGAGCCGCGCAGCGGTGCGCACCAGCTCGCACGCGGCCTCGGCCGAGGGCACGGCGTAGCGGGCGACGGCCGCGAAGAGCGTCCACCAGTCGGTCGCGCCCTCGAGCGGGTCGCCGGGCACCGCGTCGATCTCGTTGCCGTCTGCGTCGCTGCGGCGGACGCCGAACGGTCCGGACGCCGGCCCCGTCGCGTCGCCGAATGCCGCGACCGCCGCCGCGGGGCGCACGACGTCGACGTGCATGCGCTCGCGCAGCGGACGTGCCTCGCGGTCGTGCACGAGCAGCACCGGTGGGTCGCGGCGCCACGGATCGGCCAGCAGCTCGCCGGCGTCGGTCGCGTGCCGGCCGTAGCCGAGCGCGAGCGCCCAGAACGGCGCGAGCGCGTCGACGCTCGGCGTCTCGATCACGATGCGCAGCGACTGCAGCCTCGACGGCGCGGGCGAGAGGCCGAGCTCGCGCGCTGCGGCGTCGATCGAGGGAGCGAGCCCCACCTCGTCGCGATCGAGCCGCACGCGCACGCCGCGCGCGCGCACGTCGACGTCGACGAGGCGACCGGCCGACGCCACGATGCGCGCTGCGAGCTCCGCGCCCGCGCGGTGCGAGGGTGCCTCGTACCAGGCGTGCAGCCGCTCGTCGATGGTGCGCCACGTCTCGTCCATCGTCGACTCCCTCGTCGTCGGCCGTGCGTGCGTGGCTCGTGCGTCAGTGGATCGTGAAGGTCGCGGCGCCGCGCGGCTCGTCGTCGACGGCGTCGGCGCCGGTCACGGCTGCCGACGGCGGGCCCTGCTGCAGCCACGCCAGCATGGCCTCGACCGCGTCGGGCTCGCCCTCGACGACGGCCTCGACCGACCCGTCGAGCAGGTTGCGGGCGCTGCCTCCCACGCCGAGCCGCTCGGCCTCCGCCTTCGCAGCCCAGCGGAACCCGACTCCCTGCACCGTGCCGTGCACCGTCACCACCTTGCGGATCGCCATGCCTCGACGATAGGCCGAACGCCCGACGTGCCCGCAAGCGCTTGCGGCGACCCTCACGCGCGAGGCAGGGTGAACCGGGTCGACACGCCGGAGGCGAACAGCACGCTGTCGGGCTCGCGCTCGGCGACGCCGTCGAAGCCCGCCGCGGCGAGCAGACCGTCGTCGAGGTGCACGAGCTCCGCGCGCTGCAGCGGCCACGGCTCGTGCTCGTTCCTGCAGAAGATCGTGGCCCCGAGGTGCCGCTCGTGGAAGCCCCACCTGCCCGTGAGGAACGTCGCGAGCGGCTCGGCCACGCGTGCGGGCTCGCCATCACCCTCCCGCAGCGCGCGCACGACGAGATGCGAGCGCGCATCCGGGTCGCCGTGGCGCCGCGTGCGGTAGGCGACGAGATCGCCGCGTCGCCCCTGCCGCATCGCCGCCCACCGGTAGGGGAGCCCGAACCCCACGCGGGCGACGAGCACCGGCAGCAGGTGCTCGGCGTCGAGGCTCGCGAACACGACGCTGCGCCGCCCGGCGCCGTCGATGGCGTACAGCCGCACGTTGACCTCGGGGAAGTCGCCGAGCCACGGCACGGGCGGGCCGCCGAGGAACGCGCTGCGCGACATGCCGAACGCGACGAGGCCGACCCATGCGCTGCCGTCGTGCACGTCGGGCTCGCAGCCGGGCGGCAGATGGGGTGCCACGAGCGACGCGTCGATGCGCCAGTGCACGAACACGACGTCGCTCCAGCGCTGGCTCAGGATGCGAGGGCCGCCGAGCGGCGGTGGTTCGACGCTCACGTCGAGGGGTGCTGGGGGCGCCACGGTGCCATCGTCCCACCGCGGCTGCGGCGCCGCGCACGCTGTGGGCGCAACCTGTTGCGACGACCGGACCGCCTCGCCAGGCTCGGTGCAGGAGGTGGTCCATGCCCGACTACATCGAGGGATTCAGCGGCTTCGCCGTGCCAGACACCGATGCCGCAGCGCGCTTCTACCGCGAGGTGCTCGGCCTCGTCGTGAAGGACGCAGGCGGCATGCTGTTCCTCGCGCTGCCCGGCGGCGCGAGCGTGCTCGTCTACCCGAGACCCGATCACGAGCCCGCGGCGTTCACCGTGCTGAACCTCGTCGTGCCCGACCTGCCGACGGCGATCGACGACGTGGTCGCGCGCGGCGCCGAGATCCTCCGCTACGACGGGTTCCACCACGACGAGCGCGGCATCGTGCACGGCGCCGGTCGCGGGCCCGACATCGCCTGGACGACCGACCCCGCAGGCAACGTCATCGGCATCATGGAGCGCACGCAGGACCCCGAGGGCGCCGCATGACCGGCGTCCGCATCCCCGACCAGGCGGCCGACCTGCTCGACGAGCCCAACGTCGCCGCGCTCGCGACGATCGAGCCCGACGGGTCGCCGCAGGTGACCGCCGTGTGGGTGGGGCGCGACGGCGACACGCTGCTCATCCCGATGAAGCGGCACCTGCGCAAGACGCAGAACATCCGCCGCGACGCCAGGGTCAGCGTGCTCATCACCTCGCGCGTCGATCCCGAGCACTTCCTCGAGGTGCGGGGCACGGTCGAGCTCGTCGACGATCCGACGTCGGCGCTCGCGACGCGCCTCGCGGTGAAGTACGACGGCGAGCCGCTGCCGCCAGACGACGAGGGGCACCTGCGGCAGATCGCGCGCGTCACGCCGACGCGCGTGCGCGTGGGGTAGCGGCGCCGTCCGGCGTGCACGAGGTGACGCTGAGCGGTCGCTCGAGGGAGCATTCCCCCCGAGTGGCCGCTCAGCGTCATCTCGCGCCCGGCCGAGCGCGAGCAGCGGCTACGCGCAGCCGTCTGGCCCGCACACCTCGCCGTCGGCCGAGGCGCCCACGGTCTGCAGCGGCGAGCTCGCCGCCCAGGCCTGGGTGAGCGCGTCGAGGAAGACCTCGGTCGGCTGAGCGCCCGAGACGCCGTACGTGCGGTCGAGCACGACCATCGGCACGCCCTGGATGCCGAGGGCACGCGCGTCGGCGACGTCCTGCTGCACCGCTGCGATGCGGGATCCGGTGGCGAGCTCCTGCTGCACGGCGTCGGCGGGCACGCCCTCGGCCGACGCGATGCACTCGAGGAGCCCGGCGTCGGCGATGTCGCGGCCCTGCTCGAAGTGCGCCGCGAGCAGCGCCTCCTTCACCTCCGACTGCACGCCGTGCTCTTTCGCGAGGTGCAGGATCTGGTGGGCACGCATGCTGTTGGCGACGACGAGCGCGTCGAAGTCGTAGGCGAGACCCACCGAGCGGGCCTGCTGCGAGACGTGGGCGAACATCTGCTCGGCCTGCTCGACGGGGATGCCCTTCGCGGCGGCGAGGTACTCGGCCTCGGTGCCGTCGTAGTGCTCGGGCAGCGTCGGGTCGAGCTGGTAGGAGCGGTACGTGACCTCGACGGCGTCGCGGTGGGGGAACTGCGCGAGGGCTGCGTCGAAGCGGCGCTTGCCGATGTAGCACCAGGGGCACGCGATGTCGGACCAGATCTCAACCTGCATGCCCTCATCCAACGCGAACGATGCTGTGAGTATTCCTCGCCATTGGGGCGGCGTGTCGATGCGCGCTGCGCGTCAGTGCGTGCCCGGCTCCTCGTCGAGGTCGACGGCAGCCTCCGCGTGCCACGACTGCGTCTCGTACGCCGTGTCCCAGCCGAGCGCGCGGTACAGGCCGTCGGCGCCCGTGGGGGAGTCGCGGTCGACCTCGAGGGCGACGGATGCGCGTCCGCGGTCGGCGGCGTCGGCGAGCACGGCCGCGAGCAGCGCCTTCGCGACGCCGCGTCCGCGCGCACGGCGGTGCACGCCGATGTACTCCACGTAGGTGCCCCGCGTGCCGTCTGCGGCCGCGGGCGACGCGGAGGCGACGAGCGCCCCGCCTGGCAGCACGCTGCCGTCGTCCATCGTCACCTCTGCGAGCCACCAGTGGTCCCAGCGGTGCCCCGGGTCCTCGCGCAGCCGTGCGATGAACTCGGGGAACGACTCGCGGTAGGAGTTGAAGTGGTCGGCGAAGGAGCGCTCGAGCACGAGGTGCACGGCCTGCAGGTCTGCGGCGACGGGGATGCCAGACGGCGAGGTCGCGACGCGTCGCACCGTCACGCCCGGGCGGGGCGCGGGGGCTGGGGCGTCGGCTGCGGTCACGGGTCGCGTCATCTGCAGCCAGGTGCGCACGTGCCGGTAGCCGGCGCGCTCGAGCCAGCGATGCTGCCTGGCATCGCCGCTGTGGGCGCTCGCGTCGAGCTGGGTGGCGTCGAGCCCGCGGAGCCTCGCGATGCCCGCCGCCGCCTCCGCCGCCCACGCGAGCAGCGCGTCGGCGACCCGGTCGGCGACCTCGGGGCGTTCGCGGCCGATCTCGAGGGTGACGATGGTGCGGCCGGCTGCGCGGTCGTGCACGCTGGCCCAGGCTGCGGGCGGCTCGCCGTGGGGCCCTGCGACGAGCTGCCTGCGCGTCCACGAGCTCGGCCCCGCCACGAGCTCCGCGATGCGCGCGGCCTCGTGCGCGAGATCCCCGGGGGCGGGCCTGCCTGCGGCGGCGAGCGCGTCGGCGTGCACGCGCACGAGCGCGTCGACGTCGGCTGGCTCCGGTGCGCGCGTGCTCCAGCCGTCTGGCAGGACGTGGGTCGCGGATGCGGCGATCATCCCGCCATCCTCTCGCGCACGGCACGGGCGTCGCAGGCGCGGCGGCCTGGACGGCCGGTCGCGGCGTCGCCGGTAGGCTCGAGGCTCGTGGCACTCACCATCGGCATCGTCGGACTCCCCAACGTGGGCAAGTCCACCCTCTTCAACGCGCTCACCAAGAACTCGGTGCTGGCGGCGAACTATCCGTTCGCGACCATCGAGCCCAACGTGGGCGTGGTCGAGCTGCCCGATCCGCGCCTGGAGCGCCTGGCCGAGATCCACGGATCCGCGAAGATCCTCCCCGCGACCGTCTCGTTCGTCGACATCGCCGGCATCGTCGCGGGCGCGAGCGAGGGCGAGGGGCTCGGCAACCAGTTCCTCGCGAACATCCGCGAGGCCGACGCGATCGCGCAGGTCGTGCGCGGCTTCGCAGACGGTGACGTCGTGCACGTCGCAGGCGCCGTGAACCCGGCGAGCGACCTCGAGACGATCAACACCGAGCTCGCCCTCGCCGACATGCAGACGCTCGAGAAGGCGATCACACGCCTCGAGAAGGAGGTGCGCGGCAAGAAGGCGGACCCCGCCGTGCTCGCCGCCGCCGAGCAGGCGAAGGCCGTGCTCGACGCCGGCGAGCTGCTGTCGGCATCCGACGTCGACCTGACGCTGCTGCGCGAGCTCGGCCTCATGACCGCCAAGCCGATGCTGTTCGTGTTCAACGTCGACGAGGCGGTGCTCACCGACGACGCACGCAAGGCCGAGCTGTCGGCGCTCGTCGCGCCCGCGAAGGCCGTCTTCCTCGACGCGAAGGTCGAGTCGGAGCTCGTCGACCTCGAGCCCGACGAGGCGCTCGAGCTGCTGCAGTCGCTCGGGCAGGACGAGTCGGGCCTCGACCAGCTGGCTCGCATCGGCTTCGACACGCTCGGCCTGCAGACCTACCTCACGGCGGGTCCGAAGGAGTCGCGCGCCTGGACGATCCGCAAGGGATGGACCGCGCCGCAGGCGGCCGGCGTCATCCACACGGACTTCGAGAAGGGCTTCATCAAGGCCGAGGTCGTCTCGTTCGACGACCTGGATGCGGCGGGCTCGATGGCCGAGGCGAAGGCCAAGGGCCGCGTGCGCATCGAGGGCAAGGACTACACGATGGTCGACGGCGACGTGGTGGAGTTCCGCTTCAACGTGTGAGCGACGCCCTCGGGTGTTTCTGAAGTGGCCGCTGAAGGCGGACACCCGACGTGCCGAAAGGGGTCGGCATCCGCAGGGTCGGGCTCGAGCTCCATTGACCATGTAGCTGGTCACCCGAAGCGCTTGCTTTTGGCGAGGCTTCACCGCGATTCGATCGGTAGTAGTGGTTGATGGAAACCCCCAGCAAGTCGCAGCATTGAGGCGGTCCGTGGAGACCTTCCGCAGTGGACTAGGTCCGCGGGGAAGATGGGAGGCGACTGATCCGGCAGGCGGGGGACTCCTCATGGATCCTTGCGGACGATCGACGCGCCAACTCGTGTTCCGTCAATCGTCGACTATCGCGTAAAGCGCATCCCTCATCGAGGGTGGTTGAAAGTTCGCTTCCGCCATGCGATCAAGAATGAGGTTGACGAAAGCCTCGTACTTCACGTTGGCGTGATCGCGCACGAAGCGCTTTAGGATGTCGCGACCCGGGAACTCGGCGAGCCAGCGCTCGGACTCACACGCGTCGGCCAGGCGCTGGCGTTCTGCGGCCAGAAGATGGCCCACGGCGTCACTGGTGTTTTCGCGGCTGAGCTCAGAAAGACGAGAAGCACTGTTCGCCAGGGATGTTGACAATTGAGACGCAGCCTGAGTCGATGATGCCTCCGCGCCGAGACTGAGTGCGTTAATTGCCCGCTCATTGATGCGCGTTCGAACTAGTTTGACCGCGATCTCGTCAACTAGCTCCAGCGCGGCCCGGCGGAGAGCCTCGGATGCGTCTTCGTCTGTGCTGAAGGGATCCGACCCGGTCAGAGCTCGAGTCGCTTGACGGACGAACACGGGCTCCATCAAGTAGTTCTCGATGTGATAGCGATCCCACTGCTTCATATGCGGCTGATCCGAGACTGGGTCCCGGTCCCTGTCCGTGATGCTGTAGAAACGATTAGCGCCGCCTAGTTGGTCAGCCGTGGACGCAAGCAGCGTGTAGAGGCCGCGAACACGGGTCTTTGAACCTCCACTCACCAGGTTGACGCGTTTGGCGACGTCAGGAAAGAGGCGGCGAACGACCGTTACGTCGAAGCCATCACTGCCCTGTCCGCTACCCTCAAGAATCACCACCTTGGCTGTGGGGCGATATGCTGCAAGATCCCCGACGAGATCAACGATCGCCCGATCCAGGTCGTCGTCCAAATGTACGGCATTCGCTTGATTTACGCTCCCGCCGCTAGCCGAAGCCGGAGTCATGTGGAAGACTCGGTAATTGGCGTTTCCTACGGCTTGGCGTAGGAGAGTGTCCGAGTGGGTCACGAGCCATAGTTGATTGTCTTGTGCAACTCCGAGGTGCCTGTAATAGAAATCCGCGAAACCGTGGAGCAGGCTCGGGTTCAGATGCAATTCAGGCTCGTCGAGAAGGATCACCGATCCACGTGGGGTTGCATTGCGCAGACGAAGATAGCCGTAGAGAATCTCCTTTTCGCCGGAGCTCAGGTCGTCGATGTCATGCGACCCGCCACCGGGAACCAGAACGGGGAATTCCAGGCTGCCGCCCTCGAGGGGCTGCACACCACTGTACGTCTTGTCCGGGAAGAAGGTCCGGAACAGCTCTGAAAGAGTTTCATTGACACTTTCGCCCGGGTCGCGTGACGCACCGGATTCCTTTGCAATAAGGTCGCGAATGTAGCTCGAAGCGAGCTCGCTCTTCACATTCTGGTACTTCGCCTGCCAATTGTACAGGCCTGACTGGCGTCTCTGATCTTCGAAAGTCCGCTTGTCGAGGTTGATTCCCCCTACGTCCTGACGCGTGTAGGCGCGGGAGGCGCTATGGTACTCAACAGTTCCCAGATTCCTTGGAGCGTACGTCTGGAAGGCGAGTTGAGAGATCATGGAGGATTGCAGACTGAGTTCGCCGCTTGGAAGAATTTGGACGGCCAGTTCTTGGGTTCTGCCAACGCCCTCGACTGCTGCCCTTATCTCGGCGATGATGGCATCGGTTTGTGGTTTAAATGCAGCGACCTGGGTGGCCACCGAAACGCGGTTGAAGCTCCAGTGGTCGACCGGCTGACCTGTCACCTGTTGCCAAGCCACTGGAAACGCCAACTCTTCAAGATTTTCCAGGATATAGGCGTGCTCGGACTCGGCGAGTTCGAGCTGAGCACGGACCTCGAGTGGTCGAGTGGGATCCCGAAACATCGGGCGGAGCGCGCGTCGGTCTTGCAAGTTAATCGCAAATTCGCCAAACCACTGATGGTATTCGTTTGCTGAATAGCCGCCGTACAGGGACTTAAGAAGGCGAATCGCGTCGAAGACGCATGATTTACCAGAACCGTTCTGGCCAGCAATCATCACGAAACTGCCTAGATCATCGACCTCGAAGCGATCGACCGCGCGAAGATTTGAAACAAGCAGACTATTCAGGCGCATTCTCTGTCCTCTGGCATGCGACTCGCTGAGCTCGGAGCGGCTGCAACTACATGAGTTTGTCACCTGATCGGTTTTCCTGGTTCCCCGGAAGTCGGCGAGTCGTCAGCGGACGAACCTCCGCCAGTTGAGGCAGCCGTGTCGTGGAGATTCTGGCTCTCTGGAAACGCGGACTGCGACGCGGTGTAGTTCCGCTTCGCGTGCGGCGGTGCGCGGTGCGTCTAGCCGCAGGTGAGCTCCAGCGCTCGAGCTCGCCCGACTCGGATCAGTCCGTCTAGAGCGTGGCCCGCAGCGCTACGGCGGCTGCGCCGTCGTCAGGCGCGCTGTAGATCGCGCTGCCGGCGACGGCGATCTGCGCGCCCGCCTGTTGCACGGACTCGATGGTCCAGACGATGATGCCGCGCGCGACCGAGAACGGCACGCCGGAGGCGGTGCCGTCGTCGAACAGCGTCGAGAAGGTGAAGCCGTCCTCGGCCTGCTCGTCGAGGCCGGCGTGCATCTCGACGAACACAGCGTCTATCGCGATGACCTGCTTCGCTCGGGCCGCCTTGTCGTCGACCTCGAGCCCGACGAGGCGCTCGAGCTGCTGCAGTCGCTCGGGCAGGACGAGTCGGGCCTCGACCAGCTGGCTCGCATCGGCTTCGACACGCTCGGCCTGCAGACCTACCTCACGGCGGGTCCGAAGGAGTCGCGCGCCTGGACGATCCGCAAGGGATGGACCGCGCCGCAGGCGGCCGGCGTCATCCACACGGACTTCGAGAAGGGCTTCATCAAGGCCGAGGTCGTCTCGTTCGACGACCTGGATGCGGCGGGCTCGATGGCCGAGGCGAAGGCCAAGGGCCGCGTGCGCATCGAGGGCAAGGACTACACGATGGTCGACGGCGACGTGGTGGAGTTCCGCTTCAACGTGTGACCCGGGCGCGACGTCCCCGCTCGGCCCGGATCCCAGGTCGGCGACCGTCGGGACGCTCGCGCTCTACGCGGGGACGCGGCTGCGCCACAGCGTCGTCGCTCCTGCGGTCGCAGCGATCGCGACGCCGCCGAGCAGGAGTGCGGTCCATCCGAGCCCGATGCTGGCTCCGAGGATGCCGGCGAGTGGGTAGGTGACGATGAAGCACGCGTGCGAGAGGGCGAACTGGGCTGCGAACGCGGCTGGACGTTCGCTCGTCGACGCGTTGCGGCGCACGAGGCGCGGTGCGGCGGTGAGGATGGCTGCGTTGCCGGCGCCGAGCATCGCCCACAGCGTCAGCAGCAGCATCCAGGCAGGGTCGCGCGCGACGATCAGCACGCCGGCGATCGCGAGCAGCGCTGCCCCGACGGCGGCCGCGCCCGCGAGCATGACCGTGCGCTCTGCGATGCGGTCGAGGAGCCGGGGAAGCGCCAGCGCGACGAGCATCGACCCAGCGCCGTATGCGGCGAGCAGGATCGCGACGTCTGGCTGCGGTCGGCCGAGGTCGTCCTGGACGAGCACGACGGTGTTGACGATGACCATCGCCGTGGGCGCTGCGACGGCGAGGTTCAGGGCGAGCAGCGCCCGGAGCTCCGCATGGCGGCCGAACACTCGCACGCCGCGCGTGAGCCGCTCGAGGAACGGCGATGGGGCATCCGCGGTGATGGTCGGGAAGCGCGTCGCGATGACGAGCGTCGCGGAGACGATGAAGCCGGCGACGGTGCCGAAGAAGAGGTTCGAGGAGCTGATGACGGTCAGCAGGGCGGCCGCGATCGCCGGACTCACCAGCGCCTCGAGGTCGTAGGCGAGGCGCGACAGGGAGAGCGCCCGCGTGTACTGGCGCTCGTCGGGCAGGATCTCCGGGATGACGGCCTGGAACGCTGGCGTGAAGGTCGCGGACGCGCACTGCAGCACGAAGATGAGCACGTAGATCTGCCACACGTCCGTGACGAACGGCAGGAGCAGCGCGATCGCGGCGCGCACGACGTCGGCGACGACGAGCAGCGTCTTCCGCGGAATGCGACTCGTGAGCGCGATGAGGACCGGGCCGGCGCCGACGTACGCCAGCATCTTGATCGTCAGGGCGATGCCGACGACGACTCCGGCGTCCCCGCCGGCGAGGTCGAACGCGAGCAGGCCGAGGGCGACGGTCAGCAGCCCCGTGCCGAGCAGCGCCACGATCTGCGCAGCGAACAGCTGCGCATACGCGCGATCGCGCAGCACCTCACGCACGGTCGGCATCCGCTGGCTCGATGACGGGGTCGTGCCGGGATGCGACGCCGAGGATGTGCTCGGCCTGATGCATCGCGACGGCGATGAGCTCGCTGGCGTGATCGTCGGCGAGTCGATAGTGGATGCGGGTGCCCTCGTGGCGGGTGAGGACCATGCGCGACAGACGCAGCTTCGCCAGGTGCTGCGACACCGCCGGCGCCGATCGATCGACGGCGATCGCGAGGTCGCCAACCGACTGCTCACCGTCGCGGAGCGCGAGCAGGATGCGCACGCGGGTGACGTCCGCGAGCATCGCGAACACCTCGACCGCCAGCTCGACCCGCTCGACCGTTCCATCGCTCTCTGCACGCATACGCAGATACTTGCATGCATCGAGCCATGGTCCGCGTCATCGTGTGGCCACGCGTCGCCCGCGGCGGTCGATCGTCAGCGCTCGACGTCGTGGCGCGCCTCGCGGGCGCGCCGCGCTCGACGGTTCCAGACCACCACGGTCGCGACGGCGATCACCGTGACCACGACCGTGATGATCGCGATCGGGACGTCGAAGACGAAGCGCAGGACGAGCCAGATGGCAGCGAGCGGCACGATGACGCTCAGCAGGAACAGGCGGGAGTTGCGGCGTTCGTTCATGATGACCTCTCTCGACCCTCGGGCGGGTCAGCGGATCTCGCGCGTCGCGTAGAGACGCGCGGCGACGGCGGTGCCGACGACGATGCCGACGACGCCGATCGCGACGCAGACGCCGACGATCAGCTCGATCGACAGGGCCGCGAACGTCGCGTCGCCGAGCACGCCGAGGGCCTGGCCGAGCCATGCGCCGCCGGCGATGAGGATCGTGGGGGCGTAGACCATGAATCGGCCGCGCGAGTAACCGACGCGGAACAGCACCGGCAGCTGCACGCCGACGGAGAGGCCGATGATCGCGAACGCCGCGGCGAACGCGATCAGCAGGATCTCGGGGACGACGGCGGTGTCGCGGACGGCCGCCACGACCAGCGTCGCCGCCGTCGCGACGGCGATCGCGGCCGCGCCGTAGACGAGGATCGACAGCGCTCGTCCCACGACGATCGACTGCCGCGAGATCGGCAGCACGCCGTACAGCGTGTCGAGTCGGTCGCGCTCGTCGCCGAGGAACGGCGCCGACAGCATGAGCGACGTGACGAGCGCCGCTGCGGCGATCGCCATCCCCGGGATCGGCAGCACGGCGGCGACGACGACGACGAGGGCGAGCGGCAGCAGGGTCTGCTTCCTGGGGACCCAGGACATCAGGTCGAATCGGGTGAATGCGAAGCTCATGCCGCTGCCTCCTCGTGCTCGGCTGCCAGGTGGATGATGATGTCGTCGATCGTCGCCTCGTCGAGCACGACCTCGGGGCCGAAGTGCGGGGAGTCCTCGGAGCGGATCAGCGCCGACCACCGCTCGCCCGTGCGCTGCGCGCCGAGCGTGCCGTCCGGCACCGAGCCGGTGCCGCGCGCGATCGCGAAGTCGTCCTTCACGTCGAGGAGGGTGCCGCGGTGGGCGATCCTGCCGCCGACGAGCACGATGAGGTCGTCGGCCAACGCGTCGAGGTCGGTCGTGATGTGGGTCGAGAACAGCACGGCGTGCTGCGGATCGACCATGAACTGCCGGATGACGTCGCCGACCTCGCGGCGCGACGCGGGGTCGAGGCCGCTCGAGGGCTCGTCGAGCACGAGCAGCTCCGGACGCTGCGCGAGCGCGGATGCGAGCGAGAGCTTCACGCCCTGCCCGCGGGAGAGCTCGCTGACGCGCTGCCTCGTCGGCACGTCGAATCGCGCGATGAGCTCGGCGAACAGCGCGTCGTCCCAGTCCGGGTAGAAGGGTGCGAGGCGGCGGCCGAGCGAGTGCACGCGCCAGTCGCCCGCCGCGGTGGGCTGGTCGAGCACGATGCCGGTCTTCGCGAGCGCCGCGTTCGCACCGGCAGCGTGCCCCAGCACCTCGATCGTGCCCGCATCGGAGGGCAGGAGCCCCAGGAGCGCGCGGATGAGCGTGGTCTTGCCCGCGCCGTTGGGGCCCACGAGCCCCACGACGGAGCCGCGCGGGATCGTGAACGTGATGTCGCCGACCTCGAAGGCCGGCCGTGCGATGCGCAGATCCGAGATCCGCACCATGTCGTCAGTCATGTGTCCTCCATGTCTCGTCGAGGCGGCGGTGCATGGCCTCGAGGTCGATGCGTGCGTCGCGTGCCGCGAGCCGCAGCTCGCGCAGCGCGGCGGCGACCCGCTCCTCCAATGCACCCGCGGCGACGCCGGGGTCGACGTCGAGCACCACGAATCCGCGACCGTGGTCGTTGCGGACGAGTCCCTCGACGACCAGGTCGTTGTACGCGCGGGTGACCGTGATGACGCTCACCCGCAGATCCGCCGCGAGCTGTCGCAGCGACGGCAGGGTCGCGCCCGGTGGGACATCTCCCGAGAGGATCGCCGAACGCACCTGCGTCTTGATCTGCTCGTAGATCGGCACCGAGGCACTCGTCGAGATCACCACCTGCATCCGCTGCTCCATCTGTACTACAACACCATAACACCCGAACACCAGAACAGTGCAAGCCTACGCGAGCGCGGTGGCGTGGGCGCGAGTCGATGGGGAGTGCGTCGCAGCAGCCGACGTCCGCGGTCGCTAGGGGGTCAGCCCCCGCGTCGGGACGCGCGTCGCTCCACGAGCCACACCACGAGCACGGCCACGACCTCGGCGGCCAGGAAGACGAGCATGTACGGGCCTGCGGCGCCTGCCGAGCGGTCCTGCCCGATCCCACCGCCGCTCGACAGCAGCGCTCCGATGCCCATCGCGAGCACGTTGTTGACGACGTGGAAGGCGATGGCGGGCTCGAGGCCGCGAGCGACGACGGCCATCGCGGCGGTGCTGCCGCCGAGGCCGAGGTAGTGCAGCACCATCCACGGGTCGGCGCTGGTGTGCAGGAGCGCGAACAGCGCGGTCGACAGCACGATGCCGACGACGAGGGCTGGGCGGGCGGCACGGATCCAGGATGCGTACGACGCGGTGAGGACGCCGCGGAACGTGAGCTCCTCGGCCGCCGACTGCAGCGGTGTGGTGAGCAGCACGGCAGCGAGCAGCGCGATGGTGGTGCCCGAGATCGCGAACGCCGACGGGGGAGCGGGCTGCAGGATCTGCACGAGCACGTTCGCCACGCCGAGCAGCGCGGCGAAGACGAGCAGATACCGCGCGAGGCTGCGCCACTGGAACCCTCGCCCGATCGACAGGACGCTGCGCCACGGGATCCGGCCCATCGTGGCGAGCGCGGCGATCGTCAGCGGAGCGATGAGGATGATGGCCAGGTTCGTCGCGACGTACGTCAGCGGCGTGAGCGTCGCATCCTCGGGGTCCTTGTCGAGCAGCGAGATCTCGACGGCGCCGGCGGCGAGGCTGAGGAGCAGCTGCAGTCCGTAGGTCGCAGCGACGACGATGAGCGTGATCGCGATCGGCACCCACCACCGCATCGACAGGTGGGCGCCGAACGGGCGCGGCTCGGGGTGCACGGTGCGCGGAGGGTGCATGCGCTTCGCCCCGCTCACAGCAGCAGCTCGCCGAGCGGGTGCACGAGGTAGCGCAGCGAGTACGCCTCCCAGACCGCACCGACGATGAGCAGCGCGAGCGCAGGCAGCGCGAGCAGTCCGATGCGCTGCAGCCCGCGGACGTACGCCTGTCGACGGTTCGCGGCCCCGATGCTGCGTGGGCTGATCCAGTACCGCCCGAGCAGGAAGGCGCCGAGGAGCAGCAGGACGTACGCCTGGATCTCGATGACGATGGTGAGGGAGTGGGGGATGAGCGCCACGCCGGCCTCGGCGGTCGTCGGCGCGAGCGTGATGCCCGTCTCGACCGCCCACCAGCCGAAGAGCGCGAGGCCGGCGAAGGGCACGACGAGCGAGGGCAGCACGATGGTGGCGAGGCTGAGCCTGACGACGTTGACGGCGAGGATCGTGAGCGCGAACAGCGGCGGGGTGCTCACGAGGCTGCGCACGAGGTCGCCGGTGCCGTCGTCCTCCAGCGACGCGGACTGCGCCGCGTTGAGCTCCGGGGCGAGGATCCCGATGACGAGCCCGATCGCGAGGAGCCCGTACGCCGCGAGGTTGAGCAGCAGGTACGCGCGCAGATTCGAACGGACGACGCGCAGCGGTCGCCGCCACAGCGGGATGGCGGCTCGCTCGTCCACGGGTGCAGGTGCCGATGTCATGCCCCCATCGCATCGCAGCACGGCGGCACGATGCAGTGGCGCCGTGTCACCGAACGGCATGACACCCTGTCACTACCGCCCGTCGTCCGCGCCCGCGACGGTGGGCAGACCATGAAGCCCCTCGACATCGTGCTCAACGCCATCATCGTGCTGTCCGTGACCGTGTTCCTCGCCTACGTCGGCTTCCTCCACTTCGACTTCGGCCTGTTCATGACCCTCCCGTCGCATGTCACGGGGTTCTTCCTCGACCGCCCGGTGCTGCAGCACGTGTCGCTCGGCGTGCTGGTGGCGGCGCTCGTGGCGAAGGTCCCGGTCGGGCGGGCCATCTCGCGACGCGAGGCGGCGAGGTCGACATGACCGGCGGCGAGCGTCTGCGCGACCACGCCGCCTCCGACGCGCGGATGCGTCGCTCGGCGATGCTCACGGCGATCGCTGCGATCGCACCGTTGAGCGTCCTGGGGGTGGTGCTGACGGCGGAGTCCTGGTGGGAGGGCATCGTCGTGGCGGTGGGGTACCTGCTGACCCTCGGCGTGCTCCGCGAGTGGAGCCTCGACGGCTACCCGCGTCGCTCGGTCTTCGCGTGCATGTTCACCGCGGCCTGCTGGTGCGTCGGCGCGCTCACCGCCTCCAGTCCGATCAGCTTCGTGCCGTTCGCTCTCGTCGGCGCCCTGCTGCTGGCGCGGACGCGGCACCGGGCGGCGTGGACCGTCGGCCTCGCCCTCGGGGTCGCAGCACTCGGCGCGCTCTCGTTCGCCTTCCGCCCGGCGACGTGGACGCTCGCAGCCGGATACCTGCTCACGCCCGCCGTCGGCACGTTGTCGATCGCGGGCGTGATCATCGCGAGCGAGCAGGCATGGCTGATCGTCCGCCGTCTGCATGCCGCGGAGGAGACCGAGGCCCAGCTCGCGATCGCCAGGGAGCGGGCGCGTTTCGCGGGCGACCTGCACGACATCCATGGGCATTCGCTGCACGCCATCAAGCTCAAGGCGACGCTGGCCGGCCGCGTCCTGCGTGACGATCCCGACCGTGCGATGGCCGAGGTCGACGAGATCCGACGCCTGGCAGACGAGACGATCGCGCAGACTCGCGCGCTCGCGTACGCGCGCCACGAGCTGAGCCTCGCGGCGGAGGTCGAGAACGCGAAGCGGCTCTGCGAGGCAGCCGGCATCGCGGTGGAGGCGGAGGTCGAGGCGGGTGCTGCGGAGTCGGCGCATCCGCTCCTCGCGCAGGTGCTGCGCGAGGCCACCACGAACCTGCTGCGGCACGCGCAGCCGACGACGGTGACGATCGCGGCGTCGCGAGGCGTCGTGCGGATCGCCAACGACGGGGTGGCCGGCGCATCCGAATCGCCGCTGCGCGGCCTCGCCCGTCTCGGCGATCGGGTCCGCGAGGCCGGCGGCGAGCTGCGGGTCGAGCGGCACGCGCGCGCGTTCGTCGTGGAGGCGCGCATCGACCTCGACCCTCCCGCCGTCGATCAGGAGCCCACGCGATGACCTCGGAGCCGATCCGCATCGTGCTCGCCGACGATGAGCACCTGCTGCGCACCGCCCTCGCCGCGCTGCTGTCGCTCGACGACGGCATCGAGGTGGTCGCCGACGCCGCCGACGGCGCCGCTGCGGTCGAGGCGACGCTGCGCGAGCGGCCCGACGTGGTCGTCATCGATCTCGAGATGCCGGGGATGGATGGGCTCGAGGCGGTCGCGGCGATCATGGCGCAGCGACCCGAGCAGCGCGTGCTCATGCTCACCCGGCACGCTCGTCCCGGCGTGCTCCGCCGCACGCTGCGGGCGGGAGTGCTCGGGTTCATGAGCAAGAGCGCGGAGCCGGAGCAGATCGCCGAGGTGATCCGCACGCTGCACGCAGGGCGCCGGTGGATCGCCCACGACGTGCTCGAGGCGTCCGTCGCAGACGACTCGCCCCTCACCGAGCGCGAGGCCGACGTGCTCCGCGAGACGCGGGAGGGCTACGCGGTGCAGGAGATCGCGCGCAGGCTGCACCTCGCACCGGGCACGGTGCGCAACTACCTCTCGACCGCGATGCAGAAGACCGGCTCCGCCACGCGCCATGCGGCGGCCCGCGTCGCGAGGGATCGCGGCTGGCTGTGAGGACGCGAGGCGTGCAGGCGAGGAGGTCCGTGCGGATCGCCTCCGCGACCAGCTCGATCAGTCCCGCGGCGTCGTGATGAGCGCGAGGAACTCGTCCGCCGCCGCGAGCTGCCTGGCGATCTTCTCGCGACGCCGCACGGTCTCCTCGCGGAAGTAGGCGCTGCGCGACGCATCCATGCCGGCCATGGGGTCGCCGGGGGAGGCGTCGAGCGCCTCGAGCAGCTCCGTCATCTCCTCGAGGGTGAAGCCGAGCGGCTTCATGCGGCGGATGAGCAGCACGCGCTGCTCGTCGTCGAGGGAGTAGAGGCGGAAGCCGCCCTCGGTCCTGCCGGATGCACGCAGCAGCCCGACCTCGTCCCAGTGGCGAAGGGTGCGCAGGGACAGCTCGGTGCGCTCGGCCAGCTCGCCGATGTGCATCATGCCATCGTCCATGAGTCCGTCCATCTCAAATCAACCCTGACGTTAGTGTAGGGTTTCGTCTGTCGGCCGAAGCGGTCGACCCTCGCAGTCCATTGTCGCCCCTCTGGTGCGCAGACTGCCGCGCGACGCCGCGCATCGCAGACGTCTCCCTCGTCGCGGCCATCAGCCGCGCCCCCAGACTTCGGAAGGACCCCCATGCCCATCGGTGCTCGAGCGCTCGATCGCGCTCGCTCTCGCGACGACCCGTCCGTTCTGGCCGTGCTGCGCAACCCCAGGCTCTTCACCCGCGAGGCCCTCGCAGGTCTCGTGGTGGCGCTCGCCCTCATCCCCGAGGCGATCTCGTTCTCGATCATCGCCGGCGTCGACCCCCGAGTCGGCCTGTTCTCGTCGTTCGTGATGGCGGTGTCGATCGCGTTCCTCGGCGGCCGCCCCGCGATGATCACCGCCGCGACGGGCGCCATCGCACTGGTGATCGCCCCCGTCGCGCGGGAGCACGGCATGGACTACCTCATCGCCACCGTCATCCTCGCCGGCATCATCCAGGTGCTGCTGGGGGTGCTGGGCGTGGCGAGGCTGATGCGGTTCATCCCGCGCAGCGTCATGGTGGGCTTCGTCAACGCGCTGGCGATCCTGATCTTCACCGCGCAGGTGCCGTATCTGCTCGGCGTGCCGTGGCTCGTCTACCCGCTCGTCGCCGTCGGCATCGCCGTCATGGTGCTCATGCCGAGGCTGACGAAGGTCATCCCCGCACCGCTCGTCGCGATCGTGCTGCTCACCGGCGCCGTCGTCCTGTTCGGCTGGAGCGTGCCAGACGTCGCCGATCAGGGCGAGCTGCCCAGCAGCCTGCCCGAGCTCTTCTTCCCCGACGTGCCGCTGAACCTCGAGACGCTCGGCATCATCGCCCCCTACGCCATCGCGATGGCGCTCGTGGGCCTGCTCGAGTCGCTCATGACCGCGAAGCTCGTCGACGAGGTCACCGACACCCACTCGAGCAAGACCCGCGAGTCGTGGGGCCAGGGCGTCGCGAACGTGCTCTCGGGCCTCTTCGGCGGCATGGGCGGCTGCGCGATGATCGGCCAGACGATGATCAACGTCAAGGCCTCCGGCGCACGCTCGAGGGTCTCGACCTTCCTCGCAGGCGTCTTGCTGCTCGTGCTCGTCGTGGGCCTCGGCGACATCGTCGGCCTCATCCCCATGGCGGCGCTGGTGGCGGTCATGGTGATGGTGTCGGTCGCGACGTTCGACTGGCACAGCGTGCACCTGCGCACCCTGCGGCGCATGCCGTGGAGCGAGACGATCGTCATGGTCGTGACCGTCGTCGCGGTCGTCGCGACCCACAACCTCGCGATCGGCGTCCTCATCGGCGTCGTCACCGCGATGGTCGCCTTCGCTCGCCGCGTCGCGCACTTCGCGCAGGTCGACCGCACGGTCGGCGAGCGCGACGGGGTCGAGACCGCTCACTACCGCGTGCAGGGCGAGCTGTTCTTCGCCTCCAGCAACGACCTCACCACCCAGTTCGAGTACGCCGACGACCCCGACCGCGTCGTGATCGACCTCGCCGACTCCCACATCTGGGACGCCTCCACCGTCGCCGCGCTCGACGCGATCGAGACGAAGTACGAGCACCACGGCAAGACCGTCGAGCTCCACGGGCTCAACGACGCGAGCGTGCTCATGCGCTCCAAGCTCGCCGGGAACCTGGGCAGCGGCCACTAGACGCCTCGGACCCACCATCGCCACGCGGGCACCAGCGCCACGCAGACATCACCGCCGCACAGGCACCGACCTCACGAAGGAGAAGCCATGACCACCATCACCGCACCCCGCCCCACCGAGCGACTCGCGAGCATCGGCGTCGAGCTGCCCACCACCGTCGGCAGCAACGTCACCATCCACGACGGCATCGCTCGCACCGGCGCCATCGCACCCGCGGTCGACGGCACGCTCGCCACCACCGGCCGCGTCGGTCGCGTCGGCGGCTACGCCGAGCAGACGATCCCCGTCGTCGCCGCGACGGACCTCGCCCGCATCGCCACCATCGACGCGCTCGCCACCGTCGCAGACGCCGCCGGCGGCCTCGATCAGGTCGCACGCGTCCTGCACGTCACGGCGCACGTCGCCGTCGACGCCACGACCTTCGACTACGGCACCGTCCTCGACGACGCCCTCGCGCTCGTCGACGACGTGTTCGGCATCGACCACCACCCCGCCGTCACCATCCACGGCGTCGTCTCGCTGCCGGGTGGTGCGCCCGTCGCGATCGAGCTCACCGCGCTCACGCACGCCGCGTAGCCCACCACGGCCCTGCCGTGCCCCTGTGGGAACCGGCAGGGCTGGGTTAGACTGGTCGTTGGTGCGCCGGGAAGCCTGGTCGGCTCGCTGCGGTGCACGCAGCGGTTCCGACCGAGAGAACCCTATGGACAGCCCCATGACCCGCCGCGCCCGTCTGGGTGCCGCGCTGCGCCTCGAGACCACGAGCGGCGCACTCCTCCTCATCGCTGCCGCAGCGGCCCTCATCTGGGCGAACTCCCCGTGGCGCGACGGCTACGCCGACCTGTCTGCGACGGTCGTCGGCCCTGCCGCGCTGCACCTCGACCTGTCGCTGGCGACCTGGGCGGCAGACGGCCTCCTCGCGATCTTCTTCTTCGTCGTGGGCGTCGAGCTCAAGCACGAGATCGCGGCAGGCAGCCTTCGCCACCCCAGGCAGGCGGCCGTGCCCGTGCTCGCGGCGATCGGCGGCATGGTGACGCCCGCGGTGATCTTCACCGTCATCGTGCTGATCTCCGGCGACGACTCCGCGCTCACCGGATGGGCGATCCCGACGGCGACCGACATCGCCTTCGCGCTCGCGATCCTCGCCGTCTTCGGCCGAGGGCTCCCCGTGCCGCTGCGCACGTTCCTGCTGACGCTCGCCGTCGTCGACGACCTGCTCGCCATCGTGGTGATCGCCGTGTTCTACACCGCGTCGATCAGCATCGTCGCGCTGCTGGGCGCCGTCGCGTCGGTCGCCGTCTTCGCGCTCCTCGTGCGCACCCGGTGGGCGCGCTGGTGGATCCTGCTGCCCGTCGCGGCCGTCGCGGGGACGCTCAGGCACGAGTCGGGCGGCCACGCGA
>NZ_CEEDMM010000001.1:84899-179204 GCF_979255995.1 Agrococcus sp. AC640b
TCCCACAGGGGCACGGCAGGGCCGTGGTGGGCTACGCGGCGTGCGTGAGCGCGGTGAGCTCGATCGCGACGGTCGCCGGCGTGATGCTCGGCGCGGTGGTGCCTGCGAAGGTGATCCACGGCGAGGCCGAGCCGCGCACCCACCGGTACGAGCACGCGGTGCGGCCGATCTCGACCGCCGTCGCCCTGCCGGTGTTCGCCTTCCTCTCGGCAGGCGTCAGCGTCGTCGGCGACGGCTTCGGCGAGCTCGTCACCCAGCCGGTCGCGATCGCCATCGTCGTCGGCCTCATCGTCGGCAAGCTCGTCGGCGTCCTCGGCGTCACGGCACTCGTGACCAGGGTCACGCCGCTGCGACTGCCCGATGGCATCGGCCTGCGCGACCTGCGGCCGATCGCGCTGCTGACCGGCATCGGCTTCACGGTCTCGCTGCTCATCGCCGAGCTCTCGTTCCCCGACGCCGTGCACACCGACGCGGCGAAGCTCGCGATCCTGATCGGCTCGGCCATCGCCGCGATCCTCGCTGCGATCGAGCTGCGCCGGGACGCCCGCCGCGCGAGGAGCCGCGACATGAACGAGGACGGCGTCGTCGACCGGCCGTGGCCCGTCATCGGCGGCAGCGGCTCCTGACGGGCTGCTCGCCGCCGGCACCGCGTGCTGCGCGGCGGATCGGCATCACCGTGGCAGGGGCGCGCGCAGCGCGTCGCCGAGCTCGGCGCGCACCGCGTCGACGAGCGACGGGTCGCGTGCTGCGAGCCTGCCGAACTCGTCGATGAGCGCATGCAGCTCCTGCAGCTCGGCCACCGACAGGTCGGCCTCCGTCACGAGCGGCGCCAGGTGCCGTCGCAGCGCCTCGTAGGGGCGAGGCGCTGCGATGCCGAGCCCGTCGAGGAGGCGCCACGCGTACGCGTCGGGGATGAAGACGCGCCGCGCGAAGGCGTAGAGCGCGATCACGTCGGCCGTCTCGGGGCCGACTCCGGTGACCTCGAGCAGCGACGCGCGCAACGCGTCGTCGTCGAGGTGCTCCAGCATGTCGTGCTCGCCGTCGACCTCGACCGTCGTCCACCGCGCCAGCGCGATGATCGCGCGACCCTTCGCCAGCATGAAGCCGCTGCGATCGAGCGACGGCACCAGGTGCTCCGGCGTGGTGGCGGCGAGCGACGGTGGATGCAGCAGCCCCGCCGCCCGCAGCCTCGTGAGGCTGATGACGGCGTTCTCCCACCGCGTGCGCTGCACGAGGACGGCGCCGAGCATCATCTCGAAGCGGGTCTCGGCCGGCCACCAGCCCTGCGGTCCCATGCGCGCCAGCAGCGCGTCGTGGAGGGCCCTCAGGAGGGGGAGGGGCGGAGCGTGCGGGGCTGGCATGGGCCCGACGATCGTCTCACGGTGGAGGCCTCCCCCGACCGCGTCGCGGCTACGACCGCCGCGGCATCGCGCGCCCTGCGTGCAGGAACGCCGCAGGCCCCTCGTCGCCCGTGAACGCGTACACGGTGTGCATGCCCATGCGCGGCTCGACGCCGATGAGGCTGCCTGCGCCGTGCGGCACGACCAGGGTGCGGCTCGCCGGCTGCCCCATCGCGGCGAGGATGCCCTGCGGCACCTCGTCGGCCCAGAGCCGGCCGTCGTCGTCGCGCGAGATGGTCGTCTCCATGATCGAGGTCGAGTAGGTGCCGACGAAGCGCGCCGCCTCCTGCTCCGCGAGCGTCGCGTCCGTCGACTCGGGGGTCGGTCGCGGCTTCAGCACGTCGGCGCCCACGAGCCGCTCGAACGCTGCGGCGAGCAGCTCGCGACCCATCGCCATCGCGTCGCCGCCGTTCACCGACAGCGCGATCGCGACGCCTGCCGACGGGATGACGCGCAGGAACGACGACTGGCCGACGGTGCCGCCGTCGTGCGAGACCATGCGTCCCAGCGGCGTCTCGACGATGTCCCAGCCGAGCCCCCATGCGTCGCCCATGATGCCGATGTCGGGGATGACGCCCTGCACGTCCTGCATCGCAGCGACCGACGCCTCGCTCAGCACCCGCGTGCCGTCGGCTGCGACGCCGCCGTCGACGTGCATCTGCACGAACGTCAGCAGGTCGCGCAGGCGCATCGCGAGGCTCGAGCCTGCGGGGCCGTTCGATCGTGCGAGCGCCCACATGGGAGCTGGCATCGATCCGTCTGGTGTGGCGAGATGTCCCTGCGCCACGCGATGCACGATCGCCTCGTACGGGCCCGGGGCCGTGTGGGTGAGCCCGAGCGGTTGGATGAGGCGCTCGGCGAGCGCCTGCTCGAAGTGCGTGCCGCGCAGCACCTCGACGATGCGTCCGAGCACCACGAACCCCGCGTTGCTGTACGAGAACTCGGTGCCGGGGGAGAACAGCTGCGGGATGTCGGCGAGCGCGGCGACGTAGCGCTCGACGCAGTCGTCGCCTCTGCCGGTGTCGGTGAAGACGTCGCCCTCGAAGCCCGCGCGATGCGAGAGCAGGTGCCTGGCGGTGATGGCCGCCGAGGCGGCCTCGTCGGCGACGGCGAAGTCGGGGAGCACGGCGCGGATGGGCGCATCGAGGTCGAGCAGTCCCTCGTCGACGAGCTGCATGACGAGCGTCGCCGTCCACACCTTCGTGAGGGAGCCGATCTGGAACAGCGAGTCGGTCGTCGCCTCCACGCCCGTGCCGAGGTGCAGGATGCCGCTCGCCGCATCGACGATCTCGCCGCCCGTCAGCACGGCGCTCGCGGCGGCCGGCACGCCGTGCGCGTCGATGAGACGGGGGAGCTCGCTCGTGAGCCACTCGCGGATCTCGTCCGCAGCGGCGACGGTGTTCGTCATGGCATGACCGTAGAAGGCAGGCGGTCGCCTGCGTTCGGCCGATCGGACGACGTGCCGGCCGCCGGCTCGTGCGATCGCACGAAGCCGCCGCGCGTCGTCCGTGCCGTCACGCCCTGGGGCATGGCGGGCGCGTCGGCAGCGCACCGCGTGGCGACACCTCGTCGATCGCAGCGGCGATGCGCTCGAGCGCATCCCACGTCTCGTCCAACGCCTGTCGCAGCTCGGCGTCGTCGGCGCCGTCGTCGTTCCGTGCTGCCATGGGTCCGGCTTCCCTCGCTCGACGCGCACCGCGGCTGCGGGCCCCGCTGCCATGGGCGACAGGACTCGCAAGGGTGTGCGGAGCGGGGTCTCGGCTCGACTCCCACTGTGACACACATGCGTCGTCGGCGGTGCCATCCTCCGACGGCGCTGTCAACCGTCTCCGCCGCCGCGCGACGCTCCCTAGCCTTCGACCATGCTCCCCACCGACGACGAGGCGCACATCCTCCCGCACCTCACCGCCCGACCGGTCGCATCCGTGCGGGGACGCTGACGTGCGCCGCTTCGCGTGCCCCTCGTGCGCGCAGGAGGTCTTCTTCGACTCCCTGACCTGCTCCCGATGCCACACGACGCTGCTGTACGACCTGACCGACGACACGATGCTCGCGGCGACCGAGCAGGACGGCGATGGTCGCAGCCCCTGCGCGAACGCCGAGCTCGTGCGGTGCAACTGGGCAGCCGCCGCATCCGACGCGCTCTGCGCATCCTGCGTGCTCACACGCACTCGGCCGGACGACGACGACGCCGAGGGGATGCGTCTGTGGCCCGCGGCCGAGGAGGCGAAGCGGCAGCTGGTGCGCGACATCACGAGGCTCGGCTTCCCGCTGCCCGGCGACGACGAGCCGCCACTCGCGTTCGACCTGCTCTCGAGCGTCGAGCGGGACGTCACGATCGGTCACGCGAACGGCGTCATCACCATCGACCTCGCCGAGGGGGAGCACAGCCACCGGGAGCGGGTGCGGGAGCGGCTCGCGGAGCCCTACCGCACCATGCTCGGGCACGTGCGCCACGAGAGCGGCCACTACTTCGAATGGCGGCTCGTCGAGGGCACGGACCGCATCGACGAGGCACGCGACCTCTTCGGCGACGAACGCGCCGACTATCGGGCATCCATCGACCGCCACTACCGCGACGGCCCGCCCGAGGGGTGGCAGCGACGCTTCCTCAGCGCGTACGCCACGATGCATCCGTACGAGGACTTCGCCGAGTCGTGGGCGCACTTCCTGCACATTCACGACACCCTCGAGACGGCGACGGCATTCGGGCTCACGCCACCGGTGGATGCGTCCGCGCACGAGCTCATCGTCACCGCGTGGCTGCCGTTCGCGACCGCGATGAACGTCGTCAACCGCTCCCTCGGTCGACGTGACCTCTACCCGTTCGTGCTGCCCGACGCGGTCGTCGCGAAGATCGCGTTCATGGACTCGCTGCGCGCATGACGTCGTCGCACCCAGGCTTGCGCCTTCCGTAGCGGCATGTGGTCGGCTGGACGCATCGAGCCCGACCGAAGGAAGGTCCACGCATGCATCCGTCGCTTCGTCCCCCGCGTCAGGTGAAGATCGGCGACGCCGCCTCGTTCGTCGGCGTCACGCCGCGAGCGATCCGCCACTACCACCAGATCGGGGTGCTGCCGGAGCCCGAGCGCGGCGGCGACGGCCGACGCCGATACGGCTACGACGAGATGCTCCGACTGCTGTGGATCCGCACGATGGCCGACGCCGGGATCGCGTTGGACGACATCCGCGATGCCTTCGCGGACACGGCTCCCGCCCATGCCGCGGACGACCACGAGGTCGAGGACCTCCTGGAGCGGCTGGAGCGGCGGCTTGCCGCGCAGGAGGCCGAGCTGCGGCAGCAGCGCGCGAAGGTGCAGCGGATGCGAGCGCGAGGCAGCAGGGTGGGCCTGCTCTCCGACATCGTCGCCGATCGTCTCGAGGGCCTCGCCGAGGGGGCGCTGCGACGGGCGGACCTCGACGCCCTGCTCGTGACCGAGCGCATGCTCGGGCCGCTCGTCGCGGCCGTCCAGGCGTCGCGCTGCATCGCCTTGGCGACCCACCCGGATCTGCGCGAGGGCTCCGACCGCGTCGACGCAGCCGAGGAGGCGCTCGACGACGCGGTCGCCGTCGACGACCCGCGCGTGGCGCAGGTGGCGGCGCAGCGGCACGCATTCGAGCAGGCGCTGCACGCCCGCATCGACGCGTCCGGTCTGGCGCAGGAGGAGGAGGCGCTGCTCGACGAGTGGGATGCGCTGCATCCCGGTGATGCCGACGAGGGCAGGTCCGGGCAGGCGGGAGCGGCGTGCTCGATGCGGAGCGTACCGGAGGCCATGCGGGCGATGCCCTACGACCTCTCGCCGGCACGCCTGCGCTGCATGGAGCTGGCGCTCGTGATGGACGTCGACGCCGGCACGCTGCCGCCGCCGGGCGGCGGAAGCGGCGACGAGTAGGTTCGGAGGATGCGCGCCATCACCGTGACCGACGATCACCGCATGTCCCTCGTCGAGGTCGATGAGCCGTCGGCCGGCGACGGGGAGGTCCTCGTCGACGTCGTCGCAGCCGGGGTCAATCGGGCCGACCTCGCGCAGGTCGCCGGCCACTACCCGCCGCCTGCCGGCGCATCCGAGGTGCCGGGTCTCGAGGTCTCCGGCCACCGCCGCGACACGGGCGAGGCCGTCGTCGCGCTGCTCGCGGGCGGCGGCTACGCCGACGTCGTGGCCGTCCCGACCGCGCAGCTGCTGCCCGTGCCGCACGGGATCGACCTCGTCGACGCGGCTGGCGTCGTCGAGGTCGCCGCCACGGCCGTCTCCAACCTCGTGCTCGAAGGAGGCCTGCGCCCCGTCGCCCCGGCCGGCGACCGGGATGCCGCGTCGGTGCAGACGGTGCTGGTCCACGGCGCCACCGGTGGCGTCGGCACGTTCGCCGTGCAGCTCGCGAGCGCGCTCGGTGCACGGGTGCTCGCGGTCGCGGGCTCTCGCGACGGCGCCGAGCGCCTCCGCAGCCTCGGTGCCGCTGCCGCGTGGGACCGCCACGCCGTCGACCTCGTGCAGGCCGTGCGGGATGAGGGCGGCGCCGACCTCGTGCTCGACGTCCTCGGCGGCGACGCGCTCGATGACAACGTGGCGATGCTGCGCGAGTTCGGCCGAGTCGTCGTGATCGGCACGATGCGCGGCTCCTCGGGGTCGCTCGATCTCGGCGCGCTCATGGCCAAGCGTGCACGCATCATCGGCACGACGGTGCGCTCCCGGTCGATCGCCGACAAGCGCCGCATCCTCGAGGCCGTCGAGCGGATCGCCTGGCCGCTGCTCGAGTCCGGTCGCATCGCCGTGCCCATCCACGCGCGCCTGCCGCTGGCAGAGGCGGCGCGGGCGCACGCGATGCTGCGCGACGGAGGCCACTACGGCAAGGTCGTCCTCGAGGTCGCGGCGCCGCGCTGACCCTCTGGCTGCGATGCGGTCACGGCGCGCTCGGGTCCCCTCCTACAGCCGGCCGACGCCTGCGAGGTCGTCGATCCCCGGCTCCACGTCGGAGGCGGAGTCCGCGGCCTCGACGTGCAGCGCGTCCGGCGCCACGATCTCGACGAGCCGCACCGTCGCCACGCCGTGCAGGAGTCCCTCGTGGGAGGCGAGCGCGACGCACGCGACCTCGGCGGGGAAGTCGAGCGAGGCGATCGCGGCGTCGAGCGCCGCCGCCGCCTCCGCCGCGTCTGCACCCGTGTACGAGATGGCCTGGGTGTTGAGGGATGACATGCCGCGAGCGTAGGCGAGCGTCCGACCGGCTGGACAGGCGGGCGTTCGCCGTGGTCGGGTGTGCTAGTGGCGGCGAGAGGCCTCGGCCGGATGCGACGGCGCGGCTCGCCCGTCAGCGATCGAGCAGCACGCGGACCTGCCTGGCGACGTCGTCGACGATCGCGTCGATGCCGATGGCCGGGTCGGCAGCCGAGGCCAGCGCGACGAACGTGATCGCCGTGACGACGTGGGCGACGACCGCCGCCCGCTCAGGGTCGAGACCGTGACGCTGCAGCGACTCGACCATCGCGGCCTCCGTCTGCGCGACGATGGCCAGGGCTGCGGCGTGGTGCGGCTCGTTCGCGTCGCCGAACGCCATCTCGCGCAGGTAGGTGCGGCCGTTCTCGACATGCGCCCGGTTGCACTCGACCACGGGGCGCACGATGGCCAGCACGGCCGACAGCGCGTCCGCTGCGGTCGCTGCATCGACGATCCCGCGCTCGAGGGCGGCGGCGTAGTGCGCGTTCTGCACGAGCAGGAGCAGCTCGCCCTTGCTGCGCGCGTAGAGGAAGAGCGTCCCCGTGCCGATGTCGGCCCGGTCTGCGATCTGCTGCGTCGTGACCTCGTCGACGCCGTGCTCGGCGAACAGCTCGCTCGCAGCGGCGACGATCCGATCGAGCTTGAGCTGCTTGTTGCGCTCGCGCCGACCGGTCCGGGAGGCGACGTCCATCCGTTCCTCCGCTGCGTCGTGGGTGGGTGATGCCGAGGGCGCCGCCGTCATCTTCCCACGACCGCGGAGACGCCTCAGCGACCGAGGAAGTCGACCACGAGCGGGGCGAAGCGCTCATGGAACTGGAAGATGCCCCCGTGCCCCGACCCGGGGTAGATGACGAGCTGCGATCCCGGGATGCGTCGATGCAGGTCCTCCGACAGCACCGAGGGCACCATCCGGTCCTGGTCGCCGTTGGCGATGAGCGTCGGCATCGTGCAGACCGACAGGTCCGATGGTGCCGAGCGGCCGAAGCGCTGGATGGCGCGCAGCTGCGTCTGGAACGCCTTCGTGCCGATGGGGGCATCGCGATCCACCGTGCGCTCCCGCAGACGCCGCACGAAGTCCTTCGCCGCACGCTTGCCGGCGTCGTCGCGGGGGAAGAAGAGGAACTCCTTCGGGTCCGACCGCGTGACGGTGGCGCGCAGGATGTCCCAGTAGGTGGTGCGCACGACCTTGTCCATGTCCTTGCCGCCTCGCGGTCCCGTGCCGGTGAGCACGAGCCTGCGGACGAGGTCGGGATGCGCCACGACGAGGTCCTGGGTGATCATGCCGCCCATCGAGAACGACAGGACGTCGATCTGCGTGAAGCCCATCGCCGAGAGGAATGCGAACGCGTCGTCGGCCATCTCCTCGATCGTGCCGGGTACGGTGCCGCTCGAGGCACCCACCCCTGCGTTGTCGAATGCGATGACGCGGCGGTGCTGCGCGATGGGGTCGACGATCCGCGGATCCCAGTTGTCGAGCGTCGCGGCGAGGTGGACGAAGAGCACCACGGGCACCCCGCCGCGGGGGCCGAGGTCTCGGTAGGCGAACGTCGTGCGTCCTGCGGTGATCGTCGCCGTGGGCGCATGGGCGTAGGACGTGACGATGGGTTCGGGTCGTGGGTCGTCGGTCGACATGCTGCTCCTCGAGGGATGGACGCTGGCGTGCGGGCGGGTGCCGGTCAGGCGAGGACGTGCACGACGCGCTTGCCGCGACCGCCACCCGTGCCGAGGCTCTCGACGGCGCGAGCGGTGTCGTCGAAGCCGACGACGGCGCCGACGACCGGCCGGATGGCGCCCGCGTCGACGAGCGCGGCGAGCTCGCGCAGCTGCGCTCCGTCGGCGCGCATGAACAGGAACTCGTACCGCACCCCGAGCCGCCTCGCGCGCCGGCGCGTGCGGCTGCTCAGCGCGCCGATCGCGAGCCGCAGCGGCAACGCGAGTCCCTGCGTGCGGGCGAACGCGGGATCCGGCGGGCCTGCGATGCCGACGACGAGGCCACCGGGGCGCAGCACGTGCATCGAGCGTTCGAGGTTCTCGCCGCCGAGGCTCTCGAGCACGAGGTCGTAGTCGCGGACGATCTCGACGAAGTCCTGCGACCGGTGGTCGATGACGACGTCGGCACCGAGGGAGCGCACGAAGTCGGCGTTGGCGGCGCTCGCGGTCGTCGCGACCGTCGCGCCGAGATGCTTCGCGAGCTGGATCGCGATGGATCCGACACCGCCGGCGCCTGCGTGGATGAGCACCCGCTGGCCGGGTTGGACGCGACCGCGCTCGACGAGCGCCTGCCAGGCCGTGAGCGCGACGAGCGGCAGCGATCCCGCCTCGACGACATCGATCGAGGTCGGGCGCAGCGCGACGTCGCTCGCGCGGACGGCGATGCGCTCGGCGAACGTGCCGATCCGCCCCGATGCAGGGCTCGCGTAGACCTCGTCGCCCGGTTGCAGGTCGCGGACGCCTGCGCCGACTCGCACGATGGTGCCCGCGACGTCCGCGCCGAGGATCTGGGGGAGGCGGAAGGGCAGGATCTGGCGGAAGTCCCCGCTGCGGATGCGCTCGTCGATGTGGTTGAGGCCGGCGGCCTCGATGCGGATCAGCACGTCGTCGTCGCCGACGACGGGCTCTGGCGCCTCGATCTCCTCGATCGGCTGCCCGTACTTCGTGACGGCGAATGCTCGCATGCTGCGCTCCACTTTCCTGACTCCACTCAAGAGTGAGCATACTCAGAAATACGGATGGCGCAATGCCGGCGAGGACGATGCCGTCGTTGCGATGCCGCACGTCGGCGAGCGCACAGGCGGCGCGACGCATCCGCGATGATGGAGTCGGTCCATCCAGGGAGGTCGCACGATGCCCTCGACCGTCCTCGCACCCGTCACGAGCGAGCTCGTCATCCGACGCAGCCGCTTCCTCGGCAGGGTCGAGCCGGCTTCGGGCCGCGACGAGGCGCAGCGCGTCGTCGCAGCGCTGCGGCGCGCGCACCCCGATGCGGCGCACGTCTGCTGGGCGCTCGTCGCCGGCGGCGAGTCGGCGGCCGTCGACGACGGCGAGCCGTCGGGCACGGCGGCCAGGCCCATGATGGAGGTGCTGCGCCACCACGACCTCGACGGCGTGCTGGCGACCGCCGTGCGGTACTTCGGGGGCGTCAGGCTCGGCGCGGGCGGGCTCGTGCGGGCGTACTCGTCGACGGTCGCGACCGCCATGCAGCAGGCCGAGCTCGTCGCGGTGCGCCGGCTCGTCGAGCTCGAGGTCTCGGTGCCGTACGCGCTCGAGGGCGCGCTGCGCCGCGAGCTCGAGGCGAGCGGCGCCGGGCTCGATCGCGTCGCGCACGGCACGGCGGTCGCCGCGACGTTCGCGATCGACGAGGCGGCGGCCGCGGGCGTCGTGGCCCGCATCGACGACCTCGCGCAGGGCGGGGCCGAGTGGCTCCGTCCGCTCGCCTGAGCGCCGGCGGCAGCCGCCAGGGGCCCGGCCCTCGCGCCGACTAGGCCGTGGGCGAGGCGTACTCCTCGGGCTCGACGTCGCCGTCGCCGTCGCGCTCGGACGTCTCCGTCACAGGCTCCTCGGTCTCGGGATCGGTGGCGAAGTCGGGGTCGGAGGCGGTGGGGTCGCCGATGCTCTCGCTGATGGTGTCGCTCATGCCAGCCACGATCCTCGATCGGGAGCGGATGCGCGACCCCGTTGCGTCGTGCCCCGCCTCACTCCACGCCCGGTCGCCCACGGCCGCGCTTCGTCTCGGACCGCTGCCGCTTCGCGTCGAGCCTGCGACGCTGCGAGCCTCGCGTCGGGCGCGTCGCGCGCCGCGGCGTCGCGGGCATGAGGGCGTCGCGCAGCAGCGTCGCGAGCCGCTCGCGCGCGGCCATGCGGTTCTGCCGCTGCGCGCGATGCTCGGAGGCCGCGATCGTGAGCACGGATCCCACGAGTCGCTCGCCGAGCCGCGCGACCACCCGAGCCCGCTGCACGTCGCTCAGCGCGGTCGTCGTCGCGAGGTCGATGCTCAGCTGCACCCGCGAGTCGGTCGTGTTCACGCCCTGGCCGCCAGGGCCCGACGACCGCGAGAACTGCTCGCGCAGCTCCGCCGCCGGGATCGTGAGACCACGCGGCGCACCTGGGCCCGGGGGCACGCGCAGGTCGTCCATGCCTCGAGCATGCCGCACGCCCGGTGCGCGCGCCCAGCGTCCGTGCGACGCGTAGTCTCGGCCGGGGCCGCCAGCACGATCGACCGATCGGCGCGTCGAGCCGACGACCGGGAGGGGCGGGCATGACGGCTGCACGCGCGACCCACACCGCCTCGTCACGCGGCGATGCGAGCGTCCGCCGGTTCCGTCGCGTCGCCCGCTCCGGGTTCGCCCTCAACGGCCTCCTCCATCTGCTGCTGGCCGGCATCGCCCTGCGCCTCGCGTTCGGCGACGCCGACGGCGCCTCCGTCGACCAGTCGGGCGTGCTGCACCAGCTCGCGAGCACCATGCTCGGCCGCGTGCTGCTGTGGGCCGCTGTCGTCGGGCTGCTGACGCTCGGCCTCTGGCAGGTCACGCAGGCCCTCGTGCTCATCGACGCACCCCGCAGGCTCGTGCGCTGGGGCAAGCGGGTCGTCGAGGCCGTGAAGGGCGTCGTCTACCTCGCGCTCGGAGGCAGCGCCCTGCTCGTCGCGCTCGGCGCCTCGGGCCCGAGCTCCCAAGACGTCGCACGCGTCGCCGACGCGCTGCTGCGCAGCCAGGCGGGCGTCGTCATCCTGCTCGCCATCGGCCTCACGGTGCTCGGCGTCGGCATCGGCTTCACGAGCATCGGCATCCGCGGCACGTTCACGAAGCTCATCCGCGTGCCCACCGGCGCCAGGCGACGCGTGGTGATGGTGCTCGGCAGGATCGGCTACGTCGCGAAGGGCGTCGCGCTCGGCATCGTCGGCGTCGTCGTGGTCGCGGCGGTCGTCACGGGCGATGCGCATCGTGCGACGGGGCTCGACGGCGCGCTGCGCTCGCTGCTCGACGTGCCGCTCGGCGTCGTGCTGCTCGTGCTCATCGCCACGGGCCTGGCGGTGTTCGGCGTCTTCCTGCTCGCCCGCACGCGCCTCGCGCTGCTGTAGCGGTCGCGCCGCGGCGCTACGTCGCGAGCAGCGCGTGCGGGTAGGCGGCCTCGCGACCCTGGAAGGCGAGGATGCTCGGGTTCACGACGACGCCGTCGCGGATCTCGATCGCCCGCTCGATCGTGCGCTCGCCCGCCCACGCATCCGGCCCCTCGAGCACGGTGCGCAGGAACGGCAGCAGCGCCTCGCTGATCTCCCACGTCGCCGAGTTCCACAGGTACGACGGGCTGTGATCGACCGCGTAGTAGTGCACGCCGTCGCCGACGGTGAACATGGGGTCGTCGAACGTCGTCGGCAGCGCCCACTCGAAGCCCATGCCCTCGTCGCACGACACGTCGACGATGAGGCTGCCGGGTGCGAAGCCCGCGAGGTCCTCGGTGCGCAGGTAGGTGAGGGGAGCCGCGACGTCCTGCAGCGTGCAGTTGACGACGATGTCGTGCGAGGCGAGGAAGTCCGGCAGCAGCACGTCGCCGTCTGGCGTGAGCACCTCGGTGCGGTGCGTGGCGCTCTCGCCCTCGACCGTGTTCAGCTGCACGATGCTCGCGGAGTGGATCGGGGCGCTCACGGCGGCGACGTCGCGCTGCGTGAGCACCTGCACGTCGTGCACGCCGTGCGCCATGAGCGCCGTGACGGCGCCGCGCGCCGTCGCGCCGAAGCCGATGACGACGGCCCTGAGGCGCGGGCCGTAGTCGCCGCTCGAGCCGACGAGCTGCATGGCGTGCAGCACCGAGCAGTAGCCGGCGAGCTCGTTGTTCTTGTGGAAGGCGTGCAGGCTGTACTCGCCGCGACGGTTCCAGTGGTGCATGGCCTCGAATGCGATGAGGGTGAGCCTGCGGTCGATCGCCGTCTGCGTCAGGCGCGCGTCCTGCACGCAGTGCGGCCAGCCCCACAGCACCCGACCCTGGGGGATCGCGGCGACGTCGGCGGCCTGCGGCTTCGGCAGCAGCAGCACGTCGGCATCGGCGAGCACCTCGGCACGCGACGCGACCCTGCCGACGCGCGACTCGACGTAGCCGGGCGCGAGCTGGAAGTCGGCGCCGTAGCCGTGCTCGACGATCATCGCCGCACGCACGTCGGCGTCGATGCGATCGAGGTGGTGCGGATGGATCGGCAGCCGCCGCTCGTTCTCCATCGACGAGGTCGCCAGCAGCCCGAGGGTGCGCAACGCTGAGGATTCGTGGACCGAGCCGGACATCCGGGCTCCCATCATCGGGGAACCTCGAGTCAGCTCCTGTGCGCAGCCTACGCTGCGCGCGCACGGGCCTCGCCGGCCTCGGTCCCGGCTGTCAGGCTGGCGAGGGCTGCAGGTGACGCGACGGATGGGCGCCTGGCCGACGATGCACGAGGGGATGCCGTGGAGCACGCAGCACCAGAGGGACGCAGGCCGGGAGCAGACGGCGTCGCGGTACGCGGGGCGCGCACGCACAACCTCGCCGGGGTCGACGTCGACATCCCGCGCGACGCGCTCGTGGCCTTCACCGGCATCTCGGGCTCCGGCAAGAGCTCGCTCGCGTTCGGCACGATCTACGCCGAGTCGCAGCGGCGCTACGTCGAGTCGGTCGCGCCGTACGCGCGCAGGCTCATGAGCCAGGTGACCGCGCCCGACGTCGACGCGATCGAGGGCCTCCCGCCCGCCGTCGCGCTGCCGCAGCAGCGCTCCGGAGGCAGCGCACGCTCGAGCGTCGGCAGCGCGACGACGATCGCCAACGTGCTGCGCATGCTGCTGTCGCGCGTCGGCACCTACCCCGAGGGCGCGCCGATGCTGCTCGCGGAGGACTTCTCGACGAGCACGGTGCAGGGCGCGTGCCCCGCCTGCCACGGGCTGGGCCGCGTCTACGACGTGCCGGTGGCGCGCATGGTGCCTGACGACTCGCTCTCGATCGCGGAGGGCGCGCTCGCGGCATGGCCGACCGCGTGGCACGGGCAGCAGCTGCGCGACAGCCTCGTCTCGCTCGGCTACGACCCCGACGTGCCGTGGCGCGACATCTCGGCGGAGCGGCGCGAGTGGGCGCTGCACACGCGGGAGACGCCGCAGGTGCCGGTGTTCCGCGGGCTGACGCCGCGGCAGGTGTGGGCAGCGGTCGAGGCGGGTGACGAGCCGTCGTACATGAGCTCGTTCGTCGGCGTGGAGCGGTACGTGCTCGACACGTTCGCGGGGTCGAAGAGCGCGCGCATGCGCGAGAAGGCAGCCGGGTTCATGGCGAGCGTCGTCTGCTCGGCCTGCGACGGCAGGCGGCTGCGGCAGGATGCGCTCGCGGTGACGTTCGAGGGGCACGACATCACCGAGATCGCCGGCATGCCGCTCGAGGACGTCGCGCGGCTCGTCGCGCGTGCGCTCGATCCGGCGTGGACGCCGCTGGGCGAGCGCGGCGAGATCGCGCCCGAGCGTCGGCTCGCGGCGCAGCGGCTCGCCAGCGAGATGGGCTCGCGCATCGCCCCGCTCATCGACCTCGGGCTCGGGTACCTGTCGCTCGACCGCGCGACCCCGACGCTCTCGTCGGGAGAACTGCAGCGCATGCGCCTGGCGACGCAGGTGCTCTCGCAGCTGTTCGGTGTCGTCTACGTGCTCGACGAGCCCTCCGCCGGGCTGCACCCTGCCGACACGGAGGCGCTGCTGGGCATCCTGCGCAGCCTGCACGAGGCCGGCAACTCGGTGTTCTTCGTCGAGCACGCGCTCGACGTCATCCGCGCCGCCGACTGGATCGTCGACATCGGCCCGGGCGCGGGCGCCCAGGGCGGGGCGGTCGTCTACTCCGGACCGCTCGAGGGCCTCCGCGACGTCGAGGCGTCGGTGACGCGGCGGTACCTGTTCGACGACGCGGAGGCGCTGCCGCTGCCGTCGCGCGCTCGTCGCGCGACGGCCGAGCGACTCGAGCTCGTCGACGCGACGCGCAACAACGTGCGCGGGCTGTCGGTCGGCGTGCCGCTGGGGGCGCTCACGGCGGTGACGGGGGTGTCGGGCTCCGGCAAGTCGACGCTCGTGACGCGGATCCTCCCTGACCTCCTCGGTGCCGGGGAGGACGTCGACGCCGACGACGCCGTCGACGCGGCGGACGCGGGCGAGGCGTCGGATCTCATCCTCGCGCCGTCGGACGCGGCCACGACGGGTCGCGCGGTCGGACACGACGGGAGGGTGCGTCGCGTCGTGCAGGTGAGCCAGAGGCCCATCGGTCGCACGCCGAGGTCGAACGTCGCGACCTACACGGGGCTCTTCGACCGCGTGCGCGCCCTGTTCGCAGCGACGCCCGAGGCGCGCAGGCGCCGCTACGGCGCGAGCCGGTTCTCGTTCAACCGTCCGAGCGGGCGGTGCCCGACGTGCAAGGGCGAGGGCACGATGGAGGTCGAGCTGCTCTTCCTGCCGACGGTGCATGCGCCGTGCGCCACGTGCGGTGGCAGCCGGTTCGCCGCCGACACGCTCGAGATCGAGCTCGACGGCAGGAGCGTCGCCGACGTGCTCGCGATGAGCGTCACCGACGCGCGCGCCGCGTTCGACGACCCCGAGCTCGTCCGCCACCTCGACGCACTGCTCGACGTCGGGCTCGGCTACGTGTCGCTCGGGCAGCCGGCGACCGAGCTGTCGGGAGGCGAAGCGCAACGCGTCAAGCTCGCCTCCGAGCTGCGGCGCACGTCGCGCGGCGACACCCTCTACCTGCTCGACGAGCCGACGTCCGGCCTGCACCCTGCGGATGCGGATCGCCTGCTCGGGCATCTGCAGCGCCTCGTCGACGGCGGCAGCACCGTCGTCGTCGTCGAGCACGACATGCGGATCGTCGCCGAGGCCGACTGGGTGATCGACCTCGGGCCCGGGGCGGGCGACGCGGGCGGCGAGGTCGTCGCGCAGGGGACGCCGGAGGCGGTCGCCGAGGCCGACGGCAGTGCGACGGCGCCGTACCTGGCTGCCGCGCTGCGCAGGCGGGCGGCGCGCGCGGCGTGAGCGGCGTCCACGCTCAGGCGCGGATGCGAGGGTCATGGGCATGGCTGTGCTGTGCGCGAGGCTCCGGGCCCCTCTGCAGGCGATCGGTGCGCTCGTCGTCGCGCTCGCGCTCGTCGCGATCGTGCTCGACGTGCTCGGGGTCGGCGTCGACCTCGGGGGCGGGGGAGCGCTCGTCGTCGTGGTGGGGGTGCTGCTGCTCGGCGTCGCCTTCGCGATGACGACCGCGGCTCCTGCGGTCGGCGGCGAGCCGCTCGTGGTCGACAGCCCCGTCGCGGGTGCGTGGATGGCGATCAACTCGCCGACGACGACGGTGCCCAGCCACGGCACCCACGGGTACGGGCAGACGTACGCCGTCGACCTCATCGCCGTGCCAGATGGCATCCCGCGTCCCGAGCTCGGGAAGGCGGGCGGCGGGTTCCTGCCGCCAGAGCGCTTCCCCGCGTTCGGGCAGCCGGTGCACGCGCCCGCCGACGGCGAGGTCGTGCGCGTCGTCGACGGCATCCGCGACCATCGCAGCCGCTCCTCGTGGCTGGCCCTGGCCTGGTTCTTCGTCGAGTCGGTGCCGCGCGAGCTGCGCGGCGCTCGCGGCATGCTCGGCAACCACGTCGTGCTGCGCCTCGCCGACGGCACGCACTTCGCGATCGCGCATCTGCGCCGGCACAGCGTCGTCGTCGCGGCGGGCGATCGGGTCGCGGCCGGTGCGCTGCTGGCAGCGTGCGGCAACACGGGCAACTCGACCGAGCCGCACGTGCACTGCCAGCGGCAGGACGTCGCGAGCACCGCGCGAGCCGTCGGGCTGCCGTGGACGCTCCGCGACCGCGGCATACCCGGCACCGCGGAGACGGCGACGCTCGAGGTCGCATCTGCTCCGTGAGCGGCGCGTGCGCACCCGCCGGCCGCCGACCTGTCATGCTTCGAAGATGGGCGAACACTACGACACACGCGATCAGGCAGTCGAGGCGCTCCACACGCAGCTCGCTCGCCTCGGCTTCACGACGGGCCGGCTCGACGTCGCCGCGCTCGAGGCCGACGTGCTCCGCGAGGACACGCGGCGACCGGCGCGCACGGCTGGATGGACCTTCGATCCCACTCGCGGCGAGGCGCTGCGGCGCAAGGCCGAACGCTACCGCCGCTGATCAGGCTCCGTCGTCGCGACCGTCGCGGTCGTCCTCTCGGATGGCCGCGACGTCGGGCATGATGCCCTGGTCGCGCAGCGCCTCGGCGCGCTCGTCGACCGCAGCATCCTCCGCGCCTCCCAGGCGGGCGTCGTCGGGGTCGTGCTGCGGGTCGGCGTCCGGGTGCTCGGTGCTCATGCGGCCACGCTAGGGCTGCCGCGAGCGCACCGCGCGGCCTGGACACGGCGACCGGTGCGTGCCACGGTGACGGCGTCGTGCCTCAGACGTCGACGACGTCGGCGTGGGCGATCTCGTCGCCCGACGCCGCGCGGATCTCGACCGACGCGACGTCCTCGCGCAGCACGGCCGCGTTGAGGCGACAGTCGATCGTGACGTCGGTGCCGAGCATCGCACCCGAGGCGAACTCGGTGCCGTCCTCGCCGACGACGACGACCGTGAACGCCTCGCCGCTCGGCAGGCCGTCGATCGTCAGCACCGTCTCGGTGCCCCAGGTGTGCGCGACGAGGGCACCCTCGATCGCCACGGCGGAGGGGGCGCCGACGAAGTCGACCTCCTCGACGGCGCCGAGCGTGCCCGCCGGGCCCTGCACGGCCTGCGCGTCGCGCTCGCCGAAGGCGGCGGCTCCGATGCCGACGCCGATCGCGAGGCATGCCGCGGCGGCGGCCGCGGCGGGCAGCAGCAGGCGACGGCGTCGCCTGCGCGCGTCGAGCGAGACGGGGGCCGCGGCGCGCTCGGATGCGGATGCGGATGCGGCCGCGGGTGCAGGCTGCGGCTCGGGCGTCGCGTCGTCGCCGATCGTCGCGATGCGCGCCACGAGGTCGCCAGAGGGCTCGACGTCGTCCCATGCCTCGACGCCCTCGAGTCGAGCGACGAGCGCGGCGAGCTGCTCGCGCTCGGTCTCGGCGTCGGGGTGCGCCGCGTCGAGCGCCGCGAGCTCCGCCTCCTCCGCGGCGGTCAGCTCGCCTGCGAGCGCGGCGGCAGCGAGCTCGGCGTGCCGCTCGGCGTTGGGGTCATGCATCGGTCGTGTCCTGTTCGTCGAGGATGGCGCGCAGGGAGCGCAGCGCGTAGAACACGCGCGTGCGCAGCGTCGGCACCGCGACGCCCGTCGCCGCCGCGTGCTCCGCGTACGTCATGCCCTGCAGGTGGATCGCGACGATCGCCGCGCGGTGCGGCTCGCTGAGCCGGGCGAGCGCCTCGACCATCCCGAGCCGCTCCAGCGGATCCCGATCGTCGGAGGCCTGCTCGGGCGCGTCGTCGTGCGGCACGAGCCTCGGCGTGCGCTCGCGTGCGCGGTACGCGTCGAGCACGACGCGGCGCTCGATCGCGAACAGCCATGTGCGCACGCTGCCGCGCTCCGCGTCGAACGATGCACGGGCGCGCCACGCGCGCAGGAACGTCTCCTGCACGCAGTCCTCTGCGAGGGCGCGGTCGTGCAGCGCGTTCACGGCGAAGCCGAGCAGCGCCGACCCGTGCTGCGCGAACGCGGCACGCACGTCGAACGTCGCTGCGGGCGCGGCCGTCTCCGGCAGCGATCGCGCAGCCGGGCGGGCGACGTCGGCCGGGCGATCGAGCATCGCTCTCCGTCCCGCCGTGCGTCGTGGCATCGCGATGGTCATCGCTGCCCCCTCCAGGATATCCGCGCCCTCGTGGCGTCCTCGATGGGGGATACGCCGCGACCGGCCTCGGCGTTCATCCGACGCGGCGGCGCGCGACACGCAGGAATCTCAAATGCCGATGAACGCATGGGCATGGCAGCGCGTATGCCCTGGTGAGCGGCCTCGACCGAAGCGGCCGCCCGTCGAAGAGGGAGCACCGCATGCACACCCGAACACCAGCACGGATGGTCGCGATCGGCGGCGTCGCGGTCGTCGCGCTCGCGATGGCCGTGCCCACGCTCGCGCAGGCCGCGACCGACGTCGACCCGCCCGCCGAGTTCTCGAGCGCCTTCGTGGTGACCGCCACGCCCGACCAGGTCATCACGAACGACGGCGCCGAGGCGCCGGGCGAGGAGGGTGCGACGGGTCGTTTCCTCTTCCAGATCGATGCCGAGCAGGAGATCATCTGCTACTCGATCACCCTCGCGGGCGTCACGGGCGACTACCAGAGCCCTGCGACGACGGCGACGCACATCCACGAGGCGGAGGCCGGTCAGCCGGGACCCCCGCGCATCGCCTTCCCGAACCCCGTCGACGACGGCACCGGCACGCGCACGAGCGAGGGCTGCCTCCAGGGCCCGTTCACGACCGGCGTGCTCGACGCTGAGGGCGTCGACACCGGCGAGGGCTTCTCGCTCGCCGAGCTCGAGGCGAACCCCGCGGGGTTCACGGGCGACTCGCACACCGTCGACTTCCCGGCGGGCGTCGTGCGCGGGCAGCTCGCGCAGGGTGCGCTCGAGGTCGCCGAGCCCGAGGCGTTCACGAGCGCCTTCACGGTCGCGGCGACGCCCGATGCGGTGATCGCGAGCGACGGCGCCGAGGCGCCGGGCGAGCAGGGCGCGACGGGCGACTTCACCTTCCGCATCGACGCCGACCAGGAGATCATCTGCTACGCCATCACGCTCACGGGCGTCACGGGCGACTACCAGAGCCCGGCGATCACGGCCACGCACATCCACGAGGCGGCGGCGGGCGCTGCGGGTCCGCCGCGCATCGCCTTCCCGAACCCCGAGGGCAGCGGTGACACGCGCACGAGCGAGGGATGCCTGCAGGGTCCGTTCGCGACCGGCGTGCTGAGCCCGGAGGGCGTCGACACCGGCACGGGCTTCACGCTCGCGCAGATCGAGGCAGACCCGGCCGCCTTCACGGGCGACTCGCACACCGTCGACTTCGTGCCTGGCGTCGTGCGCGGCCAGCTCGAGGAGTCGGAGGTCGAGGCATCGCCGGTGGCGAGCGAGGCTGTCGAGGCGCCCGAGGAGTCGGCTGCGGCACCGGGCGACGAGGCCACGGGCCCGCCGGTCGGCCTCATCGTCGGCATCGTCGCGGTGCTCGCCGCCCTCGCGGTCGTCGTGATCCTCATCGTGCGTCGTCGCGGGGCGCAGCAGGGCTGATCCCGCGTCGCGTCGGCGGCGGTCGGTGCTCGCGCCGGCCGCCGCCTGGCGTGCGTCGCGCGCGTCAGGCGCACGCGACGCACGTGCGCGCCTGCGGTCGCGCCTCGAGCCGACCCGACGGGATGACGCGGCCGCAGCGGATGCAGCGAGGCGCGTCGCCGGTCGCGGCGACGTCGGCAGCGGCGTCGAGGTCGGCGAGCGTGCGCACCGCCGTCTCGCGCAGCCCCTCGAGGCGCGACCACTCCTCCGACAGCGGCACCCCGTCGGGATCGTGCTCGTCGTCGTCGGACTCGCCGCGGCGCAGGGCGCGCAGCTCGACGAGCTGCTGCTCGAGCAGCGCGAGCCGCGCCGTCGCTGCGAGGCGCGCCCTGGCGATGCGCTCGGCGTGGGGCTGGTCCATCACGCCATCACAGCACGAGCCACCGACGCCCGTCAGGTGGCGGACTGCCGGCGGGCGGCGCTGCCTGCTCCCTCGAAGCCGGCGGCCCCGCGAGCGCGCGCGGCCGAGAGCGCGACGATCTCGGCGAGGTGGTGCACGACGGCCGTGGTGGCGTGGCCTTCGCCGCCGAGGCTCGCGAGGCGGTCGGGCAGGGAGCGCACGAGCTCCGCCAGGTCGGCGCGAGCGTCGTCGGCGGCGGGGGAGTCCTCGTCGAGCGCGAGCGCGAGCGCCTCGACGGCGTCCCAGAGCCCGGACAGCGCGACGGCGACGGCGCGGTCGAGATCCTGCTCCGACCGCATGCGGTCCATCGACCGCTCGCGGATCGCGCGAACGTCTCCAGCGGCGCCCATCGGAATCCTCCTGCGACATAGGGTTTTCCGGGTGTCGTCGATGCTATCTGCGTGCATGGCCCATCGCATCCAGCGCGCACTCAGGCACGAGACGACGATGCCCGGACCCATCGGGTCCGGGCATCGTGGTGCGACGGCGTCAGTCCGCGAAGCGGCTGCGCACCCGCGCGGCGTCGTCGGGGCCGAGGCTCCAGTGCTTGTGCTTCGTGTGCGTGAAGGCGGGGCCGCCGTCGTCGGGCTCGCGCAGGAACGCTCGGATGCGCCTGTCGGGCAGCCCGAGCTCCCTGCTGAGCTCACGGGGGGTGATGCCGTCACCCGAGGGCGTGCGGCCACGCGAGTCGACGGCGGTCGCGATCTCCTCGAGCGCGGCCCAGATGCCGAGCATCGCCTCGGTCATCTCGTCCGGCATGTCTGCGCGCATCGCGCGCGCGGTCGTCTCGTCGCGGATCGCCTGCAGCTTCTTGGCCGTCGACATCGGTGCTCCTCGTGGTCTCTCCTGCGCCGTGGACGCAGGAGAAGATGGTACGAGCCTTCTGGTGGCAGGCCCGCTACCACCGCCGGCGCGACGCGAGTCCCGTCGGTCACGCGATCGCGCGCAGCCCCTCGACGAGCGGCGTCGTCGGTCGACCGATGAGCCGCGAGAGCGTGCGGTCGTCGGAGTCGAGCGCGCCGGCGGCGATCCCGGCGTCGAGCGCCGTCACGAAGCCAGCGGTGCCCGCGTCGAGACCCGCGTCGGTGAGCGCGGCGACATGCTCGTCGCTCGTGAGCCGTCGGTAACGCACGTCGCGACCGACGACCTCGCCGATCGCGGCCGCGAGGTCGTCGAACGTCCACGCGACGTCGCCGGCGAGCTCGAGGACCGCGCCCGCGTGGGCGTCGTCGAGGGCGACGACCGCCGCGGCGTCCCCGTAGTCGAAGCGGCTGGCGCTCGCGACGCGGCCGTCGCCCGCCGAGCCTGCGATCTCGCCCGTCTCGCGGGCGCGAGCCACGTCGGCGGCGTAGTTCTCGGTGTACCAGTCGTTGCGCAGGATGGTCGCGGGGATGCCGGATGCGGCGATCGCCGCCTCGGTCTCGACGTGCTCGGGCGCGAGCGGCAGGGGTGAGGCGTCGCCACCGAGGATGCTCGTGTACACGATGCGGCCGACGCCGGCGGCCACGGCGGCGTCGACGACCGCGGTGTGCTGGCGGGTGCGCTGCCCGGGCTCGGAGGCGGAGACGAGCACGAGCGTGTCGACGCCCGCGAACGCGGGAGCGAGGGTCTCCGGCCGGTCGTAGTCGACGAGCGCGGTGCGCACGCCCTGGGGCGCCTGGACGCGCTCGGGGGAGCGGGCGCCGGCGACGACGTCGGCGGGGGCGGCGCCGCGTGCCACGAGGCGCTCGACGATCAGATGTCCGAGCTGGCCGGTGGCTCCGGTGACGAGGATGGTCATGGGGGTCCTTCCCTTCGCATGCCGCTCGCCGGTGCGCGCGGTCATCGGAGTGCAGCGACGGACGGCGCGAAAGCATTCCTCTCGATGGGTACCCACCTTCTGGTACGGTACTCACCTCATGGGAAGTCTTGCGGAGATCCGGGCTGTCGTGCCAGGCGCCTTCACGGCGGCATGTCCGACCCGCACCGTGCTGGACCACGTGATGAGCCGGTGGGGCGTGCTGGTGCTGTGCACCCTCGGCGAGGGCACGCATCGCTGGAGCGAGCTGCGGCGCGAGGTCGACGGCATCAGCGAGAAGATGCTCGGCCAGACGCTGCGCGTGCTCGTCGCCGACGGTCTCGTCGAGCGCGAGTCGCGCCCGACCGTGCCGCCGCACGTCGACTACCGCCTCACCCCCCGCGGCCGTGCGCTCGTCGAGCGCATGCTCCCGCTGCTGGCGTGGATCGGCGACAACGCCGACGACATCCTCGCCGGCGACGACTGACGGTCGGCAGGGCTCGGCTACCCTACGAGGGTTCTGGCGTACCCACGAGAGGATCCGGTCCCGATGACGAGTGCCCAGCCGGCAGCAGACGCCGCGCGCACCCAGGGGGCAGGGCGCATCGTGGTGGTCATGCCGGCGCTCGACGAGGCAGGCAGCCTCGACGTGCTGATCCCCGAGGTCCTCGGCGTGGCCGACGCGCACGCGCTCGATCTCGTCGTGCTCGTCGTCGACGACGGCTCGAGCGACGGCACGCCGGCCGTGGTCGCCGAGCACGGTGCTCGCGACCGGCGCGTGCGGGTGCTGCCGTCGCGCACGAACCGCGGCAAGGCGAACGCGCTGCGCAGGGGGTTCCGCGTCGCGCTCGACGACGGTGCCGACATCGTCGTGATGATGGACGCCGACGGTCAGGACGACCCCGCCGAGCTGCCCGCGCTGCTCGCGCGGCTGGCAGACGGGGTCGACCTCGTCACCGGCGCACGCTCCGCGCGGCAGGATCGCTTCGTGAAGCGGCACACGTCGCGGCTGTACAACGCGACGACCCGCCTCGTCTCGCGCACGCCCGGCACCGACCACAACTCGGGCTTCAAGGTCATGCGGGCCGACGTCGCTCGTGCGCTCGTGCCCATGCTCTACGGCGAGTACCACCGCTACCTCACGGTCATCGCGCACCGCAGGGGCTTCGCGATCGATCAGGTCGAGGTGCACCATCGACCGCGCAGCCACGGCAGGTCGAAGTACGGTCTCGCGAGGTTCTGGCGCGGGTTCGTCGACCTCGTCGGCATCCGCTTCCTGCTCGACTACGAGCACCGCCCCTCGCACCTGTTCGCAGGCATCGGCGCGCTGACCTCGATCGTCGGAGCCGTGATCCTCGCGTACCTCCTCGTCGAGCGGCTCTCCGGCAACGACATCGGCGAGCGACCGCTGCTCATCGCGGGCGTGCTGCTGTTCCTCGCCGGTCTGCAGATGCTGCTGTTCGGTCTGCTCGCCGAGCTGGTCGTCGCCGGTCGCCACCGGGATCGCGCCTGGCTCGACGACGAGCACTGATCCCGATGACGAGCACTGCTGCGCCGGCGATCGCGCGCCGCGACGTCGTCGTCGGCCTGGGCGTCGCGGCGATCGCCGCGCTCGTGGTCGCGCTCGGATGGCTGCTGCCTGCGAGCTCGTCGCCAGCCGCCGACGCCCTGGGCGTGCTGCAGGTGGGGGTCGCCAGCGGCGGCATCCTGGCGCTCCTCGCCATCGTGGGCGCATCGGCGGCGTCGGCGTTGCCGGCGCGGGTGCGGCACGGACTGCCGCTGGGGCTGCTGCTGGCCATCGGAGCCACGGCGATCGCCCTGCCGTGCCTCCTCGAGCACGCGATCACGGGGCGGGTCCTCGTCGCACCGTTCGCCGTCGTCGGCGTCGCCGCCGTGGCGGTGGTCGTGCGGCTCGTGCGCGCCGTGCGTGCCGCGACTCCCGGATCCCTCGGCGTCGCGCTGCGTGCTCGCGTCGGCGCGCGGGCGACGTCGCTCGACGTCGTCGCGATCGCGCTCGCGGGCGTGGCGATGCTGCCGGTCGCGAGGCACGGCCTCACCGCATGGACGCTCGGCATCCTCGACTGGCACCGGTACGCGGGCAGCGTGCTCGTCTGGCTCGACGGGGAGGCGGCCTTCCTGGCGAGCCATCCCGACGAGTACGGGGCGTCGCAGGCGCTGCGGGCCGGGTTCGAGAAGCCCGCGGTGACGGCGCTGCTCGTCGCGATGACACGGCTCACGGGCATCCACCCCGTCGGCCTGCTCACGCCGTTCCTGCTCGTGATGCTCATCGTGCTCGTCACGTCTGCGATGGCGCTCGTGCGCATCGCGTTCGCGGCGTCGCCCCGCACCGCGGTGCTCGTGGCGGTGCCGGCGACGCTCTCGGCGGTCGTGATGCTGCCGATCGCGCAGGCGCAGCCGGGAGGGCTCGCGGCGGCGGCGCTGCTCGTCGGCGCCGTCGCGAGCGTCGCGCTCGTGCCGACGGTGGCGACGCACGGCGAGGCGGCGCGCGTCGGGCTCGTCGCGGGGGCGATCCTCGCCGTCGCGGTCGCCTCGAACGCGACGCTCTCGCTGTCGGCGATGCCCGTCGCGCTCGCGCTCGCGGGATGGGTCGTGCTGCGCTGGCGGATGCCGAGGAGGCTCGTGGTCACGAGCGTCGGTGCGGCAGCCCTCGCCGCGGCGGTCGTGCTGCTGCCGCAGGCCGGACGCTTCGCGCGCTCGCTCGTGGCGCAGGTCGACGGCAGCGCCGGCATCGCGATCCCGCTCGTGTCTCCTGCCGGCGTCGTGGGGCTCGAGGTGGCGGGCGGCGTGCCCGGCCTCGTCGCGGTCGCCGCATGGGTCGTCGTCGTGGTCGCGATCCTCGGCGCGACCTGGCGGTGGCGACGGACGCCGGATGCGGCGGGAGCGCTCGTCGTCACGGCGACGTTCGCGCTGAGCCTCGCCGGCCTCGGCGTCGTCTACGGCATCGACGGCTACTCGACGGCGAAGTGGCTGGGCGTCGCGGCGCCGCTGGCCGTGCCGCCGCTGCTCGCCGCGGGCGTGGGGGCGCTGATGCGCCACGGCGTGCCCGTGCCACAGGCGCGCGCGTTCGTCGCGCCCGTGCTGGCGGGCGCGGTGGGCGTGGTCGCGGTGCTCGCGGCGAGCCCGCTCACGCGCGTCCAGCTGGTGCTGCCCGCCTCGACGATGCAGCTCGCCGCGTCGGAGGCGCTCGCGGCGCAGCCCATCGTGAACGTCGACCTCGACGGCGGGCACCGCACGACGCTCGTGCCGCTGCTCGTCCCCACCGCCGTCGTCTCGATGGATGCGACGTACGCGTCGGCACAGGATCCCGTCGGCGACGCGTTCCTCGTCGACGCCGAGGCTGCCGTCGGCCGCGACTGGCTCACGTCGCAGGAGGTCGCCCCCGGGCTCGTCGCAGGCACGCTCGACCTCGACGTGGGCGACGAGGGGCTCTCGCTGCTCGATCCAGGGGCGGGCGACCACCTCTTCGGCGGCTGGCTCGGCCGCGACCCGCAGATGACGTTGCTCGACGAGGCTGCTGGCGAGGCGTTCGTCGTGCTCGACGTCGACGTCGACGCCGTGCCGAACCGACTCGTCGTGACCGGCTACACCGAGGGACCCGCGACGGTCGTGCTGACGGTCGGCGACGAGACCGTCGCGGCGTCTCCGGAGGACGGCGTCCTCATGGCGGTCGTGCCGGTCGACGCCGCCGCGATCGTCGATGGCAGGATCGTCGTGCGCGTCGAGGTGGTCGGCGACGGCGCCGGCGCCCGGGCCGTCGCGCGCATCGACGGCGTCGAGTGGGACGGAGGTCGCTGATGGAGCCGGAGGCCTACCGGTCGCTCGCCGCCCGCGAGCGCACGCACTGGTTCTGCGTCGGCCGTCGCCGCATCGTCGAGGCGGTGCTGGGCGCGCCTCGCGATCCCATCGGCTCGCGCGTGCTCGAGATCGGCAGCGGCACGGGAGGCAACGTGCCGATGCTGCGCCGCCACGGCACGCTGACGTGCCTCGAGCCGAGCGAGATCGGTCGCGCGCTGACCCGCGATCGCGTCGATGGCGAGCTCGACCTGCGCGAGGGCATGTGGCCGCACGCGTCCACGCTGGCGGCAGACGAGCGCTTCGAGCTCATCGCGATGCTCGACGTGCTCGAGCACGTGGAGGATCCCGCCGCCGCGCTCGACGAGGTGCGTGCACGGCTGGCACCCGGAGGCCGCGTCGTCGTGACGGTGCCTGCGTACCGGTGGATGTGGAGCGCCCACGATCGCGTGCTGCACCATCGCACCCGATACACGATGCGAGGGCTGCGCGACGAGCTCGCCGCCGCTGGGCTGCAGGTCGAGGCCATCACGTCGTTCAACGCCGTGCTGCTCCCCGCCGCGGCGCTGGCACGCGGCGCGTTCACGGCGCTGCGCATCGACCGCAGCCCCGGCTCCGCCGTGCCCCCCGCCGCGGTGAACCGGCTGCTGGGCGCCGCCTTCGCCACCGAGGTGCCGCTCGTGCGCCGCGGCGTCCGCCTGCCCTTCGGGCTCTCGGTCCTCGCGGTGGCGAGCGCGGCGTGAGCGAGGAGGGCGCCTCGCGCAGACGTCGCATCCTGCGCGGCGTGCTCGGGTGGGCGTTCGTCGCCGCGGCGCTCACCGCCCTCGTCGTCGGGTTCCGAGACGACGGGCCAGCGCTCGTGGGCGCGCTCTCGACGACGGCACCGTGGACGATCGCGCTCGCCGTGGTCGGTGCCGCCGTCGCCGTCGGCTCGCTGCTGCCGATCTGGCGTGGCCTGCTGGCCGCGAGCGGACATCGGCTGCCGTGGCTCGAGGCCGCGCGCATCCTCTCGGTCGGGCAGCTCGGCAAGTACCTGCCGGGCTCGGTCTGGTCGGTGGGGGCGCAGGCGGCGCTGCTGCGCAGGCACGCGGTGCCGGTGCGCGTCGCGGTCGGCGTGGGTGCGCTGCTCGTCGTCAGCCAGCTCGCGGGCGCGGCGATCGTCGTCGCGGGGGTCGGTATCGTCGGCGCGGGGCCGCTGGGCGCCGTGCCGCTCGTCGCCGTCGTCGTGCTCGCGGCGGTCGCGGCGTGCCTCGTGCCCGCCGTGCTCCGCCGCATCCTGCGCGTCGCCACGGGCGTGCCCGCGCGCCTGCCGTGGCCCGCGTGGGGCGTCGTCGTCGGCGCGCTGCTGGGCGGCTGGGCGCTGCAGACGCTCGCGATCGTGCCCCTCGCGACGGGCGCGGGATGGACGGCGGCGACGCCCGAGGTCGTCGCGGGCTTCGCCGCCGCGTACGCGGGTGGCGTCGTCGTCGTGCTCGCACCCGCGGGGATCGGCGTGCGCGAGGGCGTGCTCGCCGCGCTGCTCGCGCCCACGCTCGGTGCGGGACCGGCCCTCGCGACCGCGCTCGTCACGCGCGTCGCGGCGGCTGCGGTCGACGTCGCAGCGGCCGCGGTCGCGACCTGGGCGGGCCGTCGTCGACGCGAATAGGCTCGCCCCATGGACGAGCGCATCGTGCAGGCGTCGCGTGTGGTGCACGCACCTGCGGCGACGATCTTCGAGCTCATCGCCGATCCTTCCCGGCAGCCGGAGTGGGATGGCAACGCCAACCTCGCGCACGCCGCCGCCGGGCAGCGCGTGCACGCCGTCGGCGACGTCTTCGCCATGCAGATCACCACCGGCGGCGTGCGCGAGAACCACGTCGTCGCCTTCGACGAGGGGCGTGCGATCGCGTGGCGGCCCGCCGAGCCGGGATCGGCCCCGGTCGGTCACGAGTGGCGCTGGGACGTCGACGACCTCGGCGACGGCTCGAGCCGCGTGACCCACACGTACGACTGGACGGCGCTGCACGACGAGCGGCGGCTCGAGCGGGCCCGCGCGACGACCGTGGATCGGCTGCTGGCGTCGATCGACCTGCTCGCCGCGCTCGCCGAGCGGCTCGATCCCGCTGCCGACGCCACCGCGACCGCCGCATCGGCACCGTACGTCGTGGTCGTCGTGCCCGCGCACGAGGCCGAGGTGCTCGACGTGCTCGTGCCGGAGCTGCTGGGCACCGCCGACGGAGCCGACCTCGACCTCGACGTCGTCGTCGTGCCCGCCACCGCGGAGGTCGCGCTCGCGGCGACCGAGCACGCCGCCGCCGAGTCCCGGGTCGACGTCGCGCCCGTCGCGCCGGGCTCGGAGGGCGCTGCGGCGTTCGCCGACGCGCTGCGCGATGCCGCACGTCGCGCAGACGTCGTCGTGACGCTCGGCGGTCACGGACGCAACGACCCCGCCGAGCTGCCCGTGCTGCTGGCACGGCTCGACGAGCGCGACGTCGACGTCGTCGTGGGAGACGGGCTCGCCATCGCCGCGGCGCCGGGCTTCGCGGCGATGCACGCCGACGTCGCCGCCGTCGTCGCCGACCGCATCGACGGCGGCGTCGCACGCGTCGCCATCGTGGCGACGTCGCTCGGGCTCGCCGTCGCCCGCGTCGACGTCGACGATCGCGACGCGCCCGCGATGCACGACGTGCTCGACGGCTGGCACGCCTGGCACGACAGGCTCGTGCTCGGCGCGCTGGATCGCCGCGTCCTGCGCATCCTCGCCGCCGTGGGGGCCGCGATCGTCGTCGCAGGCGTGCTGCTGGGCCTCGCGCTCGTCGTCCCCGCGATCGTCGGTCTCGGCGTGCTGCCCGGCATGGTGCTGGCCGCCGCGCTCGCGGTCGTCGGCACCGTCGTGCTCGTGGCGGCGCTCGCGATCGACGCGATCCGAGCGACGACGAGGGAGCGCCGCACGGCACGTCGGTGACGCGCGCCGCGCGCACAGGGCGGATCCAGCCCATGACGGGGTAGCATGGTCGGCAGCACCGGCGTCCGGCCGGTCGTCGCCACGATCCCAGGCACGACCGTTCCCGCCCCCGCCACCGTCCGGCACCTGCCGATCCGCGTTCGAGGATCCGCATGGCTCGTCGACGGAGACCTCGACGCCTCGTGTGCAGACTTGTGACGCGTACGCGTCGAGAGGAGACGCAGTGGCAGATCCGCAGGGTGCCGGCACCGCGACGGCCGAGCGGCCGGACGCGCAGCGCCAGCAGCAGCAGCAGCGCCGCGAGGGCGGCATCATCCCGAGGCTCGCGCGCGCGGCGCGCGAGGTCGAGGGCAGCGTGCAGCGCGGCGCGGCGAGTCGAACGGCTCGCGCCAAGCTGCAGGCGTCCGCGATGCTCGTGCGCGAGGAGCGCGCCCGCGTGAAGGGCGACGCATCGCTCGGCCACGAGCGTCGCGCGGAGGAGCTCAAGCGCCTCGACGGCGTCGCGCTCATCCTCGGCAAGGCCGCATCGCGCGACCCCTCCCTGCTGCCGCTGCTCGGCGAGGGCGCACCGCCGTCGGCGGCCGCGCAGGAGGCGCGTCGCACGATGCTGCAGGCGGCGGGCATCGAGGTCGAGCCGGAGCCGCAGCCCACGCCGGACCCCGTGACGACGATCGAGCTCGAGCGGCAGGTCGTGCCCGCGTCCGTCGAGGCGCAGCAGCTCGCGAACCCGTTCCTCGCACCCGACCTCGACGCGCCCCGTCGCACGCCGCGACCGGACAGGCTCGCGGGCTTCGACCTGCTCGACCCCCTGTTCCACTCGTTCGAGTACGGCGCGGACGGCACGGCGGCGACGATGGAGCTGCCGGAGGGCATCGACCGCTTCACGCCGAAGGGCCTCGAGCTCATGCGCCACCAGGCGCAGCTCGTGGGTGCCGTCGACGACGGCCACCGCTCGTTCCTGCTCGCCGACGAGCCCGGGCTCGGCAAGACGGCGCAGGCGCTGCTCGCGGCCGAGGCCGCAGGCGCCTTCCCGCTGCTCGTCGTGAGCCCCAGCGTCGTGAAGATGAACTGGGCGCGCGAGGCCGAGCGCTGGATCCCCGGTCGCACCGTGTCGATCGTGCAGGGCGACGGTGCCCGCCTCGACGGCTTCGCCGACGTCATCGTCATCAACTACGAGGTGCTCGACCGTCACGTCGGCTGGCTGCGCCGCCACGGGTTCCGCGGTCTCGTCGTCGACGAGGCGCACTTCATCAAGAACACGGCCTCGAAGCGATCGCGGCACGTGCTCGACATCTCGGCGTCGATCCGCGCCCGCCATGCGCGGCCGCTGCTGATGGCGCTCACGGGCACGCCGCTCATCAACGACATCGAGGACTTCCGCGCCATCTGGCAGCTGCTGGGGTGGATCGACGGCCGTCAGCCGAACGCGGAGCTCACCGAGGCGCTCGAGGCGACGCACCTCACGCCGATGGACTCGGCGTTCTACCGTGCCGCGCGGCACGCGGTCGTCGACATGGGCATCGTGCGTCGCCGCAAGGTCGACGTGGCCTCCGACATCCCCGCTCGCACGATCGCCGACCTGCCCGTCGAGCTCGACGCCGTCGCGGCGCGCTCGATCCGCGAGGCGGAGCGCGAGCTCGCCTCGAGGCTCGTGCAGCGCTACGACCGCGCCGTGGCGGCGCGCACCGAGCCGACCGACGGCATCGACCACGCCCTCGTGCGGCGCATCGCGACGAGCGAGGTCGATGGCGACGACGGCGCGAGCTCCGGCGAGAACGTCTTCCGCCTCGTGCGGCAGATCGGCACGGCGAAGGCGGCGCTCGCCGCCGACTACGCCGCGCAGCTCGCGCGCAGCGCCGGCAAGGTCGTGCTGTTCGCGAAGCACGTGGATGCGATGGACATCGCGGAGCGCACGCTCGCCGAGCGCGGCATGAAGACCGTGTCGATCCGCGGCGACCAGACGCCAGCGGCACGGCAGGCCGCGATCGACGCGTTCGTGCACGACCCGTCGGTGTCCGTCGCGGTCTGCTCGCTCACGGCGGCCGGGATCGGCATCAACCTGCAGGTCGCGTCGAACATGGTGCTCGCCGAGCTGTCGTGGACGGATGCCGAGCAGACGCAGGCGATCGACCGCATCCACCGCATCGGCCAGTCGATGCCGGTGACGGTGTGGCGCATCGTCGCAGCGCACACGGTCGACACCCGCATCGCGGAGCTGCTGGACTCGAAGGCCGGGCTCGCGCAGGCTGCGCTCGACGGCATCGAGCGCGACGTCACGAGCGTCGACATGCGGCTCGAGACCCTCGTGGGTCTGCTCGAGCAGTCGCTGCGCCAGCGCGGCGACTGAGGCGTGCGCGGTGCCGGTCGGCTGCGACCGACCGGCGCCGCGACGCCGCCCGCGTCGGTGGCATGCGTCATCCTCGAGGCTTGGACGACGAGAAGGCGGCGCTGCTGCGGTACCTCCAGCAGCACCGAGATGCGCTGCTGTGGAAGCTCGACGGTCTCTCCGAGCGCGAGGCGCGCATGCCGCGCACCGCGACGGGCTCGAACCTGCTCGGCATCGTCAAGCACGTCGCGTCGGTCGAGGCCGACTACCTCGGCAGCGTCTTCGGCAGGCCGTGGCCGGAGCCCATGCCGTGGATGGCCGACGAGGCCGAGGCGAACGCCGACATGTGGGCCGAGGCCGACGAGTCGATGGCCGACGTCGTCGACCGCTACCTGCGCGTGCAGGCGCACGGCGACGCGACCGTCGCCGCGCTCACGCTCACGTCGACGGGCACCGTGCCGTGGTGGGGTGACGACGGCGTCGACGTCACGCTGCACCGCATCCTCGTGCACCTCGTCGCCGAGGTCGCGCGGCATGCGGGGCACATGGACGTGCTGCGCGAGCAGGTCGACGGCGCCGTCGGCCATCGCGCATCGTCGTCGAACCTGCCGGACCAGGACGCCGCATGGTGGTCGTCGTACGTCGAGCGGCTGCGGGCCGTGGCCGAGGCCGCGGTCGACTGACCGCGCGGCGCGTCAGGCGTGCACGAGGCGCGCGGCGTCGATCCTGGCGAGCGCGAGTCGCTCCGCCGCCTCGAGCGGCGTCGTGTCGTGCTCTCGCGCGGCGGCGAACACGCGCCGGACGGTGTCGCCGATCGCGAGCACGCGCGCGTCGACCTCGCGCCGGGAGGCGCCGGCGTCGAGCAGGGTGAGGTGGACGACGCCGCCTGCGTTCACGAGGAAGTCGGGTGCGTACACGATGCCGCGCTCGGCGAGCTGCGCCGCACCCTCGCGCTCGTCGAGCGGGTTGTTCGCGGGGCCGACGACGGCACGCACAGGCAGGGCACGGATGGCGGCGGCGGTGAGCACGCCGCCGAGGCCGGCGGGCACGAGCACGTCAGCAGGGGTCGTGAGCGCCTCCTCCGGTGCGATCCAGCGTGCGCCGAGCTCGTCGGCGAGGCTGCGCTTCGCCTGCACGACGTCGGTGACGACGAGGTCGGCGCCCGCGTCGGCGAGCATGCGCGCCAGACGACCGCCGACCTGGCCGAGTCCTGCGACGACGAAGCTGCGACCGGCGATGCGTCCGTCGCCGAAGGCCTCCTCGAGGGTGGGGGCGACGGCGGCGTAGACGCCGAGCGCCGTGCCGACGGTGGGCTCGCCTGCGCCGCCGCGGTCGGCGGGCAGGCCCACGACGTGGGCGGTGCGTTCGCGCACGACGACCATGTCGTCCTCTGTCGTGCCGACGTCCTCCGCGGTGCGGTAGCGGCCGCCGAGCGTCTCGACGAGGTCGCCGAGGTCGAGCAGCGCCGCACGCCGCAGGTCGTCGCCGAGCACCGTGCCCATCGGCAGCGCGATCACGGCCTTGCCACCGCCGGCGTCGAGGCCGGCGGCTGCGTTCTTCAAGGTCATCGCCGCAGACAGTCGCAGCGCGTCCGCCTGTCCGTCCGCCCACGTCGGGTACGTCCACATGCGGCATCCGCCGAGCGCGGGGCCGAGCACCGACGAGTGCAGCGCGACGGTGATCGGCAGCCCCGACCTCGTGCCGGCCGCGGTGACGACGCGTTCGTGGGTGAGTTCGGGGATGGCGCTCATGGCGTTCGCTCCTTCGCGGGGGAGGCCGCGGATCGCGCGGCATGCCTCACATCGTGACTGCAGCGAGCGGTTCGCGCAATCACGATCCGTGACGATGGGCAGGATGCGCCATGCAGCCGATCGCATGGCGCATCCTGCCCGTCGTCACGGAGTCCTCAGCGCGTCAGCGCACCGTCACCGCGCCGGCGTCGTGCACGACCTCGCCGCCCACGATCGTCGCGCCCACCCGCACGTTCGCGATGCGCGACGGATCGACCTGCAGCAGGTCGTCGGTGAGCACGACCATGTCGGCGAGCCGTCCGCGGGCGATCGTGCCGCGGTTGGCCTCGTCGCGCGTGGCGTAGGCGGAGCCGAACGTGTAGGCGCGCAGGGCCTCCTCGGCCGTCACGGCCTCGTCGGGCGCGAGCGGCGCCCCGGCGGCCGTCAGCCTCGACACCATGTCCTGCATGCTCCAGATGGGGTCGGCGTGGACGATCGGCGCGTCCGTGGAGCCGGGCAGCACGATGCCGCGGTCGAGCCACGATCGCATGCGATAGACCCACGCCGTGCGATCGGGGCCGACGGCCGACAGCAGCCCGTCGCCCGTCTCGGACACGAAGCGACCCTGGGGCGAGGGGATGAGCCCGAGGGATGCGACGCGGTCGAGCTGCTCGGGGCGCGAGACGCCGCAGTGTTCGATGCGGTGACGCGGATCGTGCCTGGGCGCGACGCGCTGCGCCTCGGCGACGGCGTCGAGCACGGCGTCGAGGGCGCGGTCGCCGATCGCGTGCGTGGCGACCTGCCATCCGTTGGCGTGCGCGGCGACGATCGTGCGGGTGAGGTCGTCCACCTCGTCGATGAGGAACCCGTTGTTGCCGGGATCGTCGTCGAAGTCGCAGCACATCGCCGCGGTGCGGCCGATGAGCGAGCCATCGCTGAGCACCTTCACGCCTGCGATGCGCAGCCGGTCGCCGCCGAAGCCCGATCGGATGCCGAGGTCGAGCCCGAAGCCGGTCTCGTCGCCGCCGATGCCGCCGAGGTCGTGCAGCACCCGGTGGTACGGCATGGCGTCGATGCGCAGTCGGATGTCGCCCGCTTCGATGCCGTCCTGGTAGGCGCGCAGCTCGACGGGCGTCTGCCCGACCTGGCCGGGCGCGCCGATGCCGGGCTCGGTGACCGACGTGATGCCCATCGCGAGCAGCTCGCGCGACGCGAGGCGCGAGCCCGCTCGGTGGGTCTCGAGGTCGACGGGCAGGAACCGGTGGTTCACGAGCTCCTGGGCACGCTCCTGCAGCAGCCCCGTCGGCATCCCGTCGCCGCCGCGCTCGACGTGCCCGCCCTCGAGGTCGGGGAGTCGTCGCAGATCTGCGTGGCCGGCGTCTCGGAACCCCGCGGAGTTCGTCACGCCCATGTGGCCCGACGTGTGCTCGAGGTAGACGGGGTGCTCGGGTGCGAGCCGGTCGAGCACGGCGAGCGTGGGATGCCCGCCGAGCTTGTTCTGGTCGTGGCCCCTGCCGAGGATCCACGTGCCCGCTGGTGCGTCGGCGACCGCTGCACGCACCGTCTCGTACACGTCGTCGAGCGTGGGGCACGCGGAGGCGGACACGTCGAGGCGCAGCAGCTTCTGCCCGTAGAGCGAGAAGTGCAGATGCGCGTCGTGGAAGCCGGGCACGACGGGTGCGCCGCCGAGGTCGACGACCGAGTCGGCTGCGAGGCCGTCGAGCTCGTCGTCGATGCCGACGATGCGGCCGCCGATGACGCCGACGCGCGACGCGGTGGGCCGGGTCGCGTCGCCCGTCCAGATGCGGCCGTGCTGGAGGATGGCGTCGAGCCTCATGCCGACACCCCCTCGCGCTCGGCGCGCTCCGCCGAGGCCGAGAAGCCCGACAGGCGGCCGACGCCGACGACGCCGACGAGCGTCACCGAGATGAGCACGACGTAGAAGATCGCGATGCCGACCCAGCTGCCGCCTGCGAGGTTGAGCGACAGCTGCGCCAGCAGCGGCGTCGTGCCGCCGATGAGCGTCGCGCACAGCTGGTACGACGCCGAGATGCCGGTGTAGCGGATCTGCACGGGGAAGGCCTGCGCGAGGAACCCGGCGAGCACGGTGTAGTAGCCCGACGTCGGCAGCATGACGGCGCACAGCACGACGAGGATCGCCCACGTCTCGCCGCTGGAGATGAGCAGGAACGCGGGGAAGGCGATCGCGATCGCGATGAGCAGCACCGCGACCATGAACCGCGTGGTGCCGAAGCGCTCCGCCAGGCGTGCCGCGACCGGCTGCCACGCGAACTGCACGAAGACGGTCGCGAGCAGCACCATGAGCATCGTCTGCCGGTCGACGCCGAGCTCGGTGGTCGTGTACGACAGCATGAAGGTCGACGTGAAGTACGCGCCGCCGATGCCGAGGCCGCACGCGAGGGTGCCGACGACGAGCATGCGCCAGTGGTGCCGCAGCAGCTCGCCCAGCGGCAGGCGCGGCACGACGTGCTCGGCAGCGCGCTCCTCGAACTCGGGCGACTCCTCGACCTTGAGCCGGATGATGAGGCCGACGAGCACGAGCACGGCCGACAGCAGGAACGGCACGCGCCAGCCCCACGCGACGAACGCATCCATGTCGAGCGTGCCGACGGCGAGGAAGGCGACGGTCGCGAGGATGTTGCCGACGGGCGAGCCCTGCTGCACCCACATGCCCGACCGCACGCCGCGGCCCTGCTCGGAGCTCTCGGAGGCCATGAGCACGGCCCCGCCCCACTCGCCGCCGACTGCGATGCCCTGCAAGGCGCGCAGCGCGATCAGCAGGACGGGGGCGGCGACGCCCCACGCGTCGGCACCCGGCAGCAGGCCGATGCCGAACGTCGCGACGCCCATGATCATGAGCGTGATCACGAGGGTGTGCTTGCGCCCGAGGCGGTCGCCGAAGTGGCCGAAGACGAGCCCGCCGATGGGGCGGGCGAGGAAGCCCGCCCAGAAGGTCGCGAAGGATGCGAGCAGGCCGGTGGCCGCGTCGGCGTCTGGGAAGAACACCTGGGGGAGCACGAGCGCAGCCGCGGTGCCGAACAGGTAGAAGTCGTACCACTCGATCGCGGTGCCGACGAAGGAGCCGAAGCGTGCGCGACGAGCCCGCGTCTGCGGGTCGGTCGCTGCCGTCGTGGTGGTCATGGGAGTCCTCTCGGTGCGCGGGGGAACGCGTCGCGACCATGCTGCGACGAGCGCGGCTCGTTGTCGAATGCATTCTCGGCAGGCCTCTATGCTCTGGATGCATGCCCGATCTTCGCGTGCTCGCCTCGTTCGTCGCCGTGGTGCAGGAGGGGTCGATCTCCGGCGGCGCGCGCCGCGTGGGCATCACGCAGCCCGCGATGAGCAGGCAGATGCGCGGCCTCGAGGACGAGCTGGGTGTCACGCTCCTCGTGCGCGGCGCGGGCGCCCTCCGCACGACCCACGACGGTGCGAGATTTTACGATCGCGTCTCCGACCTCCTCGCCCAGGCCGAGCACGTCGTCGGCCGCACGAAGCAGGAGGCCGAGCAGCAGCGCACGAGCCTGCACGTCATCGCGCCGTCGGCGACGATCGACTCGGCGATCGTGCCGTTCCTCGTCGCGGACGGTGCGGGGCTGCCCGTGCTCGACTGCGAGGCCGCCGACCCGTTCCGCGTCTTCGACGTCGCCCGCGCCCGCGGCGCCGACCTCGGCGTCTCGACCCGCACCCCTGCACCCGGGTGGACGCACCGCCGCCTCGCCGACGGGGTCGTGCGGGCGCACATGCCTGCGACGCATCCCCTCGCACGCCGCGGGGGCGTGGAGGTCGACGAGCTGCTCGCCGAGCCGCTCGTGCTGCTGACGCCCAACAGCGCCGCGCGTCGCGTGCTCGACGCGGCCGTGCACGCCCGCGGCGCCGCCTACCGCGACCACGTCGTCGTGCGGCACCCCTCGATCGCGCGCGTGCTCGTGCGTACCGGGCAGGGGGTCGCGGTGCTCACCGACGACCCGTTCCCCGGCTGCGTCGCCGTGCCGGTCGTCGCCGATCGCGTGCCCGTCACGTTTCCGCTCATCGCGGGGTGGGATCCGGCGAACCCGAACGCCGACCTCGTCGAGGAGGTCGTCGCGCGCTTCGCCAGGCACATGCTGCGCGCGACCCGTCGGCGGCTGCAGCGCGTCGCCCGCACGCTCGAGACGTGAGCGGTCGGCTCGCTCAGCCGGCGGTGCGCGCCCGGCGGTCGCGGCCCTGTCGCACGGCCGAGATGACGTAGCCGAGCGCCGCCCAGACGTGCAGCACGAGGCCGGCGCCCAGCAGCACGTAGGCGGGCACGAGCAGCCACGGCGCGATCGTCACGGCGGCGACGAGCGCGATGAGCGCCGTGAAGAGCACGAACGTGCGCACCTTGCCGACCCACGTCACCGGCAGCCTGCCCTCGGCGGCGGCCTTGACGCCGAAGAGCGTCGCCGCGACGTCGAAGACGATGAGCACGACGAGCATCCACACTGGCAGTGCCCCGATGACGGCGAGCACGACCGCGATGATCGCGGTGCCGAGGCGGTCGACGAACGGGTCGAGCTTCGCCCCGATGACCGACACCTGGCCGGTCCTGCGCGCCAGCTGGCCGTCGACCCAGTCGGTCGAGGCCCACACGCCCAGCAGCACGACCGGCAGCCAGTCGCCCTCGCCGCCGCGCAGCAGCACGACGCACACGGGCACGATGAGCAGGAACCGCACCACGGTGATGAGGTTCGGCCACGTCTTCCAGCCGGCGTCTCGTTGCGTCGACTCCATGCGGTCAGTCTGGCAGCATGGAGACCCGCCTGCGGCATGCGGCCGCAGACCGTGTCGCGCGCAGCGCGGCAGGGGAATGCCGGCCCACGCGGCCGCGTTGCCTCCGTTCGTCGCGACGCGCATCCGCGTGCGGCTCGACGCCCTCGACGCATCGCCCGTCGCCCCACCGCTCGGAGCTCCCCATGGCATCCACCGACGCGCAGCGCATCCCGCGCCCCGCCACCGGCTCGCAGCCCATCTCGCCGCGGCTCGCGCCCGCCGACAAGGTCACCATCACGGTGCTGCTGCTGTCGGCGTTCGTCGTCATCCTCAACGAGACGGCGATGAACGTCGCCCTCGACGCGATCATCGACGACCTCGGCATCACCGAGCGCATGGCGCAGTGGCTCACGACGGGCTTCCTGCTGACGATGGCCGTCGTCATCCCGATCACCGGCTGGCTGCAGCAGCGCCTCACGACGCGGCAGACGTACGCGCTCGCGATGGCGCTGTTCGTGCTTGGCACGCTCATCGCCGCGTCGTCGGTCGGCTTCTGGATGCTGCTGGGCGGCCGCATCGTGCAGGCAGCGGGCACGGCGATCGTCTTCCCGCTCATGATGACGACGATCATGGACCTCGTGCCGCCGAGCCTTCGCGGCATGGTGATGGGCAACGTGTCGCTCGTCATCTCGTGCGCCCCCGCGCTCGGCCCGACGCTCTCGGGCGTCATCCTGCAGGCCTTCCACTGGCGCTTCATCTTCATCGTCGTGCTGCCGATCGCGATCGGCTTCGCCGTCGTGGGCCTCCGGCGCCTGCGCGACGTGGGGGAGGTGCGCCCAGCCCGTCTCGACTGGCCGTCGGTGCCGCTCGCCGCGCTCGGATTCGGCGGCAGCGTCTACGCGCTCGCGCTCATCGGCGATGCGGAGGCGCCGTCGTGGGAGCTGCCGCTCGCCGCGATCGTGGGCGTCGGCTCGCTCGCCGGCTTCGTGCTGCGGCAGCGGGTGCTGCAGCGCACCGACGAGGCGCTGCTCGACCTGCGCACCTTCCGCTATCCGCTGTTCACGCGGGCGCTCGCCGTCATGGCGATCGCGATGATCGCGATGTTCGGCGCCATCATCGCGCTGCCGCTCGTGCTGCAGCGCGCCCTCGGGCTCGACCCGCTGCTCGTGGGTCTCGTGACGCTGCCGGGCGCGCTCCTCATGGGTCTGCTCGGGCCCGTCGTCGGTCGTCTGTACGACCGCCACGGTCCGCGCGTGCTGCTCGTGCCGGGCTCGCTGGTCGTGCTCGCCGCGCTCGTGGGCTTCGCGGTGCTGCTGTCGGTCGACACCCCCTTCTGGCTCGTGCTCGTGCTGCACGTGACGATGAGCCTGGGGTTCGCAGCGACGTTCCCCGTGCTGTTCACGGTCGCGCTCGGCTCGGTGCCGCGCAGGCTGTACTCCTACGGGTCGGCGATGGTCTCGACGGTGCAGCAGGTGGCGGGGGCTGCGGGCACGGCGCTGTTCGTCACGGTGCTCGCCACCCGATCGGCGTCGCTGCAGGAGTCGGGGGCGACGTTCGAGGCGTCGTTCGTCGACGGCGCTCGGCTCGCGTTCCTCGGTGCCGCGGCGCTGTGGATCGTGGGCATCGTGCTCGCGACGATGGTGCGCAGGCCCGACGACGTCGTCGTCGATCGCGACCGTCCGGTCGAGGCGCCTGCGGCCTGACGCCTCGGCTCGACGCCGGCAGCGGCGCCGCCACTGCATCCGTGGAGGATGCGGGGGCTAGGGTCGGCGGCGTGGACGTGCTGCAGTTCCTCGCCGACCGCTGGTGGCTCATCTTCTTCGTCGGCCCCGCGATCGGCGGCGCCGTCGCGAGCGCCGGGAAGATGCTCGAGCGGCGCAGGCGCGACCGGCACGAGCTCGAGCTCGAGCGGCTGCGGCTGCAGCACGGCGTCGCGGGCGCTCCCGTCTCGCCGATGCCGGCAGCGCCGTGGCAGCAGGCTCCGCATGGGTCGGCCGTGCCCGATCTCGCACGCGTCGTCGCGGCGCACGACGCCGTCTCGCGGCGGTGGCTCGACCACGAGCTCGACGCCGCGAAGATCATCGACTACCCGCTCATGACCGACATGCGCGAGCCCCTCACGCGCGACTTCCACCGCGCGAAGCGACGCGCCGACGCGCTGCGGCCCGAGGAGCACGAGGCGCCCGATGCCGCGCGCGTCGCCGAGTACCGCGATGCGGTCGACGCGTTCGAGGACGCGTTCGAGGTCGCCCTCGCCGAGGCGCGCAGGCGCGCGCAGCACGACTTCACCGACGTGGAGCGCAAGCGGCTGCAGACGGCGAGGATGCTCGTGGGCATCGCGATCGACGACGCTGCGACCGCTGCCGAGCGGCAGAGCGCGTATCGCAGGGCCCGGGCGGAGCTCGACGGCCTCATCGTGCTGCCGGATGCGGCGGCTGCCGACATCGAGCAGCGCATCGCGGGCGCGATCGAACGAGGCTCGACCACCGCCTGATCCGGCGGCGCGCTCGCACGAGGCGCGCGGACGGTCGTTCAGCGACCCAGGGTCGCGAGCACCTGGACGGCCTCGTCGACGGAGTCGACCAGTCGGATGCCCTGCGCGCCGGGGCGGCCGCGCATGACCGCCTCGAGCAGCTGCCACGCGGGGTAGCGCTGCGTCCAGTACGCCCTGCCGACGAGCACGATGGGGGTCCACCCCGACTCGTCGGCGTACGACACCTCGCACGCGTCCTGGAAGATCTCCTGCACCGTGCCGCCCTCGCCGGGCAGCACGACGAGCCCGGCGGTCGCGACGCGCAGCAGCAGATCCTCGCGCACCGAGTTCTGGAAGTACTTCGCCGCGACGGTCTGGAAGAGGTTCGGCGGCTCGTGCCCGTAGTGCCACGTCGGTACGCCGAGCGTGTCGGATGCGGGCGTCAGCAGGGCGCGTGCCTCGAGCCCCGTGCGCAGCCACGCCGCCATGGCATCGACGTAGGTGGGCACGGTCGCGACGATGCGCAGCGCCTCGCCGAGCGCCGCGTCGTCGGAGCGCGCGCCACGCGCACCGAGGTTCGCGGCCTCCATGGCACCGGGTCCGCCGCCCGTGGCGACGGTGCATCCCGCCATGGTCAGCGCGCGTCCGAGCCGCGCGGCGTCGACGTAGGCGGGGTCGTCGCGCTGCACGCGGTGGCCGCCCATGACGCCCACGATGCGACGTCCGCGCGCCCACGTCGTGAGCGCGTCGTCGATCGCGTGGTCGTGCATCGCGCTCGCGAGCGTGTGCGCCACGTCGCGCGAGCGCTGCCGCGACCATGCGTAGACGCGCGCGTCGAGGCTCTGCTCATGGTGGTCGGCGGGCACGTCGAGCAGCTCGTCCGGGGAGTACAGGCTCGAGCGGTACGCGTTGAACGGCGTCTCGGGCACGTCGCGGAACACGAGCGCGCCGCCCGCCACCAGCCGAGCCTCCTGCTCGGTGGTGAGGTCGCAGCCCAGCAGCACCGCGCCGTGCGGGTCCAGCCGCCGCAGCTGCTCGTCGCGGCCGCGCAGGTCGAGGTCCTGCAGCCGCCATCCCGCCATGGTCCTCGCGCCGCGCACGAGCAGGCGATCCAGCTGGTCGAGGGAGTCGACGTCGACGATCCTGCCGTGCTCGGCGCGCATGATCGGGAGCCTAGCCGCGCCACGGGGGACGTCGCTCGCGCGCGAGGGTGCAGAATCACCCTCACGAGCGAAGGAGGCGCCATGCAGGCATCCGACGAGCCCACGGGCACGGCACCGGCACGCGCAGACGGCGCCGAGCGCGTCGGCAAGGGCCTCAAGCCCGGCGCGATCGGCTTCTGGGACGGTCTCGCGATCGGCCTCGACTCCACGGCGCCCGCGTACTCGCTCGCGGCGGTGCTCGGCTCGATCGTCGTCATCGTGGGCGTCAAGGCGCCAGCGGTGCTGCTGGTGTCGTTCATCCCGATGTTCCTCATCGCCGGCGCGTTCTACTACATGAACCGCGCCGACCAGGACTGCGGCACCACGTTCTCGTGGGTCACGAGGGCCATGGGGCCGTGGGTCGGGTGGATGGGCGGCTGGGCCATCTTCACGACCGGCGTGCTCGTCATCGGCGCGCAGGCAGATGTCTCGGCCTACTACCTGCTCGACATCGTCGGGCTCCACGACCTGCGAGACACGCGCTGGATCGTCATCGCGCTCGCGGTCGTCATCATCGTCGTCATGACGCTCATCTGCGTCATCGGCACCGAGCTGTCGGCTGCGGTGCAGCGCGTCATGGTGCTCGCGCAGGTCGGGGCCGTGCTGCTGTTCGCAGGTCTCGGCATCGCGGCGATGGCGACGGGGAACGTCGCGGCCGACGCGCCGACGTTCTCGATCGACTGGCTGAACCCCGTGGGCGTCGCGCCGAGCGGCCTCATCGCGGGCATGCTGCTGGGCGTCTTCATCTACTGGGGCTGGGAGTCGGCGGTCAACCTCACGGAGGAGTCGCAGGACTCGGCGACGGCACCCGGCCTCGCAGGCGTCGTCTCGACGGTGCTGCTGCTCGTCACGTACATCACGACGGCCATCGCGATCATCGGCGTCGCCGGCCTGTCGACCGTGCAGGAGTTCGACGACGACGCGGGGCTCTTCGGCGCGGTCGCGAGCCAGGTCATGGGACCGTTCGGCTGGATCCTCGTGCTGTCGATCATCATCTCGGGCCTCGCATCGACGCAGACGACGATCCTGCCCGCGTCGCGCACCTCCCTGTCGATGGCGGTGTCCGGCGCCTTCCCGAAGGCGTTCGCGAAGGTGCACGAGCGGTTCGAGACGCCCGCGTTCGGCACGTGGGTCATCGGCGGCGTCGCGATCGTCTGGTACGTCGCGGCGTCGATCGTGAGCGAGAACTTCCTCTTCGACTCCCTCACGGCGCTGTCGATCGTCGTCGCGTTCTACTACGCCCTCACCGGAGTCGCCTGCATCGTCTACTGGCGCCATGCGCTCCTGCGGAGCGTCAAGGGCTTCCTGCTCGTCGGCCTCGGGCCCGCGATCGGGTCGGCGACCCTCATCGTGCTGCTCGTCGCCGCCGCGATCGAGCAGGCCGACCCGGAGGCGTCGTACTCCGGCACGCCGATCCTCGGCATCGGGGCGCCGCTGGCGATCGCGATCGGGCTGTTCGTCGTCGGCCTCGTGCTCATGGTGCTCTGGTACCTGGGGCAGGGTCGGGCGTTCTTCTCGCGCAGGGGAGGCGAGACGGTGACGCAGGAGATCGCGACGGCTGCGCTCGGCCCCATCGAGCTCGCGGGCGCAGCCTCCCGCTCCGACGCGACATGACGGTCGCGCGGCATAGGAGACGCAGAGGATGCGGGAGGACGCTGAGACCATGACGACGATCGCGGACTTCAGCATGACCAGGAACGACGGCGTCGAGGAGTCGCTCGCCGCATACCGGGGCAAGGTCGTGCTCGTCGTGAACACGGCGTCGTCGTGCGGCTTCACCCCGCAGTACGAGGGCCTCGAGGAGCTGTACCAGCGCTTCGGCGACGACGGCCTCGTCGTGCTCGGCTTCCCGTCCGACCAGTTCAAGCAGGAGACGGGCGACGACGAGTCGATCGCCGAGTTCTGCCAGGTGAACTACGGCGTCACCTTCCCGCTGTCGACGAAGGTCGCCGTGAACGGCAAGGCGGCGCATCCGCTGTTCCAGTGGCTGCGCAAGGAGCGCGGCGGCATCCTGGGCGATGCGATCAAGTGGAACTTCACGAAGTTCCTCGTCGGGCGCGACGGCTCGGTCGTGCGCCGGTACGCGCCGACCGTCGAGCCGAAGGACATCGCAGGCGACGTCGAGCGGGCGCTCGCGGCGTAGCTAGAGCGGGAACGACCTGGCGTCGTCGCCGTACACGGAGACGACGACGATCGTGCCCGTCGTCGTGCCCTCCGGCACGACGACGGCGATGCGACCGCCGGTGAAGTCGAGCACCTCGTCGGAGGCGTCGCCCGTGGGCACGACGGCCAGCGATGCGTCGTCGATCGACGAGAAGACGCCGCCCGCGGTCTCGACGCGCACGTCGAAGCACACGCGCCATCTCGCGTAGCCCTCGTCATGGGTGGCATCGAGCACGACCGCGAGCACCTCGAAGCCCTCTGGGGCGGTGCCCGAGTCGAGCGCGGGCGCGCGCTCGACGTCGACGACCGCGTAGGTCCAGGTGTCGCCGACCCCGTCGTCGACGGTGTTCGAGGCCTCACCGGGCACCGCGTCGGCGGTGGGCTCGGCATCCGAGTCGTCGTCGGAGGGCGCCGCCGTGCCGCCGGGCTCGGCGCCGGGGCTCTCGATGGTCGAGGGCGCCGCGACCGGAGCCGCGCTCGGCAGCACGACGCACCCGGACAGCGCGGCGCACAGCACGAGTGCGAGTGCGGCGGGGACGGACGCTCGGCGGCTGCGCATGGTGACGATCCTCGCGCATCCGGGCGACGTTCGCCCACGGCGTGCGCGGACCGCGCCGTTGCCGATCGCATCGCATGCCGCTGACGGTATGCTGGGAGCACACTCCGACCCCACCGCACCGACAGGGTGCGGAGAGAGGCCGCCGTGCTTGCACTCGTCGCCGCATTCGCCCTCGTGGCCGTCGGCGCGAGCATGCTCAGTCGCGTCATGGGGCGCTGGGTGTTCCTCGTGCCCGCAGCGCTCAGCGCCGCGGGCGCCGCATGGTTCGCTGCGCACGGCCCCGCGGTCGCGGCAGGCGAGGTGCTGCAGGAGCGCATCGAGTGGATGCCGACGCTCGACATCGCCATCGACCTGCGGCTCACGGCGCCCGCCTGGCTGCTCGCGATGGTCGTCACGGGCGTGGGCGCGCTCATCTTCGCCTACTGCGCCTGGTACTTCCGCTCCTCGTCGCTCGCGCCCCGCACCGTCGGCCTCCTCACGGGCTTCGCAGGCAGCATGCTCGGCCTCGTCCTCTCCGACGACCTCGTGCTGCTCGCGGTGTTCTGGGAGCTCACGACCGTCTTCAGCTACCTGCTCGTGGGCCTCAACCACCACGTCCGCAAGAACCGCATCGCCGCGCACTCCGCGCTCGTCGTCACGACGATCGGCGGACTCTCGCTCCTCGTGGGCGTGCTCATGGTGGGGCACGAGGCCGGGTCGCTCTCGCTCGCCGCGGTCCTCGCCGACGCCCCGCACTCCGCCGTCGCCTCCGTCGGCGTCGCGCTCGCCGTCGTCGGTGCGCTCGCGAAGTCGGCCATCGTGCCGTTCCAGTTCTGGCTGCCCGGCGCCATGGCGGCGCCGACGCCCGTGTCGGCGTTCCTCCACGCCGCCGCGATGGTGAAGGCGGGCGTCTTCCTCGTCGTCGTGCTTACCCCGGCGTTCGCCGACCTGCCGTGGTGGCGTCCGTCGCTCATCGTGCTCGGTGCGGTGACGATGCTGCTGGGGGCCGTGCGAGCGCTGCGTCAGGTCGATGCGAAGGTGCTGCTCGCGCACGGCACCGTCAGCCAGCTCGGCCTGCTCATCACGATCCTCGGCATCGGCACGGCGCAGGCGATGCTCGCGGGGCTCGCGATGCTGTCGGCCCACGCGATGTTCAAGGCGGCGCTGTTCATGGTCGTCGGCGTCGTCGACCGCACGTACGGCACGCGCGACCTGCGCAGGCTCGGCGGCGTCGCCCGCGAGCAGCCGGTGCTCGCCGCCGCCGCGATCGTCGCGGCCGCTGCCATGGCAGGCGTGCCGCCTGCGCTCGCGTTCGTCGCGAAGGAGTCCGGGCTCGCGGCAGCCGAGCAGGCGACGCACCTGCCGGGCCTCGACCCGTGGGTCGGCTACGTGGGGCTCATCGCGCTCGCCGTCGGCGCCGCGCTCACCGTCGCGTACACGATGCGACTGGTCGTGACGGTCTTCTTCGGCGCGCGCCGCGACGAGGCGACGACGCCGACGTCGATCGGCTGGGCCATCGTCGCCTTCCCCGTCGCGCTCGCCGCGTCGAGCCTCGCGCTGGGCTTCGCGGGCGACGCGATCACCGCGGTGCTCGAACCCGCCTTCGCACCCGCGATGGCCGCGGACGACATCGAGCACCTCGCGCTGTGGCACGGCGTGACGCTGCCGCTCATCCTCACGATCGCCGCGATCGTCGTCGGCATCGTCGTGTGGTGGTCGATCGGGCGCAGGCTCGGCGAGGTCCACGACCGCGACCCGCTCGAGCGTGGCTTCCGCGGCATGATCCGTGGCATCGACCGCCTCGCCGTCGAGGTCACGGGCCGCACGCAGACCGGCTCGCTGCCGCTGCACGTGTCGGCCATCCTGCTCACGGTCGTCGCCCTGCCAGGCGTCGTCGTGCTCGCCAGCGGCGCGTTCCTGCAGGAGGTGCGCGTCGCCGACGGCATCGGCCAGCTGGCGGTCGCGATCGCCATCACGGTCGCCGCGATCTTCGCCGCCAACACCCGCGGCAGGCTCAAGACGTTCATGCTGCTGTCGGTCGTCGGCTACGGCGTCGCCGTGATCTTCCTGCTGCATGGCGCGCCGGACCTCGCGCTCACGCAGGTGCTGTGCGAGACGGTGCTGCTCGTGCTGCTCGTGCTCGTGCTGCGCAGGCAGCCGAAGTACTTCACCGACCGCCCGGTGCGCTCCGCGCGGTGGCTGCGCGCCTCCCTCGCCGTCGGCGTCGGGGCCGTCGCGTCGCTCGTGACGGTCGCAGCCGCCGGTGCCCGCGTCGCGACGCCCATCTCCGACCGGTTCTACGATCGGGCGTACGACTTCGGGTACGGCTCGAACATCGTCAACGTCACGCTCGTCGACATCCGCGCCTGGGACACCCTCGGCGAGATCGCCGTGCTGCTCGTCGCGGCCACGGGCGTCGCGAGCCTCATCTTCATCCGCACCCGCTCTGCCGACCCGCGCGGCACGCTCCGCGGCGACCGCGGCCGCCCCTCCACGGGCACCGAGCGCTCCGGCGCGTTCCTGCGCGGCGCACGCGGCATCCGCGTCGAGGATGCAGCGCCCGTGCTCGAGATGATGACGCGCCTGATCTTCCCGGTGATGATCGTCGTGTCGCTCTACCTGCTGCTCGTCGGCCACAACCTGCCTGGCGGCGGATTCGCGGGCGGCCTCGTCGGCGGGCTCGCGTTCGCGCTGCGCTACCTCGCGGCCGGCCGCGACGAGCTCGCGAACGCGGCGCCGTTCGACGCGGGACGCCTGCTGGGCGTCGGCATGGCCACGGCGGTCGCGAGCATGCTGTGGCCGTGGCTCATCGGCGGCCGCATCGGCGAGTCGTACCGCATCGACCTCGACCTGCCGATCCTCGGCGAGTCCTACCTCGTGACGACCGTCGTGTTCGACGTCGGCGTCTACCTCATCGTGATCGGCGCCATGCTCGACTTCGTCCGCAGCCTCGGCGCAGGCATCGACGTGCAGGTCCGTCAGGGCCTCGCGCCCGTGCCGATCGCCTCCTCCGACCGCGTCGAGACGGGGGATGCGCGATGATCCCCAGCCTCGCACTCGTCGTGGCGGGCGGCGCGCTCCTCGCGTGCGGCGTCTACCTCATCCTCGAGCGCTCCATCCTGCGCATCATGGCGGGCGTCATCCTCGCCAGCAACGGCGTGAACCTGCTCTTCATGGTCGCGAGCGGCCCCGCGGGACGCTCGCCGATCATCGGCGAGGGGGCGGATGCGATCGCCGACCCGCTGCCGCAGGCGTTCGTGCTCACCGCGATCGTCATCTCGCTCGCGGCGAGCGCCTTCATGCTCGCGCTGTCGTATCGCTCGTTCCAGCTCGACGGCCACGACGAGGTCGCCGACGACGTCGAGGACGCCCTCGTGCGCCGTCGTGCCGACGCCGACCTCACGAGCGCGTCGTTCGCCGAGCGCCCCGGCCTCGGCGACGACACGGAGTCCGGCGGCGTGCAGGCGCCGAACCTCACCCCGGAGGAGGTCGACGCCCTGGCAGACCCCGATGCAGCCACCTCGTCCGACCTGCCAGCGCGCGGCACCGACGACCACGACGCCGCGATCGACCCGCAGGGGAGGGGCTGATGGACGCAGCCAACCTCGTGCCGCTGCCCGTGCTGCTGCCGCTCATCGGCGCGGGCGTCGCGCTGTGCTTCCCGCGCAGCCCGCGCGTGCAGCGCATCGTGTCGGCCACGTCGCTCTCGGTCGTGCTCATCGTCGCCGGGTTCCTCGTGGCGTTCTCCACCGGCGGCCCGCAGGTGCTGTGGGTCGGTGCGTGGCCAGAGGGCCTCGGCATCGTGCTCGTCGCCGACCGGCTCTCGTCGCTCATGGTGCTCGTGTCGAGCATCGTGACGATCACGGTGCTCGTGTTCGCGACGCGGCAGGACCAGGACGCCGGCACGACCGAGGCGCCGGTGTCGATCTTCCACCCGACGTACCTCGTGCTGTCGGCGGGCGTCGCGAACGCGTTCCTCGCAGGCGACCTGTTCAACCTCTTCGTCGGGTTCGAGATCCTGCTGTTCGCGTCGTACGTGCTGCTGACCCTCGGCGCCCCCCGCGAGCGCGTGCGCGCAGGCAGCACCTACATCGTCGTGAGCATCGTGTCGTCGACGCTGTTCCTGCTCGCGATCGCGATCGTCTACGCGGCCGTCGGCACCGTGAACTTCGCCCAGATGTCGGAGCGACTCGGCGACCTCGGCGACGGGTTGCAGCTGACGATCCAGCTGCTGCTGTTGACGGTCTTCGCCGTGAAGGCCGCGATCTTCCCGCTGTCGTCGTGGCTGCCCGACTCGTACCCGACGGCACCCGCATCCGTGACGGCGGTGTTCGCAGGCCTGCTCACGAAGGTCGGCGTGTACGCGATCATCCGCCTGCAGACGCTGTTCTTCCCCGACAGCCCGCTCACCGACCTGCTGCTGTGGGCGGCGCTCGCGACCATGGTCGTCGGCATCCTCGGCGCGCTCGCGCAGAACGAGATCAAGCGACTGCTGTCGTTCACGCTCGTGAGCCACATCGGCTACATGGTGCTCGGCATCGGGCTCGCGACCGAGGCGGGCATGGCGGGTGCGATCTTCTACGTCGCGCACCACATCCTCATCCAGACGGCGCTGTTCCTCGTCGTCGGGCTCATCGAGCGCGCAGGCGGGTCGACGTCGATGTCGAAGATCGGCGGTCTCGCCTCCATCCCCGTGCTCGCGGTGCTGTTCTTCGTCCCGGCGATCAACCTCGCGGGCCTTCCGCCGTTCTCCGGCTTCCTCGGCAAGGTCGCGCTCATCCAGGCCGGCATCGACGTCGGCACCCCGCTCGCGTACGCGCTCGTCTTCGGCGGCATCGCCGTGAGCCTGCTGACGCTGCTCGCGATCATCCGCGTCTGGCACCGCGCCTTCTGGGAGCCGGCACGCGAGGAGGACGCGAAGCACCGTCGCCTGCCCGCGAGCTGGCTCGTCACGGCGGGTGCGCTCGTCGCGGTGACGTGCGCGATCACCGTCGTGGCAGGTCCGCTGTCGAGCTTCTCGACCGATGCCGCGCACGACCTGCGCGACGGCGCGTACGTCGAGGCCGTCGAGGAGGCGGTGCCGTGATGCGCAGCATGCACTCCCGCGTCAAGGCCAGGCTGTCGTGGACGGCGACCATCGGCCTCACCATCGTGTGGGCCGTGCTCTGGGGCGACTTCGCGATCGCGACGCTCGCGCTGGGCCTCGTGGTCGCGATCGTCGTGCAGCTCGCCTTCCCGCTGCCCGACGTGCCCGAGATGGAGCGGTTCCGCCCCATCGCGCTCGCGCGTCTGCTCGCGTGGATCGGCGTGGGCCTCGTGCGAGCGAGCGTCGAGCTGTCGGTCGGGGTGCTCGCCGTGCGACGGCCGGTGCAGCACGCCTTCATCCGCGTGCGGCTGCACACCGACAGCGCCTTCGTGCAGGCGATGACGGTCGAGGTGGTGTCGCTGATCCCAGGCTCCATCGTCGTCGAGCTCGAGCGCGGGGAGCTCGTGCTGCACGTGTTCGACGCGTCGAGCGAGGCGTCGATCGACAAGGCCAGGCGCGAGGTGCGTGACGCGGAGCGCCTGCTCGTGCGGGCCTTCGCCTCGCGCGAGGAGCGCGACCGCTACCAGCAGGAGGTCGCAGCATGACCTGGGTCTTGATCGTCGCCGGCGTGCTGCTGGCGGGAGCCGCGGCCATGGCCATCGTCCGGCTCGTGCGCGGGCCCTCGCCCATCGACCGCGTCATCGCCACCGACGTGCTCATCGCGGTCGTCGTCGGCGCGCTCGCGATCGAGGCGGCCGTGTCGCAGCACTCGTACACCGTGCCGGTCATGCTCGCGCTCTCCCTCGTCGCGTTCGCGGGCACCGTCGCGATGGCACGCTTCGTCGCGGGCCGCACGAGCACCGTCCGCAGCGAGGAGGAGGAGGCATGACTTGGATCTCCGACGCCATGACCATCGCGGGCGCGGTGCTCATCCTGCTCGGCGCGCTGTTCACGGCCATCGCGGCGTTCGGCGTGCTGCGACTGCCGGACGCCCTCGGCCGCATGCACACCGCGTCGAAGCCGCAGACCCTCGGCATCGCGATGCTCGCGGTCGGCCTCGCGCTCGAGCTGCAGCAGCCGGCGGCGACGGGCATGCTGCTGCTGGTCGCGCTGCTGCAGCTGCTCACGGCGCCGGTCGCGAGCCAGATGATCGCGCGCAGCGCCTACCGCGCAGGGCAGTACAAGCAGGAGCTGCTCGTCGAGGACGAGACGACCGACGACGCCCGCTGAGTCCACGCCTGTGCGGGACGTCGGGCGTCATGTGCGCGTGATGGTCCCCTCAGCCGTGGATGCGGCGGCGCGGCCAGCGGTGCGCGCCTCGACGGACGAGGGCGAGGACGTCCTGCTCGACGCCCGGCCAGTCGTCGAGGATCTGCCGGTAGGTCAGGCAGATCACGAGGTAGCCGGCCGCCGTCAGGGCGCGGTCGCGAGCGCGGTCGGCTGACTGGGCATCCCAGCGCGCGTGGTGCTCGGCGCCGTCGCATTCGATGACGAGCCGGTCGCCGATGAGCAGATCCACGCGTCGGCCGTCGATCCACACCTGCGCGCGCACGTGCACCCTGCGTGAGCGCAGCCGCACCCGCGCGATGCTCTCGAGCCCCGATTCGGCGACGTCGACGCGTCGGGTGATGGTGCGCATCCTGGCGGGGGCGCCGAGGCACCATCGCTCGAGCTCGTCGCGGCTCGCGAGCCGGAGATGCAGCAGGGAGTCTGCGACGACGATGGCATCCTCCGCGTTGCCGCAGCGGAGCAGGCATCGGAACGCGGTCTCGACGTCGTCGACGGCAGCGTGGACGGGAGGTGCGACCCCGAAGGGCGAGCAACCCCGCACCGACAGCCGACGCAGGTGCGCCGGCCGACGGACGTGGCCGCGGCCGAGCGACTCGGGCACCCAGGCACCGCGAAGGCGAAGCGCGTCCGCGCACGCGACGCAGCCGTGCGACCCGACCGCGGCGGCGACGCGCGCGTCCGCGTCCGCTCGCGGGTACCAGCCTCGTCGAACACGGCGAAGCCGCCCATCGGCGAGCGCGGAGTCGCGGTCGGGCCTCGAGACGCCGAGCGCATCGAGCTGCGCAGCCGTGAGGACGCCGAGCCTCAGGAGCGGGGGATCGATCACCCGACGAGCATGCTGCGAGCCCGAGCCGCGACCGGTCGGGTGCGGTGGCGCTGTGGATCGTCCGCCGGATCCACGCCTGTGCGGGACGTCGGGCGCACATGCCACCCGATGCTCCGAACTCGCGTGATCTCGGCGCGACGAGCGCGCCCACGGCGCTGCGCGTCGGCTACGATCGAGGCACAACTGCAGAACACGGCCGTCGCAGCCCATGCGGAAGAGTCGCCTCGCGCGACACCGAAGGAGCAAGCACTCCCCGCCAACCTCTCAGGTCCGAAGACCGCATGCGCAGGCCGCTCAGGAGCATCCGTCGACCGGTGCGACTGAGGGGGAGTCCCGACCACGGAGGACTCTCATGACCCTGCACACCCCGCTCGAGGCGCGACACGTCGCCGCCGGAGCGCAGCTGACCGAGTTCGGCGGCTGGATGATGCCGCTGCGCTACGGCTCGGACCTCGCGGAGCACGCGGCCGTCCGCGAGCGCGCCGGGCTGTTCGACCTCAGCCACATGGCCGAGCTGCGCGTCGGCGGTGCCGATGCAGGCGCGTTCCTCGACCACGCACTCGCGGGCAGGCTGTCGGCGCTCGAGGTCGGGCAGGCACGCTACACGCTGCTGCTCGCCCCCTCCGGCGGCATCCTCGACGACCTCATCGTGTACCGCACGGGCGCGAGCGAGTGGCTCGTCGTCGCAAACGCAGGCAACCGCGACGCGGTCGTGGCTGCCCTCGCCGAGCGCGTCGCGGGCTTCGATGCGACGATCGTCGACGAGACCGAGTCGACGGCGCTCATCGCCGTGCAGGGCCCTGCGTCGCAGGCGATCGTCGAGGCGATCGGCCTCGAGTCGGACCCGCTCGACGAGCTGCGCTACTACCGCGTCGCCGAGGCCGTCTTCGAGGGCGAGGACGTGCTCGTCGCCCGCACGGGCTACACGGGCGAGGACGGCTTCGAGCTGTACGTGCCCAGCCACGCCGCCGAGGACCTCTGGGATGCGCTCGCACGCGTCGGCGCGCCGCTGGGGCTGACGCTGTGCGGCCTCGCCGCCCGCGACACCCTGCGCCTCGAGGCGGGCATGCCGCTCTACGGCCACGAGCTCTCCATCGACACCCTGCCTGCGCAGGTCGGCGTCGGCCGCTCCGTCGCGCTGAAGACGAAGGGCGACTTCGTCGGGCGCGCGGCCGTCGAGGCCGGCCCCGCCGCCGACGCGCCCGTGCTCGTCGGCCTCGTCGCCGAGGGGCGCCGCGCGGGTCGCGCAGGCTACCCCGTCGTCGACGGCGACGGCGACGCCGAGGTCGGCGTCGTCACCTCCGGCGCCCTCTCGCCGACGCTCGGCCACCCCATCGCGATGGCGCTCGTGCGGCCCGGCCACTCCGGGTCGCTCGCCATCGACGTGCGCGGCACGCGCATCCCCGTCACCATCGTCGACCTCCCCTTCTATCGCCGTCAGGAGCGAGCATGACCACGCAGTACACCGCAGATCACGAGTGGGTTCGCGCCGAGGGCGACGTCCACGTCATCGGCGTCACCGACCACGCGCAGCAGCAGCTCGGCGACGTCGTCTACGTCGACCTGCCCGCCGTCGGCCGCACGTTCGCCGGCGGCGAGGCGCTGGGCGAGATCGAGTCGACGAAGTCGGTCGGCGAGCTCTTCGCACCCGCGGACGGCGAGGTCGTCGAGGTCAACGACTCCGTCGCCGACGACCCGACGCTCGTCAACCAGGACGCCGAGGGCGCGGGCTGGCTCGTGAAGGTGCGCTTCACGTCGGAGCCCGAGCTGCTCGACGCCGCCGCCTACCAGGCGACGCTCGCCTGATGCGGGCCTTCCGCGACCGCCACATCGGCACGTCGGCGGCTGCGCAGCAGACGATGCTGCAGCTGCTCGGCCACGACTCGCTCGAGGCGCTCATGGATGCGGCGGTGCCGGCGGGCATCCGCTCGACGCCGGAGGGCATCGGCGCCGCGCTCACCGAGCGCGAGGCCACCGAGCGGCTCGCGGAGCTCGCGCGCCGCAACACCGTCCGCCGCAGCGCGATCGGCCTCGGCTACCACGGCACGATCACGCCCGCCCCGATCCGCAGGAACATCCTCGAGAACCCGTCCTGGTACACCGCCTACACGCCGTACCAGCCGGAGATCTCGCAGGGCCGGCTCGAGGCGCTCATCAACTTCCAGACGATGGTCTCCGACCTCACGGGCCTCGACACGGCGAACGCGTCGATGCTCGACGAGTCGACGGCCGTCGTCGAGGGCATGCTGCTGGCCCGCCGCGTGTCGAAGTCGACCTCGAACGTCTTCCTCGTCGACGCGGATGCGCTGCCGCAGACGAAGGCGCTGCTCGCGCACCGTGCCGAGGCCGTGGGCATCGAGCTCGTCGTCACGCCCTTCGACGGCGAGACGGTCGGCGACGACCTGCCAGAGGCGTTCGGCGCGTTCGTGCAGTACCCGGGCGCCTCCGGCCGCGTGTGGGATCCGCGCCCCGTCATCGACGCGGTCAAGGCATCCGGCGGCGTCGCCGTCGCGGGCGCGGACCTGCTGGCGCTCGCCGTCATCGAGTCGCCGGGCGAGCTCGGCGCCGACATCGCCGTGGGCTCGACGCAGCGCTTCGGCGTGCCCATGGGGTTCGGCGGCCCGCACGCGGGCTACCTCGCGGTGCGCGCGGGCCTCGAGCGGCAGATGCCCGGCAGGCTCGTCGGCGTCTCGAAGGATGCCGACGGCTACCCCGCGTACCGGCTGACGCTGCAGACGCGCGAGCAGCACATCCGCCGCGAGAAGGCCACGAGCAACATCTGCACCGCGCAGGTGCTGCTCGCGGTCATGGCGGGCATGTACGCCGTCTACCACGGCGCCGACGGCATCCGTCGCATCGCCGAGGACGTGCACCTCGCGGCCCTGCGGCTGCAGGCGGCCGCTCGCGCGGCCGGCGTCGAGGTCGTGCACGACGACGTCTTCGACACCGTGCGGCTGCGGCTGCCCGGCCGTGCGAGGCAGGCGGGCGAGACGGCGCGCTCGCGCGGCGTGCTCGTGCACGTGATCGACGAGGACACCCTGCAGGCGTCGGTCGACGAGGTGTGGGCCGAGACGGGCATCGGCGACCTGCTCGCCGCGCTCGACCTCGCCGACGCCGGTGCCGTCGCCCCGTCGATCGCGATGCCGCGGACGACGGAGTACCTCACGCACGAGGTGTTCGCGAGCCACCGCTCCGAGACGTCGCTCATGCGCTACGCGAAGCGGCTCGCCGACAAGGACTACGCGCTCGACCGCGGCATGATCCCGCTGGGGTCGTGCACGATGAAGCTCAACGCGGCGACCGAGATGGAGCCGGTCACCTGGCCGGAGTTCGCGGAGCTGCACCCGTACGCTCCCGCCGCGGACGCCGCCGGCACCCTCGCGATGATCGACGAGCTCTCCGAGTGGCTCGCAGCCCTCACGGGCTACGACGTCGTCTCGCTGCAGCCGAACGCGGGCAGCCAGGGCGAGCTCGCAGGCCTGCTCGCGATCCGGGGCTACCACCGCTCCCGCGGCGACGAGGGGCGCGACGTGTGCCTCATCCCCGCGTCGGCGCACGGCACGAACGCGGCCTCGGCCGTGCTCGCGGGCATGCGCGTCGTCGTCGTCGCGACCGACGAGGCAGGCGACGTCGACCTCGCCGACCTCGAGGCGAAGATCGACGCCAACGCCGACCGGCTGTCGGCCCTCATGATCACCTACCCCTCGACGCACGGCGTCTACGAGGAGGGCGTGCGGCGCGTGTGCGAGCTCGTGCACGCTGCGGGCGGCCAGGTGTACATCGACGGCGCCAACCTCAACGCGCTCGTCGGCCACGCGTCGTTCGGCGACGTGGGCGGCGACGTGAGCCACCTCAACCTGCACAAGACGTTCTGCATCCCGCACGGCGGTGGCGGGCCCGGCGTCGGCCCCGTCGCGGCCAAGCGGCACCTCGCCGAGTTCCTGCCGCGCGACCCGCGCGAGGCGCCGATCACCGTCGACGGCCTCGTGCTGGGCGACCGGCCCGTGTCGGCGGCGCCGTGGGGCTCCGCGTCGATCCTGCCGATCTCGTGGAGCTACGTGCGCATGATGGGCACCGAGGGCCTCACGGCGGCGACGGCAGCTGCCGTGCTCGCAGCGAACTACGTCGCGGCACGGCTGCGCGAGCACTTCCCGGTGCTGTACGCGGGCCCCGGCGGGCTCGTGGCGCACGAGTGCATCCTCGACCTGCGGCCGCTGAAGGAGGCCACGGGCGTGACGAACGACGACGTCGCGAAGCGGCTCGTCGACTACGGCTTCCACGCACCGACGATGTCGTTCCCCGTCGCGGGCACGCTCATGGTCGAGCCGACGGAGTCGGAGGACCTCGCCGAGCTCGATCGCTTCTGCGACGCGATGATCGCGATCAAGGAGGAGGCCGAGCGCGTCGCTGCGGGGGAGTGGTCGCTCGAGCAGAGCCCCCTGCGTCGTGCGCCGCACACGGCGGGCAGCATCGTGCGCGACTGGGATCGTCCGTACTCGCGCGAGGAGGCCGTCTTCCCCGTGCCCGGCGTGGAGCACGCGAAGTACTGGCCGCCGGTGTCGCGCATCGACCAGGCGTTCGGCGACCGCAACCTCGTGTGCGCGTGCCCGCCGCCCGAGGCGTTCGCGTAGCGGATTCGCGCGCTGACCGCCGGCTGCGGCCGGCGGTCAGGGTGCGTCCGTAGGATCGTCGGCGCATCCTCGATGCGCTCGAGACTCCCGGAGGTGGCCATGCGCCGTGCGCGCCCGCTCGCTGCAGCGATCGTCGCGACCCTGCTGCTCAGCGCGTGCGGGGCGTCGTTGCCTGCGAGCGTCGTCGAGGGCAGCGAGGTCTCCGTCGGCTGGCAGGGCGAGCTGACGAGCGTCAACGTCGCATCTCGCGAGGGGCTGACCCCGGCGAACCTCGACGTCGCCGCGGCGACCCGGTCGCAGTTCGCGTCGATCGGTCAGGACGGCACGCTCGTGGCCAACACCGAGCTCGGAGCGGTCGAGATCGTCGACGAGGACGCCTTCACGGTGCGCTACGACGTCGCCGACGGCGTGCCGTGGTCCGACGGCGTGCCGCTCGACGCCGCCGATCTGCTGCTCGCGTGGGCAGCGGGGTCGAACGCGCTCGCACCCGAGGGCTTCGATCCCGCAGACGCGGTCGACGAGACGGGCGAGCTCGTCGTGCCCGACGACGTGGCATGGTTCGACGTCGCGGAGGCGGGTGGGCTCGCGCTCGCGGACGGCGAGCCCGACGTCGACGAGTTCGCACGGTCGATCGACATCCCGCTGTCGTCGCCCGTCGAGGACTGGCAGACGATGCTGCAGGTCGCGGTGCCTGCGCACGTCGTGGGGCAGCTGGCGTTCGGCGTCGAGGATCCGATGGAGGCGAAGCAGGCCGTCGTCGACGCGATCCGCATCGCCGACCCCGAGGCGCTCGCAGCGATCGCCGCCGTGTGGAACGACGGCTTCGCGATCGACGGCGACCCCGATCCTGGCCTGCTGGTCTCGAGCGGACCGTACGTCGTCGCCGACGTGCGCGACGACGGGGTCGTGCTCGAGGTCAACCGCCGCTTCGCAGGCTCGACGCCCACGATCGAGACCGTCGAGCTCACCGTGCTGCCTCCCGATCGTCTGCTGACGGCCGTCGGACCCGATCTCGACGTCGTCGAGGTCGAGCCGACGGAGGAGAACTTCGTGCCGATCCGCGACCTCTCGCGCAATGGCTTCACCCTCATCCCCGTCGACACGGGGTCGATCTGGACGCTGCAGCTGCGCGGCGACCGCGGCGTGCTGCAGTCGACGCTCGCCCGCCGATCGCTGCTCCACGCCATCCCGCGCGACGCGGTGATGGAGGCCGGAGCCGGGCAGTGGGCGTCGAGCACGTCGTCGACGGACTCGGTGCTGTTCCCCACCGGCAGCGACGGGTACTCCGTGTCGCAGGAGGATGCCGGCTTCGCGGCCGCGTGGGGAACGTCGGACGCCGAGGTCTCCGCCCTCGAACGGGAGCAGGCGGGGGTCGCGGCCGGCACGGCCGTCTGCGTCGTCTACGACCGCACCGAGCCGTACGCGGTGCGCGCGTTCCAGGCACTCGCGCTCGGCGTCGCCGAGTCGGGCTGGGCGGTGGCGGACTGCGGCGCCGACGACGTCGACGCTCGCATCGCGGAGGGCGGCTGGGACGCGGTGATCGCGCAGGTCGAGCTACCGACGACTGCGGCGGAGGTCACGGCACAGTGGGGCACGGGCGGGCCTGAGAACCTCACGGGCATCGGCGCATCGGATCGCGACGAGTGGATCGCGTCGTCGGGGACGCGCACGGAGCCGTTCGCCGAGCGCGACGACCTCGTGCTCGTCGAGACCTCGATCGTCGCGCAGGCCGTCGTGCTGCCGCTGTCGAACGTCATCGTAGCGACCGTCGTGGGGCCCGACGTCGAGAGCGTGCAGCCGCGCAACGGACCCGACGCCCGGCTGACGTGGCAGCTCTCGCAGTGGGCGCTGCCCGACGCGTAGCGGTCGCGGGCGGCTCGTCGTCGGTCAGTCGAGCCCGAACAGCGCAGGCCATGCGGCTGCGGCCACCGGGTAGCCGACGAACGCGACGACGTCGATGAGGATGTGGGCGATCACGAGCGGCAGCAGCCTGCCGAACCGCGTGTAGAGCCAGCCGAACAGCAGGCCGAGCAGCAGGTTCGAGAAGAACCCGCCGACGCCCTGGTAGAGGTGGTACGTCGCGCGCAGCACGGCGGCGCCGACGATGATCTGGTACCTGCCCCATCCGAGGCTCCGCAGCCGCTCGAACAGGTAGCCGATGACGATGACCTCCTCGGTGACGCCGGCGCGGAACGCCGCGAGGAGGAGGATCGGCACCGTGAACCACTGCGCATCGAGCGGGCTCGGCGCGAGGGCGGCGGTGACGCCGATCGCCCGGCCGGCAGCGAAGATCGCCAGTCCCGGGATGCCGACGACGAGCAGCAGCACGCCGGCCCAGCCGAGGTCGCGCCCCGGCCGGTCGAACGTGATGCCGAGCCTGGCCAGGTGCGGCCTGCGCGAGCGCCACAGCAGCCAGCACACGAGCACGACGGGCACGAGGTCGAGCAGGTGACCCGTGAGCTGGTAGGAGAGGTCGAGCCAGGCGCGGTCGCTGCGCTGCGGGTTGAGCGCGACCACCTGGTCGCCGATGGGATCCGGCCGCGTCGCGAGGTCGGCGATCTGGATGATCGAGTAGATGGCGCTCGCACCGAGCGACACGAGCAGCACGCATGCGATCTCGACCCAGCGCGATCGGCGTGAGCCCGTGAGGGGATCGGCGGCGGGGAACCAGGTGCGGGCCGTCGCGGGGGTCGTCACCTGTCGGCTCCGCGCGGCGGCGGCTCCGGCATCGCGCACGCCGGCGTGCCACCTGGCAACGCGTGCCGGTGCGCAGACACCCAGTCGTAGCCGCGTGCGGCGATCGTGCGCACGACGGGGGCTGCGAGCACGGCGCCGGCGAGGCGGGGGAGCGCGCCGCGCTGCCCGGACAGCAGGGCAGCGAACGTCTGGGCGCCGTGCCAGCGTCGGCCGGACTCGCGGTCGACGAGCCATGCGAACGTCGTCACGTCGTCGAGCGTGAGCCCGAGCTCGTCGAGGTCGAGCCGCTGCCACGGCTTCGCCTCGGGGAACCGGGGCAGCACGGCGCGCAGACGCTCGACGCTCGTCGTGCAGAATCCGCAGTCGCCGTCGAACACGAGGAGGGCTGGGCGCACGGCGCCAGCCTATCCCCGCGCCGCGTTCAGAGGCCGCGGACCCCGGTCACAGCGGTCCGCCAGGGTGGTAGTACTGGAACGACGCGGTCCAGCCGGTCGAGGTCAGGTGGCAGGGCTCGTCGAAGATGAGCTGATGCCCGGAGCCTCGCCAGTAGCTGGCCTGCACGCTGAGCTGCTGCTGGCATTGGTACTGCGTCTGCTGCGTCGGGATCCTCTCCCTGCCAGTGTGCGCCGACGCTCCCGCGACGCCCGACCCGACGACGAGGGCCATCGCGACGGCCGCCGTCGCAGCGCCCTTGGCCATCCATCTCGGCTTCCTGCTCATGTCCTGTCTCCTTCGTCATCCTTCTGCTCGACCGTCGAGCGGGTGCCCGAGGTCCCGTGACCGGCGATGCTACGGAAGGCGCGCGAGCATTGGTGAGGGAACGCTCATGTTTGCGGAGGATCGCAACGATCGTGCGTCGACACCGGGCTGTGCGCAGCGTCGTTGTGCTCGGCGCTGGTCGTCACCGAGGAACATCACCGCTCCGTAACGTTTCGCGGTGTGCGAGGACTCGGGTGACGGCGCGCGGCTAGGGTCGGGTCAACCCTGCGTCTCGTCATGCCTCGGCTGTGCGGCGCAGTCCCCTTTCAACAGCAGGAGGAATCTTGTTCCACAAGAAGACGCGTGCGCGGGGCCTCGTTGCCGTCGCTGCGGTCGGAGTCGCGGGCCTCGCCCTGTCGGCATGCACGACCACCGGTGGTGGCGACGACGAAGGCGGCGCAGAGGGCTCGGGCGAGTCGGTGACGGTCGCCGTCACGAACGCCCTGACGTCGATGAACTCGGCGACGCCCGACACGAACCTCAACACCAACGGCATGGCCGAGTACATCACCGGCAGCAACGGTGGCCTCGGCACGTTCTGGACGCTCGATGGCGACTACAACATCGTCCCCGACGAGACGAACGTGTCGTACGAGCTCGTGAGCGACGACCCGCTGACGGTCGAGTACTCGATCAACGACGGTGCCGTGTGGTCCGATGGCGAGCCCATCACGACGACCGACATGCTGCTCTCGTGGGCCATCGGCTCCGGCTACTACGACGACGTCACGCTCGACGAGGAGACGGGCGACCCCGTCTCCGGCACGCAGTACTTCCAGCTCGCAGGCAGCACGGCAGGCCTCGACACGACCTCGTACCCCGAGATCGACGAGGAGGCGGGCACGATGACCATCACGTACGGCGAGCCGTACGTCGACTGGGAGCTCGTGAACATGCTCACGAAGCCTGCTCACGCGATGGCCGAGATCGCCGGCGTCACGCTCGAGGACGTCGAGACGGCGCTCGCGAACGAGACCGCAGGCGACCCCGCAGCACCCGCAGAGCCCGACGCGACCCTCACGGCGCTCGCCGAGGCATGGCTCACGGGCTTCAACATCACCGAGATGCCGTCGGACGAGAACGTGCTCGTCGGCGTCGGCCCGTACGTCCTGTCGGACTTCACGGCAGACGACGGCGGCTCGGCCGTGTTCTCGCTCAACGAGAACTGGGCGGGCGAGACTCCGGCCTTCGACACGGTCATCATGTCGTTCATCGGTGACACGACCGCACAGGTCTCCGCGCTGCGCAACGGCGAGGTCGACCTGATCGCCCCGTCGAGCATCACGGCGGACACGACGCAGGCGCTCGAGGAGGCCGGCCTCGAGGTCGACCTGGGCGACGCGCTCTCGTACGACCACCTCGACCTGTCGTTCGACAGCCCCGTGTTCTCGAACCCGGCGTACCGTGAGGCGTTCCTGCTCACGATCCCGCGTCAGCAGATCCTCGAGTCGATCATCACGCCCATCAGCCCCGAGGCCGAGGTGCTCAACTCGCAGCTCTTCGTCTCGTCGCAGCCGCAGTACGCCGACGCGACCGCCGAGAACGGCTACGCAGAGGCATACGGCGACGTCGACATCGCGGGTGCGCAGGCACTGCTCGCAGGCGCCACGCCTGAGATCACCATCCTGTACAACACGGCGAACCCGAACCGCGTGGACACGTTCCAGCTGATCCAGCAGAGCGCCCAGGAGGCCGGCTTCATCGTGAACGACGGTGGCGACCCCGAGTGGTCCTCGCTGCTGGGTGGCGGCGGCTACGACGCCTCCATCTTCGGCTGGGTCTCGCCCGGTGCCGGCTACGCGGGCCTTCCGCAGATCTGGAAGACCGGCGGCGGTGGCAACTACAACGCCTACTCGAACCCCGAGGTGGACGCGCTGGTCGACCAGACGCAGGTCATCATCGACGACGCCGAGGCGATCGACGCGCTGCAGGTGCAGATCGACGCGCTGACGCAGGCTGACGCCTACGGCCTCCCGCTGTTCCAGACGCCGGGCCTCACTGCAGGCAACGGTCGTGTGGGCGGCGTCGGAGAGTACTTCGGCGGCCAGACCGGCATCTTCTACAACGTCCTCGACTGGACGCTCGAGGGCTGATCCAGCAGGACCACGACACGGAGGGGGGCGTCGGAGCACGACTCCGGCGCCCCCCTCCGTTCGTGTACTAGCGTGTGCGTGCGACGCGATCCGTCGCACGCTCCGACGACGGAAGAAGGCAGCGTGATCGGCTTCATCGTGCGGCGAGTGCTCGCATCGATCCTGACGCTCGTGGTGGCATCGTTCATCATCTACGTGCTCGCGGCGTATGCGGGCAACCCGCTCCAGGAGCTCGAGGCGTCGAACGCGCCGAACAAGGAGCAGCTCATCGCCGCGCGCATCGCGGCGCTCGACCTCGACGTGCCGCCGCCGCTGCGGTGGGTGCTGTGGCTCTCTGGAGCCGCACGCTGCGTCGTGCCGTTCGCGGGCTGCGACCTCGGCGTCAACCTGCAGAACATCGAGGTCACCACGCTCCTGCCGAGCGCGATGGTCTCGACCATCCGTCTCGTGTCGATCGCGACGGTCGTCGCGATCGCGCTCGGCATCACGATCGGCGTCGTCTCGGCCCTGCGTCAGTACTCGGGCCTCGACGTCACCGTCACGTTCATCAGCTTCTTCCTCTTCTCGCTGCCGTCGTTCCTGATCGCCGTGCTCCTCAAGGAGTTCATCGCCATCGGTGGCAACGACTTCTTCCGAGATCCGCAGATCCCCATCGTCATCCTCATCGTGATGACGATCGTCTCCGCCTTCGTCTGGCAGTCGATCATCGGCGGTGCGCTCAGGCGGCGCCTCACCACTGCGGTCGTCGCAGCGGTCGCGACCGCCGGACTCCTCATCGCGATGCAGGCGACCAACTTCTTCCTCACGCCGTCGCTCGGCCCCGTCGGGCTCCTCGTGCTCATCGCAGGCACCGTCGCGGGCGTCGTCGCCCTCGTGTCCGGCTTCCAGAACCGTCGCGCGCTGCTGTCCGCAGGCATCAGCGGTGCGATCGCGTACGTGTGCTCGTTCCTGCTGCAGCCGCTCTTCGACGTCTCCTCGATCTGGACGATCCTCATCCTCGGCATCGCCGCCGTGGTCGTGGGCGTCGCGATCGGCGCGGTGCTCGGCGGCCCCGACCGCGGCCAGGCGATGCTCGCCTCCGGCATCACCGCCTTCGTCGCAGGCTCCTTCGTCGTGCTCGACCGCGTCATGCAGTCGTGGCCCGCCTACCTCGACCACTCGCGCATCCGCGGTCGACCGATCGCGACGGTCAGCGGCGAGACGGCAGGCTTCTCCGGCGACGTGTGGGCGACGACGATCGACGCGACGATGCACTACATGCTGCCGACGATCGCGCTGCTGCTCATCTCGTTCGCCGGGTACACGCGCTACGCGCGTGCAGGCATGCTCGAGGTGCTCAACCAGGACTACGTGCGCACCGCGCGGGCGAAGGGCCTGGCCGAGCGCACCGTCATCATGCGCCACGCGTTCCGCAACATGCTCATCCCGCTCACCACGATCGTCGCGGCCGACATCGGCGCGCTGCTCGGAGGCGCGATCATCACCGAGACGATCTTCGCGATCGCGGGCATGGGACAGCTGTTCAACAACTCGCTGCGCACGAGCGACCTCAACCCGCTCATGGGCTACTTCGTCGTCATCGCGATCATGGCGATCCTGTTCAACTTCGTGGCGGACCTCTGCTACGCAGCCCTCGACCCGAGAGTGCGGGTGAAGTGACATGACGACGACCACGCAGCAGTCCGCCCACGTCGAGGGCAAGGAGAGCCGCAGCCAGGGTCAGCTGATCCTCCTGCGCTTCGTGCGCAACCCCGTGGCGATGGTGTCGCTCATCCTGCTCGTCGCGATCTGGGTGTTCTCCGTCTCGGCGATCGGTCTCGGACCCATCCCCGGATGGTGGCAGTACGACTACACGACGCCGCTGCCGGGCTCCGGCAGGTCGCCGACCGCCGAGCACCCGTTCGGCCTCAGCCGCATCGGCATCGACTACTTCGCGCTCGTCATGCGCGGCCTGCAGAACTCGTACTTCGTCCTCGTGATCATCGCGGGCGTCGGCACGGTCGTCGGCACGCTCGTCGGCTCGATCGCCGGCTACTACCGCGGCTGGGTCGACGCGGTGCTCATGCGCGTCACCGACGTCTTCATCGTGCTGCCGTCGATCGTCATCGGCGCCATCGTCGGCAAGCTCGTCTCGGGCTCGCTCGGCGTGTGGCTGCTCGCGATCCTGCTCGGCTTCACGGTGTGGATGGGCATCGCGCGCCTCGTGCGCGCCGAGTTCCTCTCGCTGCGCGAGCGCGAGTTCGTCGAGGCAGCCCGCGTCGCGGGCGCGAGCGACGCCCGCATCATCTTCAAGCACATCCTGCCGAACGCCGTCGGCGTCGTGATCGTGGCCTCGACGCTGCTCGCCGCTGCCGCGATCCTGCTCGAGACGGGGCTCAGCTTCCTCGGGTACGGCATCCAGCCGCCCGAGTCGTCGCTCGGGCGCCTCATCTCCGAGAACCAGACGTCGTTCGCGACGAGGCCGTGGCTCTACTGGTGGCCCGCGCTCTTCATCGTCGCGCCCGCGCTGCTCATCAACTTCATCGGCGATGGGCTGCGCGACGCGTTCGACCCGCGACAGAAGCGGTTCTCGCGGCGGCGCACGAAGGAGCTGCCCGCCGATGCGCAGTGATCGTCAGGAGCCGGCGATGAGCCAGGCTGCGACGGGCGCGGCGACGATCGCGGCGACCACGACGGCGATCGTCGCGACGTGCCACGTCCGCGGCACCGCGACCTCGTCGGCGTCGCCGACCGCGACGCGGCCCTCGTCGAGCGCCCGCTGCCAGCGGTCGCGCACGAGCGCCGCGACGTCGCCGGACTCCGTGCCGGGCACGTCGCCGACGTGGACGACGCGCTCGAGCCGCGCGCGCTCGTCCGGGGTGCCCTCGCGGCGCACGCGACGCTCGGCGCCCCAGGCCGACAGCCTGCTCGGCTGCGGCGCGACGAAGACCGACACGGCGCCGCGCGGCGTGTGCAACGCCACCGACCACCGCGTCGAGACGTCGACGAGCGCGTCGAACGGCACGCGACGCGTCGAGAGCACGTTGCGCACCGTCGCGCCGTCGGCGTCGACGCTCAGGGATGGCCGCCACAGCACCGCCCACGCGGCGATCGCGACGGCGACGAGCGCCGGGATCGCGGCACGCGCCTCGGGTGCCTCTGCGCCGCTGATCCACAGCGCCACGCCGAGCGCGCACAGCAGCAGCCAGATGACGATGGCGAACGCGCGATGCGTTCGCGAGTGGACGACGACCGGTTCCCCCTGTGGCACCGAAGCATTCTCGCAGGCCGACGCCCACAGGCGCGGCCTCGACGGAAGGAAGACACGGTGACCGACCGCCTCGCACCTCCAGCGCTCGAGATCACGGACCTCAGCGTCGACTTCGCCGTCGAGGGGTACTGGACCCCGGCAGCGAAGCACCTCACCTACTCGATCGACCGCGGCGAGGTCGTCGCGGTCGTCGGCGAGTCGGGCTCCGGCAAGAGCGTGAGCTCGATGGCGATCCTCGACCTGCTGCCGAAGACGGCGCGCGTGCGCGGCAGCATCAAGCTCGACGGCGAGGAGCTGCTCGGCATCACGCCCGCGCAGATGCGCTCGCTGCGCGGCGAACGCGTCGCCGCGATCTTCCAGGAGCCCATGACGGCGCTCAACCCCGTCTTCACCGTCGGCTTCCAGATCATGGAGGCGCTGCGCACGCATCGGTCGATGCTGCCCAGCGCCGCCAAGGCGCGTGCGCTCGAGCTGCTCGACATGGTCGAGCTGCCCGACCCGATGAAGGCGTTCAAGTCGTATCCGCACCAGCTCTCCGGTGGGCAGCGGCAGCGCGCGATGATCGCGCAGTCGCTGTCGCTCGACCCCGAGCTGCTCATCGCCGACGAGCCGACGACGGCGCTCGACGTGACCGTGCAGGCCGAGATCCTCGACCTCATGCGCAACCTGAAGGACGACCTCGGCTCCGCCGTGCTGCTCATCACGCACGACATGGGCGTCGTCGCCGACCTCGCCGACCGCATCGTCGTCATGCAGAAGGGCGACCTCGTCGAGCAGGGCGACGTGCGCCAGATCTTCTCGGCGCCGCGCCACGAGTACACGCAGATGCTGCTGGCAGCCGTGCCGCGGCTCGGCGCCGGCGGCGAAGGCGAGGCCATCGACGTCACGGCCGCGCTCGCACTGAGCGCCGACGGCGACGCGGGGTCGGCCGAGCTCGAGGCGCGCGCCGCCGAGAACCTGCGGATCGCCGAGCGCGCCGCATCCGAGGCCGCTGCCGCCGAGGCTGCCCGCACCGACGTGCTCGTGATCGAGGACGTCGTCGTCGAGTACGGCCGCAAGGGCAAGCTCGGCACGTTCCGCGCCGTCGACGGCGTCTCGATGCACATCGGCGAGGGGGAGGTGCTCGGCCTCGTCGGCGAGTCGGGCTCCGGCAAGTCGACCATCGGCCGCGCGGCGATCGGGCTCCAGCCCACCGCGGCCGGCACGCTCACGGTCGACGGCATCGACGTCACGGCTCGCGATCGCCAGACGCGCGCGAAGCTCGTGAAGGCCGTCGGCATCGTGTTCCAGGACCCGTCGTCGTCGCTCAACCCGCGACTGCCGATCGGCGAGTCGATCGGCGAGCCGATGCTGCTGGCGAAGGTCGCGAAGGGCAAGGAGCTCGACGAGCGCGTCGTCGACCTGCTCGAGTCCGTCCGGCTGCCAGCGTCGTACCGCAACCGGTACCCCCACGAGCTCTCCGGCGGGCAGAAGCAGCGCGTCGGCATCGCGAGGGCGCTGTCGATGGATCCGCGCCTGCTCGTCGCCGACGAGCCGACGAGCGCGCTCGACGTCTCCGTGCAGGCGACGGTGCTCGAGCTGCTGAAGGAGCTGCAGGCCGAGCGCGGCTTCGCATGCCTGTTCATCAGCCACGACCTCGCCGTCGTCGACCTCATGGCCGACCGCATCGCCGTGATGCACCACGGCAGGCTCGTCGAGCAGGGCCCCCGAGACGCGATCCTGCGCGCTCCCAAGGACCCGTACACGCAGCGCCTCATCGCGGCCATCCCCGTGCCGGATCCCGACGAGCAGACGGCCAGGCGCGCCCTGCGCCACCAGGTGCTCCTGCAGACCGCGGCCGAGGCTGAGGGACAGGTGCCGATGACCGAGGAGGCCGGGATCCAGGTCGAGGAGTCGGAGGCCGACGCCCACCGATCGGCGAACCCGCCGTCGAGCCGGTAGGCTGGTCGCAGGGGCGCGTCTTCGCGCAGCCCCGACACCCGTACACGCAGCGGCTTCAGCTTGTCGGTGCCGCCTGCCGACCTGGTCGTGCAGCGGTGCCTTGCGAGCCGCATCCGAGCCCGAGAGGCTGAGCATGGCCACTGCCACGCGACCCGACATCCGCAACGTCGCCATCGTGGCGCACGTCGACCACGGCAAGACGACCCTCGTCGACGCCATGCTGAAGCAGACGAACTCGTTCGCCGCGCACGGCACCGTCGACGATCGCGTCATGGACTCCAACGAGCTCGAGCGCGAGAAGGGGATCACGATCCTCGCCAAGAACACGGCGGTCCGCTACGCGGGTCCGTCGTCGGACGGCTCGCCCGTGACGATCAACGTCATCGACACCCCCGGGCACGCCGACTTCGGCGGCGAGGTCGAGCGCGGCCTGTCGATGGTCGACGGCGTCGTGCTGCTCGTCGACGCGTCGGAGGGTCCGCTGCCCCAGACGCGCTTCGTGCTGCGCAAGGCGCTCGAGGCGTCGCTGCCGGTCATCCTGCTCGTCAACAAGACCGACCGTCCCGACGCCCGCATCGACGAGGTCGTGAGCGACAGCCAGGACCTGCTCCTCGGCCTCGCCTCCGACCTGTCGGAGGACCGTGCCGACCTCGACCTCGACGCCGTCCTGAACGTGCCGGTGGTCTACGCCTCCGGCAAGGCCGGCCGTGCGTCGATCGCGTCGCCCGGCAACGGGAACCTGCCAGAGAGCGAGGACCTCGAGCCGCTGTTCGCGTCGATCCTCGAGCACATCCCCGCGCCGACGTACGACGACGAGGCGCCGCTGCAGGCGCACGTGACGAACCTCGACGCGTCGCCGTTCCTCGGCCGCATCGCGCTGCTGCGCATCTTCAACGGCACGATGCGCAAGGGCCAGACGGTCGCGTGGGTGCGGCACGACGGCTCCGTGCAGTCGGCGCGCATCACCGAGCTGCTCGTGACGAAGGCCCTCGAGCGCGTGCCGGCCGAGTCGGCATCCGCAGGCGAGATCGTCGCGGTCGCAGGATTCTCCGACATCACGATCGGCGAGACCCTCGCAGACCCCGACGACGTGCGGCCGCTCGCGCCCATCCACGTCGACGAGCCCGCCATCTCGATGACGATCGGCACGAACACGTCGCCGCTCGTCGGCCGCGTCAAGGGCTCGAAGCTCACGTCGCGCATGGTGAAGGAGCGTCTCGACCGCGAGCTCATCGGCAACGTGTCGCTGCGCGTGCTCGACATCGGCCAGCCCGACGCGTGGGAGGTGCAGGGTCGCGGCGAGCTCGCGCTCGCCATCCTCGTCGAGCAGATGCGTCGCGAGGGCTACGAGCTGACTGTCGGCAAGCCGCAGGTCGTCACGAAGCGGATCGACGGCGTCGTGCACGAGCCCTTCGAGGACCTCACGATCGACGTGCCCGAGGAGTACCTGGGTGGCGTGACGCAGCTGCTCGCCGGCCGCAAGGGCCGCATGGTCACGATGTCGAACCACGGCACCGGCTGGGTGCGCCTCGAGTTCATCGTGCCGAGCCGCGGCCTCATCGGCTTCCGCACCGAGTTCCTCACCATCACGCGCGGCACGGGCATCGCGAACGCGATCTCCGCCGGCTACGAGCGGTGGGCGGGCCAGATCGTCGTGCGCAGCTCGGGCTCGCTCGTGTCGGACCGCTCGGGCGTCTCGACGACGTTCGCGCTCATGACGCTGCAGGACCGCGGCGAGTTCTTCATCCAGCCGGGCGACGACGTCTACGAGGGCATGGTCGTCGGCGAGTCGTCGCGTGCCGACGACATGGACGTGAACATCACCAAGGAGAAGAAGCTCAACAACATCCGGTCGGCGACCGGTGACGAGCTCGAGCGCCTCACGCCTCCTCGTCAGCTCTCGCTCGAGGAGTCGCTGGAGTTCGCGCGCGACGACGAGTGCGTGGAGGTCACGCCCACGGCGGTGCGCATCCGCAAGGTCGAGCTCGACGGCACGCTGCGTGCCCGTGCGGCCTCGCGCCTGAAGAAGCAGTCGCAGTCCTGACCCGATCGGTCGCTGCTGCCGGGTGATCGGGCAGCGGTGGTTCGCGACACGCCCGTGTCGCGAGCCGCTCCTGCCCGATCGAGCGCCGGAGGCGACCGATCAGGTGGAGGGCGCCTGCGACGGGGCGAGGCGGTAGCGGGCCGCTCGGTGCGTGTCGGCCACCCGCGGGCCCGCGCCGTGCAGCTTCTCGCGCAGCGTTCCCGGCGCGTAGGACTCCGGGTAGGCGCCGCGGGCGCGCAGCACGGGGATGACGTGCTCGATGACGTCCTCCCACGTGCCTGGCGTCACGGCGTACGCGAGGTTGAAGCCGTCGACGTCGGTCTCCTCGACCCACGACTGCAGCTCGTCGGCGATCTCCTCGCCCGAGCCGACGATCGTCGGACCGAGGCCGCCGATGGCCGCGTGCCTGCCGAGGTCGCCGACGGTCCACTCGCGGCCGAGGTCGGCCTCCTCCTTGAGATGCTGCAGCGTCGACTGGATCGCGTTCGACTCGACGTCGCCCACCGGCTGATCGGACTCGTACGCCGCGAGGTCGACGCCCATCCAGCCGGAGAGGAACGTCAGGGCGCCCTCCTCCGACGCGTACGAGCGGTAGTCGGCCTCCTTCGCGACCGCCTCGTCGTGCGTCGCGGCGGTGATGACCGTCAGCAGCGTGTAGATGCGCGCCGAGCGCCGGTCGCGTCCCTCGGCCTCGAGCGCGTCGCGGATGCGCGCGACGGTCGAGGCGAGCACCTCCTTCGAGCGCGCGGCGACGAAGATCGCCTCCGCGTTCTGCGACGCGAAGCGGATGCCGCGCGGTGACGCGCCCGCCTGGTAGATCACGGGCGTGCGCTGCGGCGACGGCTCGGAGATGTGGATGCCTGGCACGCGGAAGTGCGTGCCCTCGTGCGCGATGGCGTGCACCTTCGCGGGGTCGGTGAAGATGCCGCGCTCGCGGTCCTCGACGACGGCGTCGTCCTCCCACGAGCCCTCCCACAGCTTGTAGAGCACCTCGAGGTACTCGTCGGCGTGGTCGTAGCGATCGTCGTGCGCGAGCTGGTCCTCCTGCCCCATGTTGCGCGCGGCGCTCGGGAGGTAGCCCGTGACGACGTTCCAGCCGATGCGGCCTCGCGTGAGGTGGTCGAGGGTCGTGAGGCGACGCGCGAACGGCACGGGATGCTCGAACGCCGTGCCGGCGGTGATGCCGAAGCCGAGATGCTCGGTGACGGCGGCCATGGCGCTCACGAGCAGGATCGGATCGTTGACCGGCACCTGTGCGCCGTTGCGGATCGCCGCCTCGTTCGTGCCGCCGTAGACGTCGTAGGTGCCGAGGACGTCGGCGATGAAGATGCCGTCGAACGTGCCCGACTCGAGCAGGCGCGCGAGCCCCGTCCAGTACTCGATGGTCGTGTAGTGCCGCGACCGGTCGTCGGGATGGCGCCACAGGCCGGAGGACTGGTGGGCGACGCAGTTCATGTCGAACGCGTTGAAGCGGATCTGCCTGGTCATGCAGGGATGCAATCGAGATGCCGCACGCCTGTCGACCCCCGGCCGTCGCACGACGCAATGCGTCGTCATGCGACGCAACGCACCCGCGCTCGGGCGCCGCGCCGTCGTAGCGTGCCAGCATGAGCGACAGCCCCGAGACCCCGCTGCGCGTCGTCGGCGTCAACGGCAGCCTGCAGGCCGTGTCGAAGACGGGTGCGCTGCTCGACGCCGTGCTCGGCACGATCGGCGAGCGCACCAACGCCGAGCTGCGGCACATCGACCTCGCACGGCTCGCGCCCGGCTTCTCGGGCGCCCTCGCACGCGAGCAGCTCTCCGCCGACGTCGAGGATGCGCTCGTCGCGGTCGAGGGCGCCGACCTGCTCGTCGTCGGCACGCCCGTGTACCGCGCGTCCTTCACGGGCCTCTTCAAGCACTTCTTCGACTTCGTCGAGCAGCGTGCGCTCGTCGACACGCCCGTCCTGCTGACGGCGACGGGTGGGAGCGACCGCCACACGCTCACGATCGAGCATCAGCTGCGGCCGCTCTTCGGCTTCTTCCAGGCGCTCACGCTGCCCACGGGCGTCTACGGCTCGTCGCGCGACTTCGCGGACGGCCGCGTCGCGTCGCCCGACCTGCTCGAGCGCATCGACGCCGCGGTCGACCGCTCGCTGCCGCTCATCCTGCACCGCGTGCGACCCACGGTCCCCGCGCGCTGGTAGCGAGCGGGCGCGGGGCCCGCGTGCGGCGTCGACGGCGCCGCACGGGTGCGAGGATGGGGGGATGGACCTCGGCGAGCACGTGCTCTTCGTGCACGCGCACCCCGACGACGAGACGCTCTCGACCGGGGCGGCGATCGCGACGATCGCCCAGACCGGCCTCGCCTCCGTGCTCACCCTCACCCTCGGCGAGCGCGGCGAGGTCCGACCGGAGGCGCAGTCGGCGCTCGCGGCCGCCGGCAGCCTGCCGAGGCTGCGCGACGTGGAGCTCGACCGTGCGATCGTCGCGCTCGGTGCGACGCGCATCGAGCCCGAGGCGCGCCTCGAGGACTCCGGCATGGCGTGGGACGGGCAGCTGGCGGTGCCGGCGGCCGACGTGGGGCCGAGGGCCCTCACCGCGCAGCGGCAGGCCGACGTCGAGCTGCTGATCCTCGACGTCGTGCAGCGTCTGCGGCCATCGGCGATCGTCACGTACGACGAGGACGGCGGCTACGGCCACCCCGACCATCGCGCCGTGCACGACGCGGTCGTCGCCGTCGCGAGAGACCTCCGTCTGCCGCTGTACGTGCGCGTCGACGAGCCCGCCGACGTCGCCGTGCCGCTCGCGCCCGTCGCCGATCGCGTGCACGACGCGCTCGCAGCGCACGCGAGCCAGCTCGCACGCGACGGCGACGTCGTCGTGCACGTCGGCGGGCAGCGCGAGCCGCTCGCGCAGGTCGAGCACTACCGCCTCGTGCGGGCGGCGTCGCCGATCGGATGGGGCACGACGGTCGTCGTCGGCCTCGTCGCGGCGGTGATCGGCGTCGTGGGCACGTTCACGAGCCGCGCCGTCGAGCCGTGGGGGCTCGTGCTCGCGCTCGTCGCAGCCGTCGGCATCATCGTCGGTCCGCGACTGCTGGGCTCGCGAGCGGCATCGATCGCCGCCGCGGTGGGCGTGCTCGTGCCGATCGGCGTCGTGTCGCTCGACCCGTTCGGCACCGCGGGCTCCTCCGGCCTGCTCGAGGCCGACGCGGTGGGCTGGCTGTGGGTGCTGGTGCCGGGCGCCGCGGCGCTCGTCGCCCTCGCATGGCCGACGCGCGCCGCGATCGGCCGCATCCGCGACGCCGCCCGCGGCTGACACGCGGTGGGTGACGCAGAGCGCATGCTCGTCGCCGGTAGGCTGGGTCGGTCGGAAGGACCCCTCTCGTGACCTACGTGATCGCGCTGCCATGCGTCGACGTGAAGGACCGCGCGTGCGTCGACGAATGTCCCGTCGACTGCATCTACGAGGGCGAGCGGATGCTGTACATCCACCCCGACGAGTGCGTCGACTGCGGCGCGTGCGAGCCGGTGTGCCCCGTCGAGGCCATCTACTACGAGGACGACGTGCCCGAGGAGTGGGCGCAGTACTACGACGTCAACGTGCAGTTCTTCGAGACGCACGGCTCGCCCGGCGGCGCGGCGAAGGTGGGCGTCATCGCCGACGACCACGCCATCGTCAAGGCCCTCCCGCCGCAGGCCTGACCAGCGGAAGGACCCGCCGTGGACCAGCTGCCCGCCTTCCCGTGGGACTCCCTCGCCGACGCGAAGGCCACGGCCGCCGCGCATGCGGGCGGCATCGTGGATCTGTCGGTCGGATCGCCCGTGGATGCGACGCCCGCCATCATCCAGGCTGCGCTCGCCGATGCCGCGAACGCGCCGACGTATCCGACGTGCTGGGGCACCCCGGCCCTGCGCGACGCGATCGTCGACTGGTTCGCGCGGGCGCGCGGGGTGCCAGGGCTCGGCCACGCGAACGTCATGCCGACGGTGGGGTCGAAGGAGACCGTGGCGGGTCTGCCGCTGTGGCTCGGCCTCGGCCCGGGCGACGTCGTGGTGCACCCGAGCGTCGCGTACCCGACGTACGACATCGGTGCGCGCGTCGCGGGCGCGACGCCCGTGCCCGCCGACGATCCGGACGAGTGGCCCGCCGGCACGCGCCTGGTGTGGGTGAACTCGCCGTCGAATCCCACGGGCGACGTGCTCGGCGTCGACGCGCTGCGCCGCATCGTCGAGCGCGCACGCGCGATCGGCGCGGTCGTCGCGAGCGACGAGTGCTACGCGCTGCTGCCGTGGGACGTCGACGAGGTGCCCTCGATCCTCGATCCGCGGGTCGCAGGCGACACGCGCGAGGGGCTGCTCGTCGTGCACTCGATGTCGAAGCAGTCCTCGGTCGCGGGATACCGTGCGGCGTTCGTCGCGGGATGCGCGAAGGTCGTGGGGCGCGTGCTGGAGGTGCGCAAGCACATCGGCCTCATCCCGCCGGGGCCCGTGCAGCACGCGATGACGGTGGGCCTCGCCGACGACGACCACGTCGCCCAGCAGCGCGAGCGCTACCGCGCCAGGCGCGACGCGCTGCGCCCGGCGCTCGAGGCTGCGGGCTTCACGGTGCGCGGCGACGCAGGCCTCTACCTGTGGTCGAGCGACGGCCGTCCCGCCCGCGAGCAGGTCGCGGATCTCGCCGCGCACGGCATCCTCGCCGCCCCCGGCGACTTCTACGGCGACGGGCGTCACGTGCGCGTCGCGCTCACGGCATCCGACGAGCGCATCGCGGAGGCGGCGCGGCGCCTCGCCGGTTTCCGACCGGTACTGCGTACGCCGTAGGGTGTGATGGTGACCCACGCTGACGAGACGCCCAAGACGGCGACCCTGACCGTCGACGGTCGTACGATCGAGCTGCCCGTCCTCGCCGCCGCGGATGGTCGGTCGAGCATCGACGTGTCGAAGCTGATGCGCGAGACCGACCACACCACCCTCGACTACGGATTCGTGAACACCGCCGCCACGCGCAGCGCCATCACGTACATCGACGGCGACGCGGGCATCCTGCGCTACCGCGGCTACCCGATCGAGCAGCTCGCGGAGCAGAAGTCGTTCCTCGACGTGGCGTACCTGCTCATCTACGGCGAGCTGCCGACGGCCGACGAGCTCGGCGAGTTCGACACGCGCATCCGTCGCCACACGCTGCTGCACGAGGACCTCCGCCGGTTCTTCGACTCGCTGCCGCGCAACGCGCACCCGATGAGCGCGCTCTCGAGCGCCGTGTCGGCGCTGTCGACCTACTACGCCGACGACCACGACCCGCACGACCCCGCGCGCGTCGAGCTGCAGACGATCCGTCTGCTGGCGAAGCTGCCCGTGATCGCGGCGTACGCGCACAAGAAGTCGATCGGGCAGGCGTTCCTCTACCCCGACAACTCGTTGTCGTTCACCGAGAACTACCTCAAGCTCAACTTCGGCCTCATGGCAGAGGAGTACGACCTCAACCCGGTCATGGTGAAGGCGCTCGAGCGTCTGCTCATCCTGCACGCCGACCACGAGCAGAACGCGTCGACGTCGACCGTGCGCCTCGTCGGCTCGACGGAGGCGAACCTGTTCGCGTCGGTCTCCGCTGGCATCCACGCGCTGTCGGGTCCGCTGCACGGCGGCGCGAACGAGGCGGTGCTGACCATGCTGCGCGGCATCCAGGAGTCCGGCGAGGGCGTGCAGCGCTTCGTGGAGCGCGTGAAGCGCAAGGAGCAGGGCGTGCGCCTCATGGGCTTCGGCCACCGGGTGTACAAGAACTACGACCCGCGTGCGAAGCTCGTGAAGTCGTCGGCCGACGAGGTGCTGGAGGCGCTCGGCGTCTCCGACCCGCTGCTCGACATCGCGAAGGAGCTCGAGCAGGTCGCGCTCGAGGACGAGTACTTCATCGAGCGCAAGCTCTACCCGAACGTCGACTTCTACACGGGCGTCATCTACAAGGCCATGGGCTTCCCGGAGCGGATGTTCACGGTGCTGTTCGCCATCGGTCGCCTGCCGGGGTGGATCGCGCACTGGCGCGAGATGGTCGACGACCCGCAGACGAAGATCGGCCGCCCGCAGCAGCTGTACGTCGGCCCTGCCGAGCGCAACATCCCGTAGCAGCACCCGTTTCCGCAGCGCCGCGGCCGCACCCAGGAGATCCCGCCATGGCACGCACCGCGTTCGCGTCGAGGCTCGACGGCTACTTCAAGATCCGCGAGCGCGGCTCGACGATCCCGCAGGAGGTCCGCGGCGGCCTCGTGACGTTCTTCGCGATGGCGTACATCATCGTGCTGAACCCGTTGATCATCGGCGGCTTCTCCGAGGATCAGGCCGCGACCGACGTGGTCGGCGGCTGGCTCGAGAACGGTCAGGTCGCGGCGGTGACGGCCCTCGTCGGCGGGCTCATGACGATCGCGATGGGCGTCGTCGCCAACGTGCCGTTCGGGCTCGCCGCGGGTCTCGGCATCAACTCGTTCCTCGCGTTCACGCTCGTGGGAGAGCTGACGTGGCCGGAGGCGATGGGCCTCGTCGTCATCAACGGCGTCCTCATCGTGGTGCTGAGCGTCACGGGGCTGCGGCGCCGCATCTTCGACGCGATCCCCGGTGAGCTGAAGAGCGCGATCGCGGTGGGCGTGGGACTGTTCATCGCGTTCATCGGGTTCGTCGACTCGGGCTTCGTGCGCGCGACGGGCAGCGCGTCACCGCCGTTGCAGCTCGGCGAGGGCGGGTCGATCGTGTCGCTGCCGACGGCGGTGTTCCTGCTCGCCGTCGCGCTCATGGGCGTCCTCGTGGCGCGCAAGGTGCGCGGGGCGCTGCTCATCGGCATCGTCGCGGCGACCGCCGTCGCGATCGTCGCGGAGTCGATCTTCCACGTGGGGCCGTCGCTCGGCGCGGACCCGAACGCGTGGAACCTCAACGAGCCTGCGCTGCCGACCGCCCTGCTCGCGCTGCCGGACCTGTCGCTCGTCGGCCAGGTCGACCCGTTCGGCGCGTTCGCACGCGTCGGGCCGCTCGCGGCGTCGATGCTCGTCTTCACCCTCTTCTTCCTGAACTTCTTCGACGCGATGGGGTCGATGACGGGCCTGGCGAAGCAGTCGGGGATCGCGGCGAAGGATGGCACGTTCCCCGGCCTGAAGCGCGCGCTCATCGTCGAGGGCGTCGGCGCGGTCGCCGGTGGCGGCGCGAGCGCATCGTCGAACACGGTGTTCATCGACTCCGCCGCAGGCATCGGCGAGGGCGCTCGCACGGGGCTCGCCTCGGTGGTGACCGGCGTGCTGTTCCTCGCAGCGATGTTCCTCACGCCGCTGACGCAGGTCGTGCCGCTCGAGGTCGCGGCCGCGACGCTCGTGATCGTCGGCGCGCTCATGATGAGCCAGATCCGCGACATCGACTTCACGGAGTTCCGCGTCGCCCTGCCCGCGTTCCTCACGATCGTCGTCATGCCGCTGACGTACAACATCGCGAACGGCATCGGCGTCGGCTTCATCGCCTGGGTGCTCGTGCACGCCGTGTCGGGTCGCGCGCGCACCATCAGCCCGCTGCTGTGGATCGTCGCTGGGCTGTTCGTCGTGTTCTTCGTGCGTGGGCCGATCGAGGCGCTGCTGGGGCTCTGACGCGTCGCCCTGGCGCCCCGCGTCACAGGATCGTCGTAGCCTGCGGGCATGGACGACGTGACGGCGTGGCTGCTGGAGGGCGACCCCGGCATCCGCTGGCAGGTGCTGCAGGACCTGCTCGACGCCCCCGGCGACGTGGTCGCGGCCGAGCGGGAGCGGGTGGCGTCTGCGGGCCTCGGTGCTGCGCTGCTCGCAGCGCGCGGCGACGACGGGCTGTGGGCTGGAGGCGCGTGGGCGCCGGCGGGGTGGTCGTGGGACCTCGGTGAGCCGCAGCCGTGGTCGTCGACGTCGTGGGTGCTCGAGTCGCTCTGCGATCTCGGCATGCCGGGTGACGCGCCCGTCATGGCAGAGACCGTGGCGCTCATCGCCGAGCACGGACGGTGGGAGCACGAGGGCCAGCCCTTCTGGCACGGCGAGGTCGACTCGTGCATCAACGGCCGCACGATGCGCGCGGGGGCGCAGTTCGGCGCCGACGTCTCGCGCATCGTCGAGTACTGCGGGGAGGACCAGCAGCCCGACGGCGGTTGGAACTGCTTCCGGCTCGAGCACGAGGGGTCGTCGCGCTCATCGTTCGCGAGCACGCTCAGCGTGCTCGAGGGGCTGCTCGAGCACGAGCTCGCGACGGGGGAGTCGACGGCGACGATGCGGCAGCGCGGCATGGAGTACCTGCTCGAGCGGTCGCTGCTGCGTGGTCTGCGATCGGGGGAGGTGGTGTCGGAGTCGTTCCTCGCCTTCCCGTTCCCGCCGCGGTGGCGCTACGACGTGCTGCGGGCGCTCGACCATCTGCGGGCGGCGGGCGTGGCTCCCGAGCCGCGCATGCACGAGACCGTCGCCGTCGTGCGCGGCAAGCGTCGAGCCGACGGGCGCTGGTCGTCGGAGTACGACGACCCCGGCGCGGTGCAGCTGCACCTCGACGTCCCAGCAGGCGAGCCCAGCAGATGGAACACCCTGCGGGCGCTGCGCGTGCTGCGGTGGGCCGACGCCGAGCGCTGATCGGCGTGCTGCACGCGCGCGGCGACCCAGGCGCAGCGGCTCATGCCGGGATGCGCTCCCATCGTCCCTCGGACACGACGTCCACGTCGTCGCCGTCGACGACGACGGCCGTCGCGTCGTCGATGGCGTAGACGGCGCACGGCACGTCCCGCGCCCAGGCTCGGACGGCGTCGATGCGGGTGTCCTCCATCTCGGGATGCTCGAGATGCGGGTAGAGGGCGAGGCCGACGAGCGCGAGGGGCGCCTCGGGCCCGGCGGGGTCGAGGACGCGGTCGTTGTACGTGGCCCCGAGGCTCGCGCCGACCGCCTGGCTGCCGGCGGACAGTCCCACGTAGACGACGTCGTCGCGCAGGGTCGACAGCGCGTCGGCGAAGCCCGAGCGCCGCATCCAGCCTGCGAGGTAGGTGGGGTCGCCGCCGCCGACGAGCAGGACGTCGGTCTGCTGCAGGCGAGGCAGCCACGCCTCCTCGGGGATGCTGGGGAGCGCCGTGAGCTCGAGCACGCCGAGCGACGCCCAGCCGGCGTCGGCGAAGCCGCTCCCGTCGGCACCCGACACGAGACGCGCGGCGATGCTGCCGTCGAACCAGTGGCCCGCCGTGGGGATCACGAGCGCCGAGCACTCGGCGCGGGGGCGTGGCAGCAGCGCATCGAGCGTGCCGCGGATCGTCGGGTTCGTGAGCCCGCCCGAGGTGAGGAGGTACCGCATGCGCCCGACGGTACTCCTCGCCTCCGGCCCGACCTGGTCGCGGGTCAGTCGTCGCTCGAGACGGCCGCGAGCACCTCCGGCCACGCCCGGTCGAGGCGGTCGCCGCCGATGCGGATGCCGAGCCACACGGCGAGCGCGCCGATGCCGAGTCCGACGGGCAGCGCGAGCCAGCCGAGCCACGGCATCCATGCGACGCCCATGATCGCGAGGGCCACGGCGGGTGCCGCGGCGATGGCCGTGATGGGCGCCATGATGAGCAGCGCCACGAGCGACTGCGCGCCGCCCGACGAGCCACGGCCGAACGGGCCCTGCTCGGGTGCGGGTGCGCGGCCGGGCAGGAACGCGCCGACCGCGGTGCCGACGCCCGCGGCCACGAGCGACGTGCCGACCGCTGCGCCCATCCCGGCGAGCAGGAGGTCCCATCGGCCCGTGAAGGCGCACACGAGCACGGGCGCGAGCACGATCATGGGCCCGATGACGACGCCGACGCCGAGCAGCCGACCTGCGCGGTCGGCGCGTCCGGAGACCCCGGAGAGCACGTGCAGCGACAGCGCGTCCTTGTCGTAGGCGAGGGAGAGCTGCGCGATCTGCAGCACCATGAGCGCCATGACGAGCGGCAGGAAGATGGCGAGCTCGGCGATGACGGTGCCCGTGACGAGCTGCGTGCCGACGAGGATGAGCGGCAGCGCGAGCGTCGCGATCGCGTTGAGCAGGTGCCTGGGGTCGCGCCGCTGGAACCGCACGCCGCGGGCTGCGATCGCGCCGACGGCCGTGGCAGGCAGCAGGCGGTCGACGAGGCCGCCCGAGTGCACGCGGCCACCGCCGGATGCCTGCACCGGCGCGACGAGCCGTGCCGCGAGCTGCGAGCCCCACGCCCACCACAGCAGCGCGACGGTGCCGAGGGCGACGGCCAGGCGGATGCCGGCGGCGACCCAGTCGCCGCTCGCGATCGCCGCCGGCACGCCTGCGGTCGCGCCCAGCGGCGTCCACGCGAGCGCGCCCGAGGCCGACTCGAGCATGGCCTGCAGCGATGCGGACGTCGAGATCGCCTGCACGGCGACGTTGATGAGCAGCCCCGAGGAGATGAGCAGCAGCATGAGCACGATGGCGGTGACGTCGCGCGAGCGTCGCGACGCGAGGGTGCGGGCGAGGACCCCTGCGACGACGCGCGCGCCGAGCATGCACGTGAGCAGCGTCACGGGCAGCATGACGATCGCCGAGGCGAGCGCGGCGCCGGACGTGCTCCACGCGATGAGCAGCACGCCGAGCGCGAGCGTCGTGGCGATGCCGCCGATGCCGAGCAGCTGCGCGAGCGCGAGGCCGGGCAGCAGCTGACGCGCGCGCACGGGCAGCAGCGCGAAGCGCTCGGGGGCGAGCGACTCGTCGGCGCTCGTGAGGACCGCGCCGACGCTCCAGCCGACGACGAGCACGCTCGTGACGAGCACGAGCACGAGCGGCACGATCTCGGGCGACTGGGCGGCGCCGATGCGCAGCCCGATCGCGGCGGTCGCGACGAGGCCGAGGATCGACATGGCGCCGAGCACGCCGAACGCGAGCCCGACGATGTGCCATGGGCTGCGCGTGAGCGACCGCCCGAGCTGCTTGAGGCGGAGCCCTACGAGGAGCGCAGCCATGCGAGCGTCCCCTCTCCGAGCTCGTGGACGCCGACGAGCTGCAGGAACCGCTGCTGCAGCGAGTCGCCCGCCCGCACCTCGTCGAGGGTGCCGTCTGCGAGGATGCGGCCCTCTGCGACGATCGCGACGCGGTCGCACAGCGACTCGACGAGCTCCATGACGTGGCTCGAGAGCACGACCGTGCCGCCGGAGGCGACGAAGCCGCGCAGGATGGATCGGATGGCCTCGCCCGAGACCGGATCGACGGCCTCGAACGGCTCGTCGAGCACGAGCAGCCGGGGTGCGTGGATGAGGGCGCACGCGAGCCCGATCTTCTTGCGCATGCCTGCCGAGTAGTCGACGACGAGCGTCGTGGCGGCCTCGTCGAGCCCGAGCGCCGTGAGCAGCTCGCCAGCGCGCGAGGTGACGTCGGCCTCGGCCATGCCGCGCAGCAGGCCCGTGTACCGCAGCAGCTCGGCGCCCGTGAGGCGGTCGAACATGCGCAGCCCGTCCGGCAGCACGCCCATGCGCGCCTTCGCGGCGACGGGGTCGGCCCACACGTCGACGCCGAGCACGTGCGCCGTGCCGGCGTCGGGGCGCAGCAGGCCCGTCGCCATCGAGAGCGTCGTGGTCTTGCCTGCCCCGTTGGGGCCGAGGAGGCCGAGCATCGATCCTGCGGGCACGTCGAGCGACACGTCGCCGACGGCGACCTTCTGGCCGAACCGCTTGTGCAGCGATCGGAGGGACAGCACGGAGTCGGTCATGCACCCATCCCACCAGCACGGGCTGGACGCGGCATCCGTCCGGAGGGGGAGTCCGGGCGGGGGAGCGCTCCCTAGTGCAGCGCGGCGTTCAGCGCGACGCCCGCGCCCTCGCGCGGCAGCACCTCGACGGCGCCCGTGACCGAGTTGCGTCGGAACAGCAGGCCGGGCACGCCGGACAGGCGCGACGCCTTCACCTGCTCTGGCGGGGCATCCGAGCCTGGCGTCAGCACCGTGACCTTCGTGCCGGCCGTGACGTACAGCCCGGCCTCGACGATCGAGTCGTCGCCGATCGAGATGCCGACGCCGGCGTTCGCGCCCAGCAGCACTCGCTCGCCGACGCGCACGCGCTCGGTGCCGCCGCCCGAGAGCGTGCCCATGATGGAGGCGCCGCCGCCGACGTCGGAGCCGTCGCCGACCACGACGCCCTGCGAGATGCGTCCCTCGACCATCGAGGCGCCGAGCGTGCCCGCGTTGTAGTTCACGAACCCCTCGTGCATCACCACGGTGCCGGGTGCCAGATGCGCGCCGAGCCGCACGCGGGACGCGTCGCCGATGCGCACGCCCTCCGGCAGCACGTAGTCGGTCATGCGCGGGAATCGGTCGATCAGCTGCACCTGCACGCCGGCGAGGCGCAGCGCGGGTGCCGCGGCGCGGGCATGCTCGGGCGTCGTCGGACCGTGGGTGGTCCACGCCACGACCGGCAGCAGGCCGAAGACGCCGTCGAGCGCGATCGTGTTCGGCTGCACGAGGCGATGGCTCAGCAGGTGGAGGCGCAGGTGCACGTCGAGCGCATCGACGGGGGCGGCGTCGAGGTCGATCTCGGCGTGCACGACGCGACGCTCCACCCCGAGCGCCGCGATGGGGCCCGCGTGCTCGTCGAGGGCCCGCGACGCGAGCCAGCGCGCGTCGCCATCCGGGGCGGCGCCGAGCGTCGGCTCGGGGAACCAGGCGTCGAGCAGCTGCTCGTGCGCGAACGTCGCGAGTGCGTGACCGTGAGCGAGGCGAACCATGGCTCCCAGCCTAGGCTGGGTCGCATGGCTGTCCCCACGCTCGACCTCAACGCATCCGCCGTGGATCTCACACGGCAGCTGCTCGACATCCCCTCGGTCTCCGACGACGAGGGTCCGCTCGCCGACGCCATCGAGGCGGCCATGCGCGCCGTGCCGCATCTGCATGTCACGAGGGTCGGCGACACCGTCGTGGCGCGCACCGAGCTCGGCCGCGACCGCCGCGTCGTCATCGCCGGCCACATCGACACGGTGCCGATCAACGGCAACGTGCCCTCGCGGCTCGAGACGCTCGGCGCCGTCGAGTACCTGTGGGGTCGCGGCGCCGTCGACATGAAGTCGGGCGTCGCGGTGCAGCTGCTGCTCGCGGTGCAGCTCGCGGAGCCCGTCGTCGACGTGACGTGGATCTGGTACGACCACGAGGAGGTGGGGGAGGAGCAGAACGGGCTGCGCCACCTCGCCGCCGAACGGCCCGACCTCATGCACGGCGACTTCGCGATCCTCGGGGAGCCGTCGAACGGCCACATCGAGGGCGGCTGCAACGGCACCCTGCGCGTCGAGGTGCGCACGCGCGGCGTGCGCGCCCACTCGGCACGCTCGTGGGTGGGCCACAACGCCATCCACGATGCGGCGCAGGTGCTGCAGACGCTGCAGGACTACCGCGCGCGCGACGTCGAGGTCGAGGGGCTCGTCTACCGCGAGGGGCTCAACGCCGTCGGCATCGCAGGCGGCGTCGCAGGCAACGTCATCCCCGACGAGTGCCGCGTGCACGTCAACTACCGCTTCGCCCCCTCGCGCACCGTGCGCGAGGCCATCGAGCACGTCACCGAGCTCTTCGAGGGCTTCGACGTCGAGGTGCTCGACGCGGCGGAGGGGGCGAGGCCCGGCCTCGACGCCGCCCTCGCACGCGAGTTCGTCGAGGCCGTGGGCGTCGAGCCGCGGCCGAAGTACGGCTGGACCGACGTCGCACGATTCTGGAGCCTCGGCATCCCCGCCGTGAACTACGGCCCCGGCGACCCGCTGAAGGCCCACGCCGACGACGAGCGCGTCGAGCTGCAGCAGATCGTCGACGTCGAGCGGGGCCTGCGCGCCTGGCTCACCGGCGTCACCGGCTGAGCAGCGCGCCGACGCGGCACGGCGCGGGATGACGATGTGGGCGCGGGTGCCGTGGTGGGGGCAGGCGCTCGCGATCTGGGCAGCGAGCCGCGTCGTGTCGACGGCGCTGCTCGCGGGCTTCGCCGCCGCGCAGGCCGCGAACGTCTACACGGCGGCCTCGCCCTCGCTCACGACGTTCTCGACGATGTGGGACGCCAGGTGGTACGAGCACGTGGCGACGAACGGCTACCCCGACGCGCTGCCGCGCGACGCGTCTGGCGCGGTCGTCGACAACGCGTGGGCCTTCATGCCCGTGTACCCGATGCTCGTGCGCGCGCTCGTGCGCCTCGGCCTCGACTGGCAGGTCGCGGCGCTCGCGATCGCGTGGGTCGCATCCGCGGCGTTCGCGGTGCTCGCGTTCCGGCTGCTGCGCGAGACGATCCCGCAGGCCGCGCCGTTCGCGCTCGCGCTCGTGCTGCTGGGCCCCGTGTCGCCCGTGCTGCAGGTCGGCTACGCCGAGTCGCTGCACCTCGCGCTGCTCGCGGGGGCGCTGCTGGCGGTGCGGCATCGGTCGTGGGGCATGCTCGCGGCGCTCGTGCCGCTGCTGGCGCTCACCCGGCCGTCGGGCCTCGCGACGGCGCTCGCGCTCGGCATCGTGCTCGCGTGGGCGCTGACGCGGGGCAGGGATGCGTGGCCGAGCCGAGATCGGGTCGCGCTCGCCGTGCTGGCCGCATGGTCGCTCGCGTGGGGTCTCGCGTGGCCTGCGTGGGCCGCGGTCCGCACGGGCGAGCCGGGCGCCTACGTCGCGACCGAGCTGCGGTGGCGCGCGCCGTACGTCGGGCCGATGGAGCTCGTGCCAGGCACCGGATGGGTCGCGGGGTCGCAGTGGTGGCTCGGCGGGGCGGGCCTCACGGTGCTCGCCCTCGTCGTGGGTGCGCTCGCATGGGTGCTCGCCAGGCGTGCGAGTCGCGTCGCGATGGGGGTGGAGGCGTGGGCGTGGGTCGTCGCGTACCTGCTGTACCTGCTGGCGGTGTGGTTCCCGCAGTCGTCGACGTTCCGCATCCTGCTGCCCGCGTTCCCGCTCGTCGCGGTGATCGCGGTGCTGCCCGGCCGCTGGTGGCGCCCGGTCGCGCTCGTCGCATGCGTCGCCGGGCAGGCGGCATGGCTGTGGGCGTGCTGGCTGGTCGTCGGCGTCGACTGGACGATCCCATGACGATTGCGTGACATTCCTGTCGCATCACGCCGCATCCCAGGGTCGCCTCGAAGTTCCGTGGGATACTGGATGCCTGGGAACGAGAGGGGAACCCCCACATGGCTGCTATGAAGCCTCGTACTGGTGACGGTCCGCTGGAGGCAGTGAGGGAGGGACGGCTCATCGTCGTGCGCGTCCCCCTCGAGGGCGGCGGTCGCCTCGTCGTGTCCGTGAACGATGCGGAGGCGGCCGAGCTGCACGCTGCGCTGAGCGGCGTCGTCGTCTCGGCCTGACGCCGACGTGAGCAGGGGGCGAGCCGTTCGGCTCGCCCCCTGCTCACGTCTTCGCCCGCTGCAGCGGGCTGAGGTCGGTCCGGTCAGGGCTCCGGCAGGCGCGTGACGTGGAGCAGGCCGTCGCCGACGGGGCTCACGGCGATCGCGACGGCGTCGCTGCCGCTGAGCTCCCTGAGCAGCGCGCGGGCGTCGGCGACGTCGTCGCCGCGCTGCGCGGGGTCGACGACGCGGCCGCCCAGCAGCGCGTGCGCGACGAGCACCGTGCCGCCGACGCGCACGAGCCGCAGCGCATGCTCCACGTGCTCGATGCGGTCGGCGGGGTCGGCGTCGACGAGCACGACGTCGTAGCTCGCCTCGTTCATGCGCGGCAGGATCTCGCCTGCGGAGCCGGTGATGAGCCGCACCTTCGCCTGCGCGTAGCCGGCCTGCGTGAAGGCCGATCGCGCGTGGCTGTGGTGGTCGAGCTCGGTGTCGATCGACGTGAGCGTCGCCGTGGGGGCGCCGCGCAGCAGCCACAGGCCGCTCACGCCGGTGCCGGTGCCGATCTCGAGGATCGCGCCAGCGCCGACCGTCGCGGTCGTGAGCGCGAGCAGCGCTCCGACGGCAGGCTCGATCGCCGCGACGCCCAGCTCCTCTGCGGCGTCGCGTGCGCCGGCGAGGATCGCATCCTCCGGGCTCAGGTCGTCGAGGTACTTCGACGTCAGTGCAGTCTCCACGGTGCCTCCGAGTGCGAGGCTAGCCGGGTGCGCGACGCTCGATGCCACGCCGCGCCGCACGTGCTGCGTGCACCGCGTAGGCTGGTGGGCGTCGAGAGGAGAGGGCCGTGACGTTCCTCGGGTTGACCCTCGACAAGCTCATCGTCATCGCGGTGATCGCTGCGATCATCCTCGGTCCCGAGCGTCTGCCTGCGGCTGCCGAGCGGCTCGCGGGCCTCGTGCGCGGCGTGCGCGACCTCGCGAACGGTGCGAAGGACCGCATGCGGGAGGAGATGGGCCCGGAGTTCGACGAGGTCGACTGGCGCAGGCTCGACCCGAGGCAGTACGACCCGCGCCGCATCGTGCGCGAGGCGCTGCTCGACGACGCGCCCGCTGCGGGTGCGAAGGCCGCGGCGAGCGCAGCGACGGGGGCCGCGATGGGTGCTGCGGGAGCCGCAGCCGCAGCCGGATCCTCCAGCCGCCCGCAGCGGAGGCCGACGCCGCGCGACCCGCTGACGGACGGTGCGCCGTACGACGTCGAGGCGACGTGAGCGCGACGCGTCGCACGACCTCGGGCGCGGCAGTGACGATGTCTCACTTCCTACCGTAGAGTCTGCTGCATGCCCGCTGACCGAATCCCGCGCTCCACGGTCTGGCGCTACGCGATCGGATCGCTGGGCACGGGCGGGTTCAGCACGCTGCCCGGCCTCGTGCTCCTCTACTTCATGACCGACACGCTCGGGGTGTCGGCGCTGTGGGCGGGTCTCCTCATCGGCGCGGTCAAGGTGTGGGACATCGTCGCGGACCCCGTCATCGGCGCGCTCTCCGACGACGACGACGCCCGCACGGGGTCCCGCAGGCGGTGGATGCTCGTCGGCGCGCTCGCGCTGCCCGTGCTGTTCGTCGCGACCTTCGCGGTGCCCGCGGATCTCGCACCGATCGCCGCCGCCATCTGGGTCGGCATCGCATTCCTCGGCGCAGCGACGGCGTTCAGCGTCTTCCAGGTGCCGTACATGGCGCTGCCTGCCGCGATCTCGCACGACTACGACGAGCGCACGCGACTGCTCACGGCGCGCGTCGTCATCCTCACGATCGCGATCCTCGCGTTCGGCGGTGGCGGACCCGCGCTGCGCAGCCTCGGGGGCGACGACCACTCCGGCTATCTGCTCATGGCCCTCGTGTGCGCCGCGCTGCTCGCGGTCGGCGGCCTCGTCGCCGTCTCGAGCGCGCCCCGCCACGCGCCGCGCGTCGTCGAGCGCCGCTCGATCGGCGCGATCTACCGCGAGACGTGGGACGTGCTCGCGCACGGCCCGAGCCTGCGCGCGCTCGTCGTGCCGTTCTTCCTGCAGGCCGTCGCGACCGGCCTCATGCTCGCCGGCGGTCAGTACGTCGCGACGTACGTGCTGCAGGACGAGGACGCGATCACCTTCCTCTTCGTCGCGCTCATCGCCCCGGCGATCGTCGCGGCGCCAGGCTGGCAGTGGCTCTCCGGTCGCACGTCGAAGCGGTTCGCGTTCCAGCTGGCATCCATCGTCTTCATCGTCGGCGGCGTCATGCTCGTGCCCGCGCTGCTCGTGCCCGACCTGTGGGTCTACGCGCCCGTCGCCTTCGCGGGCCTCGGCTACGCGGGCATGCAGTCGCTGCCGATGGCGATGCTGCCGGATGCCATGGCCCACGACCGCAAGCGCTCGGGCGTCGACCGCTCCGGCGTCATCGGCGGCGTGTGGACGGCGATGGAGACGACGGGCTTCGCGCTCGGCGGCCTCGTCATGGCGCTCGTGCTCGCCGCCTCCGGCTACGTCGAGAGCCGGGGAGGCGCGGAGCAGCCGGAAGGCGTGCTCATCGCCATCGCCGTCGCCTTCAGCGTCGTGCCGGCAGGCATCGCGCTCGTGTCCCTGCTGCCGCTGCGCGGCTACCGTCTGACCCGCGCCGTCGTCGACGCCGACGTGGCACCCGAGCAGGAGACCGCACGGTGATCTTCGACATCCGACCCGACGAGGTGCTCGCGCGCTTGCGAACGCTGCGTGCGGAGCACGACGCCCCCACGCGAGGTGGCCGCGTGCTGTCGTACGTGTACGACCCCGGCGTGCCCGAGCTGCATGCGCTCGTCGACGATGCGGCGCTCGAGGTGCTGCACCTCAACGGCCTCGACCCGTTCGTGTACGGCTCGCTCGCCGTCGTCGAGCGTGAGATCGGCGCGACCATGCGGACGCTGCTGCACGGCGACGACGGCGTCGTCGCCACGTGCACCTCCGGTGGCACCGAGTCGATCATCCTCGCGGTGCTCGCCGCCCGCGAGGCGTCCCCGGGGCGTCGGCGCATCGTGGCCCCCACGACGCGGCACCCCGCGTTCGCGAAGGCCGCGCACCTGCTGGGCATGACGCTCGACGTCGTGCCGGTCACGCAGGAGGGCGTCGTCGACGTGGACGCGTTCGTGGCAGCCCTCGGCGACGACGTCGCGCTCGCCGTCGTGTCGGCGCCCAGCTACCCCCACGGCGTCGTCGACCCGATCGCCGACGTCGCGGCCGCATGCCTCGAACGTGGCATCGACGTGCACGTCGACGCGTGCTTCGGCGGCATGGTGCTGCCGTTCCTGCCCGGGCTGCCTGCGTGGGACCTCGCGGTGCCCGGCGTCACGTCGATCTCCGCAGACCTCCACAAGTACGGCTACGGCCCCAAGGGCGCCTCCGTGCTGCTGCAGCGCGGCGCCGATCGGCAGCGCAGCATGATGTTCGCCGATGCCGACTGGCCCGGCTACCCCGTCGCGACGTCGACGCTGCTGGGCTCCAGGCAGTCGGCCGGGCTCGTCGCGGCGTGGGCGGTGCTGCAGTCGCTCGGCACCGCCGGCTTCGGCGAGCTGCAGTCGCAGTGCGCGCGCATCTCCGGCGCCATCGTCGCTGCCGTCGAGGGCATCGAGGGCCTGCGCGTCGTCGGCAGCCCGGTGGGCGTCGCGATCGCGATCGCCTCGGATGCCACGTCGCCGTCGCCGGTCGATCCGCTGCGCCTCGGCGACGCGCTCGTGAGCCGCGGCTTCCTCGCGCAGGCGCAGCCCGGGCTGCAGCAGGTGGGCGCCGCCGCATTGCCGACGACGCTGCACCTCACGGTGACGCCCGCGCTCGCGCAGCATCTCGACGAGCTGCTCGCGGCGCTGCGGGACTGCGCTGAGGAGGTGCGCGGCGTCGCTGCCGCGACCGGCGAGGGTGCGGCGGCGCTGCAGGCGCTCGAGGGCGTGCCGCTCGATGCGACGACGGCGGGCGCGATCCTCGCGCAGCTCGGCGTCGACGAGCTCGGCACCGACCGCGCCGAGCTCATCGCGATCATCGAGGCGACGCCGCGCTCGGTCATCCACCGGCTGCTCGTGGAGCTGCTCGCGCGCCGCCTCGGCGACTGACGCAGCGGGCACGGGAGTCAGCGCGTCGAGAAGGGCAACGACCTGCCGGCGAGCCCGAGCCCGCCGCGCAGTCGTCGCGCGAGCGCGACGATCGCCTGCGCCCCTGGGTCGTCGGGATGGGTGACGACGACGGGCGTGCCCGCGTCCCCGTCCTCGCGCAGCGCGATCGACAGGGGCACGCTCGCCAGCAGCGGCACGTCGAGGCGCCGCGCCGCCTCCGTGCCGCCTCCGGAGCCGAACAGCTCGAGCACCGAGCCGTCGGGCTGCACGAGGCCGGCCATGTTCTCCACGACGCCCGCGACGCGCTGCCCCGTCTGCCTCGCGACCTCGGCCGAGCGCTCGGCGACGTCGGCCGCAGCGCGCTGCGGCGTCGTGACGACGACGACCTCCGCATGCGGCAGCAGCTGCCCGAGCGAGATCGCCACGTCGCCCGTGCCAGGCGGCATGTCGATGAGCAGCACGTCGAGATCGCCCCACCACACGTCGGTGAGGAACTGCTGCAGCGTGCGGTGCAGCATGGGGCCGCGCCACGACACCGCGCGGTTGCCCTCGACGAGCATGCCGATCGACACCACGTGCACGCCGTGCGCGCTCGGCGGCATCATGAGGTCGCCGACCCGCGTCGGCACGCCCTCGACGCCGAGGATGCCAGGGATGGAGTAGCCGTGCACGTCGGCGTCGACGAGCCCCACCTTGAGCCCCGTCGCGGCGAGCGCGACGGCGAGGTTCGCGGTGAGCGTCGACTTGCCGACGCCGCCCTTGCCGCTCGTGACCGCGAGGATGCGCGTGAGGGAGTCGGGTCCGAACGCCATGGTGCGCTTGCCTCGGAGCCGCTCGACGAGCGCCTGCCGCTCGGACGGCGTCATGACCCCCACGGCCACGTCGACCGACTCGACGCCAGGCACCGAGCCTGCCGCGGCCCGCACGTCGGCCTCGATGCGGTCGGCGGCCGGGCATCCGACGATCGTGAGCCGCAGGTCGACGTGCGCCGTCGAGCCGACGAGCGACACCTCGCCGATCATGTCGAGCTCGGTGACGGGCTTGCGGATCTCCGGGTCGATGACGCCGGCGAGCGCCGCGCGGATCGCGTCGACGGTCACGGGCGGTGGCCGGGCTGCCGCTGCTCGTCGGCGTGCTCGTCGGCCTTGCGCTGCTCGTCGATGTCCTCGAGCAGGCTGCGCAGCTCGGCGCGGATGAAGTCCTTCGTCGCCATGTCCTTGATCGCGAGCCGGAGGGCGACGACCTCGCGGGCGAGGTACTCGGTGTCGTTGAGGTTGCGCTCGGCGCGCACGCGATCCTGCTCGATCTGCACGCGGTCGCGGTCGTCCTGCCGGTTCTGCGCCAGCAGGATCATGGGCGCCGCGTACGAGGCCTGCAGCGACAGCGCGAGCGTCAGCAGCGGGAAGCCCTGATCCTGCGGGTCGAACTGCGAGTCGTGCGGTGCGATCGAGTTGTAGCCGAGCCAGACGCCGACGAAGATCGTCATGCCGATGAGGAACCACGGCGTGCCCATGCCGCGCGCGAGCGCCTCGCTGAAGCCGCCGAAGCGGTCCTTCGACTCGCGCTTGCCTCGGCGACGGCTCAGCAGTCCCGGGCCGGATCCCTTCGGGGTCGCGAGCCGATCCTGCCGCTCGCCTCGGTCGCGACGCTCAGCCACGGCGCACCTCGCCGTCGTTGCTGCGCCAGTCGTCGGGCAGGATGTGGTCGAGCACGTCGTCGACCGTCACGACGCCGACGAGGCGCGAGGCGGCGTCGACCACGGGCACCGACACGAGGTTGTACGTCGCCATCGTGCGCGTGAGCTCCGCGGCGGTCTCGTCGACGCGCACGGGCTCGATCGCGGGATCCAGCAGCGTGCCGAGCCGCTCGTTCGGCGGATAGCGCAGCAGTCGCTGGAAGTGGACGACGCCGAGGAACGCGCCCGTCGGGGCCTCGTACGGCGGCAGCGTCACGAACACGGCTGCGGCGAGCGCCGGAGCGATCTCGTGCTTGCGGATCGTCGCGAGCGCCTCCGCGACGGTCGCGTCGGATGCGAGGATCACGGGCTCCGTCGTCATGAGGCCGCCGGCGGTGTCCTGGCCGTACGCGAGCAGCATGCGCACGTCCTCGGCCTCCTCGGGCTCCATGAGCTCCAGCAGCGCCTCGCCGCGCGCCGCCGGCAGCTGCGCGATGAGGTCGGCGGCGTCGTCGGGCTGCATCTGATCGAGCACGTCGGCGGCGCGGTCGTCGCCGAGGGCGTCGAGGATCGCGACCTGGTCGTCCTCGCCCATCTCCTCGAGCACGTCGGCGAGGCGATCGTCGGAGAGGTCCTCCGCGACCTCGAGCATGCGCTGCGCAGGCAGGTCGCGCAGCGCCGTCGCAGCGTCGGCGGCGTTGAGGTCCTGCAGCTGGGCGAGGATGTGGTCCGACTCCTGCTCGCCCTCCGACGAGTGCAGCACGTCGTTCCAGCCTGCGAGGGTCGTCGGGCCCTTGCCGAACGGCGACGTGCGCGGCTTGCGCAGGAACACCTGCTGCGCGATCCAGTCCCCGGAGTGCTGCTCGACGATCGACAGGTCCTCGAGCGTCGCCCTCGTGCCGTCGCGCAGGGTGACGCTGCGGCCGAGCACCTCGGCGAGCACGAGCTGCTCGCCGCCTCGCTGCTCGAAGCGGCGCAGGTTGATGAGGCCCGTCGTGATGAGCTGCCCGCCGCCGATCGACATGACGCGACCGATCGACAGGAACACGCGTCGCTTGCCCGAGACCTCCACGACGAAGCCGACGATGCGCGGCGGTGCGCTCTCGCGCGGCACCATGACGACGTCGCGAACCCGGCCCACCTTGTCGCCCTGAGGGTCGAAGACGGGGCAGCCCGCGAGCCGTGCGACGAACGCCTTGCTGCTCACGGTGCAACGCTACCTGTGCGCTTCGCGGGGCGCGAACGGGCCACGCGGGCTGCGAGCGGCGTGGGACGATGGGGAGGTGAGCATCCTCCAGCCCTCCGACCGCGGCGAGCAGCGACTGCCCGACGGCATCGTCGTCGCCTCGTTCCCGACCTACGCCGAGGCGCAGGCTGCGGTGAACACGGTGTCGGAGTCGGAGACCGAGATCCGCGGGCTCGCGATCGTCGGCAACGACCTCAAGCTCGTGGAGCGCGTCATGGGCAGGCTCACGTGGGGCAGGGTCGCGATGGGCGGCCTCGTGCGCGGCCTCTCGTTCGGCATCTTCTTCGCGCTCGCGATCTACCTGCTCATGCCCGAGTCGCTGCAGTCGGCGCTCGTGCTGCCGCTGCTGGGTGCCGCGATCGGCATCATCCTCGCGATCGTCACCCACTCGATCGGGCGCAAGCGCCGCCAGTTCTCGAGCGTGCAGCAGGTGCTCGCCACGCGGTACGACATCGTCGCGCCGCAGGAGATCGCAGGCAAGGCGATGCACGTCATCGGTCAGCGCGGTGCCATGGCGCCCGTCACGACCCCCGCCGAGGCGCCGGTCGAGCCGACGCCCGAGGCGCCGCAGCCGTAGCCCTCGCGCCCGACGCGGGCACGATGTCGGTCGCGTGGGCCGCCGCCGACGCGATCGCGTCGGTGATGGCGTCGAGCAGCGTCGACGACAGGTTCCAGCGCTGCCAGTGCAGCGGCACGTCGATCGGGTCGCCGTCGAGCGCGACGAACGCGCCGTCGGCGAGCTGCGACGGCAGCAGCATGCCCCAGCCGAGACCGAGCTCGATGGCGCGGCCGAACTCGGCGGAGGCTGACACGAGGTGCCGCGGCGGGGAGCCGTCGACGCCGCGTGCGGCGAGATGCCTGGACTGCAGCACGTCGGAGTCGTCGAAGTCGACGTACGGTGCGATGGCGAGCTCCTCGGCGGTGCCGCCGTTCGGCAGCCACCTGGCTGCGAAGCCTGCGCTCGCGGCGGCGACGTAGCGCATGCCGCCGATGGGGGAGGAGACGCAGCCGGGCACGGGCTCGCGCTGCGCCGTCACGGCACCCATGACGGTGCCCGACTCCAGCAGCGCCGCCGTGCGATCCTGATCCTCGCGGTGCAGCTCGACGACGACGTCGTGCTCGGCGGCGACGGCGGCGACGGCTGGCAGGAACCAGCTCGCGAGCGAGTCGGCGTTGACCCCCAGCCGCACGGTGGCGGTGCCCTGCTCGGCGCCGAGCTCGGTGAGGGCCTCGTGCTCGAGCAGCGCGAGCTGGCGACCGAGCCGCAGCAGCACGGTGCCGTCGGGCGTGGGCGCCACGGGCCTCGTGCGGGTCAGCAGCACGCGACCGAGCTGGCGCTCGAGGGCGCGGATCCGCTGGCTCACGGCCGAGGGAGTGAGGGCGAGCGCCGTCGCGGCACCGTCGAGCGTGCCGGCGTCGACGGCGGCGACGAGGGTGCGCAGCAGGTCGCGGGGCAGCTCCATGTGCTGCACGCTACCTGAAGCGTGGCTACAGGTGGTGCAGGATCCTGCGCTGGACCTGCAGATGCGGCGGCCGTAGCGTCGAGGCGTGCTCTCCTTCGCTGCCTTCGTCGCCGGCCTCGCCCTCTGCCTCGGTCTCATCATCTCGATCGGTGCCCAGAACGCGTACCTGCTGCGTCAGGGCATCCGACGCGAGCATGTCGGTGCCATCGTCGTCGCGTGCATCGCGAGCGAGGTCGTGCTGCAGACGGCCGGCGTCGCGGGCGTCGGCCTGCTCGTGCAGCACGTGCCGTGGCTCGAGCCCGTCGCGCGGTGGGTGGGCGCCATCTTCCTGCTCGGCTACGCCGCGCTGTGCGTCCGGCGTGCGTGGAGGGGTGGCGGGGCGCTCGTGGAGGCGCCTGCCGACGCTGCGGACGCTGGTGCGGGCGGCGTGGCCGTGCGGCAGCGCACGACGCGGCGCACCGCGGTGCTCACGATCCTCGCGCTCACGTGGCTCAACCCGCAGGCCGTGATCGAGACCACGCTCGTCATGGGCTCGATCGCGGCGACGCACGGCGACGGCCGCTGGTCGTTCCTCGTGGGAGGGCTGCTGGCCGCGGTGGTCTGGTTCGTCGGCTTCGGCTACGGCGCCAGGTTCCTCGCACCCCTGCTGCGCACCGAGCGTGCCTGGCGCATCCTCGACGCCGGCATCGCCGTCGTCATGGTCGGCATCGCGATCGCGCTCGTCACGTTCTGAGCCTGCGCGTCAGCTGCGCAGCGGTGCTCGAGTGCGTGCGCGTCTGGGGTAGGCCGTGGTGATGCGCCAGCGGCGGCGGCGGGTGCGACGGGAGCGCGGGCTGCGGGGCACGGATGCGGCCGTGCTCGGATGGTCGTGGGTGGCGTGGTGGATGGTGAGGGCGCCGCGGTGGACCTCGGTGTGGTGGTGCTGGCAGAGCAGGATGCCGTTGTCGACGTCGGTGGTGCCGCCGTGCGACCAGGGCAGGACGTGGTGGGTCTCGCACCAGCCGGGCGGGGCGGTGCAGCCCGGAGCCCTGCAGTGGCGGTCGCGGGCGACGATCGCGCGGCGTTGGGCCTTGGAGAACAGGCGCCGGCGGCGGCCGAGCCGCAGCGGCTCGCCCGAGGGATCCTGCGCGACGACCTGCACGAAGCCGTCGCAGAGGATGCGGGCGGCGATGCTGACGGGGATCGTGTCACCGGAGCGGGAGAGCGTCGCGAGGTCGTCGAGGGTGTCGGGGCGGCCATGGAGGGCGTCCTCGGCGACGGTGATCGTGAGCGTCGGGGCCTCGCCCGAGATGCGCGGCGAGGTGGTCTCGGCGTGCCGGCTCACGATCGTCACGAGCGCGTCGATGCGACCTTGCTCGGTGGTGCGCTCGTCGACGGACACCTCGACGTCGCCGTTTTCGTCACCGCTGGGCAGGTCGGTGTCGGGTTCGTCGGTCGCGCCGCACGCGTCTTCGAACTGCACGCGGCGTGGCTTGACGTGCGCGTCGAACGCCGTCAGCAGCACCTCGGCCTGCTCGGCGGTGCAGCGGCCCTCGATCGCGTAGTCACCGTCGCGGCGACGTGACATGCGCAGGAACCGCCTCGCGAGGTGGTCGTCGTAGCGGGGTTCGTCGCCGTCGGGATCGATGCAGTCCAGGCACCGCCGCGCGGCGGTCGCGAGGGTCTCGGGTGTCGCTGGCTCCGCATCCTCGCCCGTGCCGCACCCGACCTCGACGAGCAGCCGCTCCGCGTCGTCGAGATCCTCGAGCGACGCGCGGCCGCCGTTCCTGTCGAGGCCGGTGGTGATCGCGTGCGCCTGCGCCACCGACAGCCACCCTGCCTGCAGCGCGTCGGCGACATGCGCGAACGACACCGGGATCGTGCCGCCGGACACGGCGACCGTCGTGGTCGTCGCCGCTGCGACGCTGCACAGCTGCTTCGCCTCGTGCCAGCGCACGCCGATGCGGGACTGCAGCATCCGCTCCACCGAGCCGTAGCCGGCGCGACGCACGAGCGACTCGTCGACAGGGCGACCGCTCGAACGCGCACCGACCTCCGCCGCCACCGCGACGATCGCCG
>NZ_CEEDMM010000002.1:0-151492 GCF_979255995.1 Agrococcus sp. AC640b
CGCCCGGCCCGCCGCCCTTGCCGAACGCCTTGCCCATCCCCGCGCCACCGAGGATGACCGCGCCGCCGAACATCCCGGCGAGCGCCCCGCCGGCAGCGGCACCCGACGTCTTGTCGTGATCCCACTCGGTGCGGTTGCCCTCAGCCATCTGCGTGAGCTGCGCGACGGCATCGATCGCGACCTCGCTCAGCACGTTGAACGCTGCGCCCTTCGCGATCTCGGCGAGCAGCTTGCGCAGGATCGTGCGGAACAGGATGGTGTACATCGCCTTGCGCGCCGCGAGCCAGGCCAGCGACGCGCCGAACGACGGCACGGCCATCGCGATGGCCCAGGCGATCTCGGCGATGAGGGCGATGAGCGCCCCGATGAGCGTGTACTTCGTGTACTCGACGTCGAGCGCGAGCTGCTCGAGGAACTGCGAGCTCGAGAGCATCGACTCCGCGACCTCGCGCAGCCCGTCGCCTTCGGTGAGCGACGAGACGTACTCGTCGTACGCGTCGCGGCTCATGCCCGAGAAGCCCTGCTGCGTCGCGGCGAGGTCGCGGCGCAGGTCGCCGTCGAGGTCGTTCAGCTCACGGGCTGCGAGCTCCCAGCCCTGCGCGAGGGCGCGCAGCTGGTCCTCGTTGGCCATGGGGAAGCGCTCGCCCGCGAGCACGAGGAAGAGGTTCGCGGCCTCGTTGCTGACCATGAGCGCCATCGCATCCTCCTCTCCCTCGAGCCCCGCGGGGCCTCCTGGCGGGTCCGCGGACCCGGCCGCCTACATCTGGTGGCGGCTCTCGCGCGTCGCCGTGTCCTCGGTGGCGGCGAACTCGCGCGCGATCGTCGTGGTGTCCTCGGCGACCTCCTCGACCGATGCCGACAGCTGCGTCATGAAGTCCTTCGCCGCAGCGGCGGCCGGCACGTAGTTCGTGTCGTACGACTTCTTGAAGTCGCCGTCGCCGGCCGCGTCGGGGTAGCGGGATGCGAGCTGGTCGACCGTCGCCGAGAGCCCGTGCACGCGGCTCTGCAGGCTGCGCAGGCGCTGTGCGCTCTGGCGCAGGCGGTCGGGGTCGGCTGCGAACGGCTCAACGCTCATGGCGCACCTCCCCGAACTGCGCGACGAGCCCCTGCATCATCGCCGTCATCTCGTCGGCCGACGGCATGCCGGCCATGGGGTCGAGGCCGTCGGGGGCGCCCTCGCCGAGCAGCGCCCGCCCCTGCTCCTGCACCTCCTGCTGTGCCTGCGCGACGATGGCGACGATCTTCGAGCACAGCTCCTTCGGCGCGAGCTCGCGCCAGGACTGCCCCGTGATCCTCAGGTCGGTGAGCACGCCGCGGGCGTCGACCGTCGCGCTCAGCACGCGATCCTTCGACGTCGTGGTCGCCGTGAGCGCGTCGACCTCGGCCGCACGCTCGGCGAGGTCGGCGTGCGTCTGGCGCACCTCGGCCATCATCTGCTCGATGTCGTCTCCGGTGAGCTGCATCATGCTCCCTCCTGCTGCGCTGCCGCAGCCTGCTCGGACGCGCCGGACCCGGCACGTCGACTCGCCTCGGGTGGCCGGCCACCGGCCACGCCCGCAGGCACGTGGGCCGGCTGCACCGGCTCGCGCTCGTCACCGAGCCCGATGACGCCGTTGCCCTCGGCGTTCGTCGTGCCCCACACGTCCTCGTCCTCCGCGAGCCAGGTGTTGCGCTCGCGGTCGCGGTCCTTCGCACCCTGCGAGCCCGGTGCCATGGGCGCCATCGGCATGCCGCCGCCACCCATGCCACCGCCCGCGCCGCCACCGTTGCCACCGCCGTTCGCTGCCGAGCCGTCGCCTGCGCCACCGCCCGCGCCGCCGCCTGCACCGAACGCGTCCTCGCCACGACCGGCGGTCGAGCCGAATCCGTCGGCGCCACCGCCCGCGCCACCACCCGGGGTGCCGAACGAGGCATCGCTGCCGAGGCCGGAGCCTGCACCGCCGAGCTCGCTCGCAGACAGCCCGGCCATGCCGCCGCCTGGCGAGAATCCTCCCCCGCCAGGGGTCGAGAGCGATCCGGCTCCACCGCCGCTGCCTGCGCCTCCGCTGCCTGCGCCACCGCCTGCCGCGAAGTCGTCGAGCGCGTCGCCGCCGCCGACGCCAGCACCAGCGCTCCAGTCGGAGCCCAAGCCATCGCCACCGGCGCCCGAGCCGCCCCAGTCGGAGCCGAGACCCTCGCCACCGGCGCCAGCGCCACCCCAACCGGAGCCCGCACCCTCGCCACCGACGCCAGCGCCACCCCACTCGGAGCCCAGACCCTCGCCACCAGCGCCCGCACCAGCACCACCCCAACCGGGGCCCGCACCCTCGCCACCGGCGCCCGAGCCGGCCCAGTCGGAGCCCAGACCCTCGCCACCAGCGCCCGCACCAGCACCACCCCAACCAGAGCCCGCACCCTCGCCACCGGCGCCCGAGCCGGCCCAGTCGGAGCCCAGACCCTCGCCACCAGCACCTGCACCAGCACCACCCCAACCAGAGCCCGCACCCTCGCCACCGACGCCAGCGCCACCCCACTCGGAGCCGAGACCCTCGCCACCAGCACCTGCACCAGCACCACCCCAACCAGGGCCCGCACCCTCGCCACCGACGCCAGCGCCACCCCACTCGGAGGCCAGACCCTCGCCACCAGCGCCCGCACCAGCACCACCCCAACCAGGGCCCGCACCGGCGCCCGCGCCGACGCCCTGCCCGGCAGGCGCGCCGCCGACGCCCGCGCCACCGCCGACGCCCGCGCCTCCGCCATCCTCGGACGGGTTCGTGAGATCCGAGAACGAGCTGCTCGGGTCCTCGAGATCCGGCATCGCGACGTCGCCGAATGCACCGGCGCCGCCGTCGCCGCCGTCGTCCTGGTTCGTCGAGGCTGGCCCGCCGCTCTGGTTCCCGCTCCCGCCGCTGAGACCGCGGCTGCCACCGAACCCTCCGACGCCGCCACCACCGACGACGCCGGCACCTCCGCCGACGACACCCGCTCCTCCGCCAGGGGCGTCCTCAGCCGACCACGACCCAGCGCCGTCGCCGCCCAGGCCGTCGCCGACGCCGAGATCACCGCCGCCGAACGCACCACCGGCTCCGCCACCAGCCAGCTCGCCACCGACGCCTCCGCCGCCACCGAACGCACCACCGGCACCACCGCCACCACCGAGGTCGCCACCGGCACCGCCGCCGCCGCCGAACGCACCACCGGCACCGCCGCCACCAGCCAGCTCGCCACCGACGCCTCCGCCGCCACCGAACGCACCACCGGCACCGCCGCCACCACCGAGGTCGCCACCGACGCCTCCGCCACCGCCGAACGCACCACCGGCACCGCCGTCACCACCGAGGTCGCCGCCGACGCCATCGCCGCCGCCACCGATGCCGTCGCCAGCGCCGCCAGGGCCCTCGCCGAAGATGTCGTCGCCGCCGGCCCCGCCGCCACCACCTGGGCCGTCACCGCCGACGCCCTGGCCGCCGCCTGGACCGTCGCCGAAGATCTCGTCCCAGTCGGGCACGTCGCCCCCGCCGCCAGGCCCGTCGCCGCCCGCACCGCCTCCGCCCGTGTAGTCGGGCGTCGTGTCGTCGGGCACCGCGGTGGGGTCCTGCATGTTCTTGAGGGACCGCAGCGACGTGCGCATCGCCGTCTCGAGCGTCTGCTGCGCCGTGTAGACCTCGCCGGCCATGGTCGCCAAGACCTCGCGGACGGACTGCGAGATCGCGCGGTTGATGGAGCCGTACGTGGCCTCGCTGCGCAGGTCGCCGCCGACGCTCGTGAAGCCCTCGGGCGCGAGTCCCGCGCGATCGGCCCACGTGTAGGCGGCGAACACGCCCTTCGCGTGCTCGACCGTCATGCCGTTCCGGCCACTCGCACCCGCGCGCCACGCCTGGTCGGCATCCTGGATGTACTGCACGATGTCGGCCATGACGGCGGACTTCGCCCGCCCGGCCAGGCTGCCCATGGCGGGACCGTGCTCGTTCCAGGTGCTCAGCACCGACGTCATGAACGTGCGGACCGCCTCCGCGACCCCCTCGAGCCCTGCGGCGACGCCGCCGTCGTCGGTCAGCTGCCGGTGCATGGCCTCGAGCGACCTCTGCTGCGCCGTGAGCTGCGCCAGCAGGGCGGCGGCAGCGGATCCGCGGATCGACGAGTCGTCGGCGCCCAGCGCCGTCGCGAGCGCCGAGATCTGCTCGGCGTTCTGCCCGGTGACCGTCGTGAAGTTCGCGAACAGGGCTGCTGCCGTGTCCGCTCGCCTCGCGCTGAGGCCGGGCGAGTTGTCGTCGGCGATCGTCTGGATGTTGCTGCGCAGCGCCTCGTAGGCGTCGGAGAACTGCGGCTGCGGGCCCGGATTGTTGATGAGCTCGTACGAGCGGACGTTGTCCTCGTAGTGGTAGTACCCGTACTGCATGTTCGGCGACCACGCATCGCGGTCCTCGCCACCCTGCGTGCCGGTGATCCATCCCGTCTTGGGATCCTGCAGCTGCTCGAGCACGGTCGCGAGGCCGCTGTCCTCCACGCCGGTCACGAGCCCGAGGAGCGCCTCGAGCCCCATGTCGCCCGTCGCGGTCGACCCGCTCGACGAACCCCCTGCGGGGGCGCCCACCCCGGTGCCTCAGCTGAAGACGGCTGCGCCTCGCAGGTCGCCGTCGAAGAACTCCTCGCGCACGCGCACGGCGGCGTTCTTGATGTTGAGGCCCGCCTGCTGGACCTCCTGGTACTCGGTGTTCCAGCGCTGCTGCAGCTCGCCCCACACGGGCAGCGAACGACCCCACTGGGCCTCGCCCATCGGACGGATCGTGTCGTAGATGTTCTGCAGGATCTGCTCGACCTCCTGGCAGGAGCTGTTGAGCGACTGGTTGGCTACCTCGAACTGGACGAGGTCGACGTTGAAGGACATGTCGGTTTCCTTTCGTGGAGGTGGTGGGGTCAGGCCGCGGCGCTCGACGTCGTCGAGTCGTCGGTGCTCGTGCGCTGCGACAGGAGCGTCTGCACCTGCGTGTTGAGCACGTCGAGCTTGTTCTTGATGTCGCTGTACTCGCTCTGCCATTCGGTGAGGCGCTGGCGGAGCACCGTGCCCGCCTGCGCCTGCGCTGCTGCGGCGAGCGTCTGGGTGGAGTCCTCGACGCGGCCGCGGGCGGCCTCCATCGCGGAGACCTGCTCCATCGTGCGGCTGATGATCTGTCGAAGCGTGTTGGCCTCGAATCCGGTGAGCTGTGCCATGTGCGTACTCCTTCGTCGGTTCGTTCAGGGTCGAGTGATGGTCGTGATGGTCTGGAGGTCGGTTGCGCGCGTCGTGGAAGGTCTCCTCTCCTACGTCGCGATCGTGGGCCCCGTCGGCAGCAGCGCGAGGAGCGCTGCGGGCACCGCGGGGGAGCTGGAGGCATCGAGCCCGAGGGCGGATGCGGTGTCGGCGTCGGCGACGGGGTACTTGGCTCCGTCGTCGCCGACGAGGTAGAGGCCCGCGCCGCGCACGCCGGGCGCGGCGGCGCTGGCCGCGAGGTGCCCGGCACCGGGCGCGACGGCCACCGTGCCCGCCGCCTCTGCGAGCGACGAGGCGTCGACGGCCGCGATGCTCGTCTCGCCGTCCTCCCACACCGTGCATGGAGCGAGGTCGGCGGCGATCGGCGTCGGCGGCGCCGACGGCAGCTCGCCCTGCCAGGCGGCGGCATCCGTCACCTGGGCGGCGACGAGGTCGCGCGTCGTGAGGGTGCGCGGCTCGGGGAGGGCGTGGTCCTGCTCTGCCGCCAGCAGCGCGGCGACGGTGTCGGTGACGGGCATGAGGCCGTCCGCGGCGACGACGTAGCGTGCGCCGTCGCCCTCGGCCTCGACGAGCTGCCCGAGCGTCGTCGGCTCGCCCGCGATCGTCGGTCCGTCGCCGCCGAGCGTCAGCGCCGACAGGCCGAGGTCCCGTCCGCTCGGCACCGTGTCGAGCCATGCGGGATCGACCTGCACCGCCGAGGTCGGCTCGAGCCCCATGGCCCTGGCCACCCACGGAGCCTCGAGTCGCGAGCGCACGCCCTGCCACAGCAGCGAGAGCTCGTCGCCGGTCGTCACGAGCACCGCCTCGTCGTCGCCGAGCGGCTCGGTCTCCTGGGTGCCGCCGACGTCGAGCGCCGTCCCGGCGTCTGCGACGCACGCCGTCCATGCGGGGTTGGTCGCCTGGGGCGCCGGCAGCTCGTCCGGCAGCCCCTCGAGGCCGACCGCCTCGCCGCGCGGCACCGACGCGAGGTCGTCGCTCGAGACCTGGACGACCGTCGGGGGCGCACCCACGAGCAGCGCTGCCGAGGCGAGGTTCGTCACGGGGTGCAGCGTGTCGTCGATGAGGAGGTAGCGACTGCCCGTCGACTCGTCCACGAGCAGCGCACCCGGCTGGTCGCGCCAGCCGTCGTTCGTCGTGAAGAGGAAGATGTTGAGCACGACCACGACGACGAGGGCGGCCGCGGCGACCGCGATGCCGATGCCCATCCCCGTCGACGTGCGCCGCAGCGGGCGGTCGGGAGCGTCGGGGTCGGAGCGCAGCACCGCAGCGGAGAGCCGTCCACGCAGGAACAGGTGCGCGTCCACGAGATCACGTCGTCCGTACATGCCCTGCCTCCTCTCCTGCCTTCACCTCGACCACGACGCACGCACCCCGGATGGTTCACACGAGATCGGCGACCCATGCGTACAGGCCGACGACGGCGAGCACGAGCGCGGGCACGGCGATGGCGCAGCACCAGTGCAGGACGTCGCCCGCCCTCCCCCACGTCGGCGCGAGCCGCCTGCGCGGCAGCAGCAGCGCCGCGACGCATGCGTTGGCCGCGACGACGACGAGCGCTGCGGCGATGAGGATCTGCCACAGCGTGTCGAGCCTCGCGGCCTGCGCGAGAGCGAGCACGACGATCGGCACCGTCGCCGCCACGAGCACCGCGCCGCGCTGCAGCGTCGCGTGCAGCTCCCTCGCCTGCAGCAGCACGCCGAGGCTCGCGGCGACCGCGAGCGCGACGCTCGCCCATCCCGGCGCGAGCGCGAGCACGGCGATCGCGGCGCACAGCATCGCCGCCCACGCCATCCAGAGCGCGGAGGCCAGCCCCTGCGCGATCGTCGCCTTGCGCTCGACCTCGTCGGCGGGCACCGCGTCGAGGCCCGTCTGGAACTCCTTGGACGACAGCGGCACGGGGTCGACGCCCAGGCCGCCGATCCAGGCGGCGAGGCCGGGGATGCCGCGCGCGACGGCGAGCGCGACGAGCACGACCATCGCGGCGCCCGCGACGAGGTCGAGCCCCAGCACGAGCGGCACGGCGAACGCGACGACCACGACGGTCGCCGCGCCGGCGGTCGCGAGCAGCACGGGGCGCACGCCACCGCGCGCGTAGGCAGCAGCACCGGCGGCGACCGCAGTGGTCGCGGCGCCGACGGTCGCAGCCGCGAGCGGAGGCGACCCCGCTCCCGGGAAGAGCGTCGCCGGCACCAGCGTGCCCGCGACCGCGGCCGCGACCACGCCGCTGCCGATGAGCACCGAGCCGATCGCGTCGTCCCACAGCCTGCCGACGAGCGCACCGGCTGCGAGCAGCACGAGGGCGAGCGCGCCGACGACGATCGGCGCCGCCGTGCCCGTCGCCGCGGCGACCGCGATCGCCGTCGCGCACGCGATCCCGGCCGCTGCGAGCGCCGCTCGCCTCGTCCACACGGCGCTCCAGGCGTCCTCGCGCGCGTCGAGCACCGTCTGCACGCCGTCGACGAGGTCGTCGTACTGCGCCTGCGCCAGGGCGCCGGTGCGCGGTCGCAGGTACAGCACGTCGCCGTCGAGCAGGCCAGCGGCTGCCGTGCCGCGATCCTCGTCGAGCGGCGGGTGACCGAGTCGCTGCAGCACCCAGCCGCCGTGGTCGAGCCCGCGGGTGGCGAGCATGGGGTCGAGGTGGCCGACGATCGTCGGCACGAGCTCGGCGATGGGGATGTGCGACGGCACCGCGAGCTCGACCCGCGAGGTCGGTCCCACGACGCTCAGCCTGCACATGTCGCCGGCTCCTGCCGCTGCGGCGACGGGGGGCTCCGCGGGCTGCGCGATGCTCTTGCCGGTCTCGATGCGCCGTTCGAGGGTCGTCATGCCCAGCACACGCGCTGTCGCGCGCGATCGGTTCACCGCGATCGCGGATCCGTCGAGCCGCGCCGCCGGTGAACCCCTCGAGGGGGTCGCAGCCGTGGGCTCGGTGACGCAGTCCCATCGAGGAGAGCCGAGATGAGCACCATCCCATTCCGCAGGCAGCAGCGGGAGAAGCCGCCGGAGCTGCCCTCCGGCGACATCGAGCTGCAGGAGCCGCCCTCGCTGCCGGAGCTGCAGCCCAAGGACCCGCTCATGATGCTGATGATGGTGCCCATGATGCTCATCAGCGGCGTGATGATGCTCGTCTTCCTGGGCCAGCGCAATCCGGCGCTCGCCGTCGGGCTCTTCCTCGGCATGCTCGGGCTCGCCGTGCTCATGGTGCTCGTGCAGCTCACGCGCGCCGCAGCCGAGCGTCGCACGACCGTGCGCGGCGATCGCCGCGACTTCATGCGCTACCTGGGGCAGATGCGCGAGCGGGTGCGCGGCGCCGCCGCGCAGCAGCGCGCATCGCTCACCTGGCGGCACCCCGATCCGGCGTCGCTGTCGAACCTCGCGATGACGGCGCGGCTGTGGGAGCGCAGGGGCAGCCATGGCGACTTCGGCGAGCTGCGGATCGGCACGGGATCGCACAGCCTCAGCCAGCGCATCACGCCGCTGTCGACGAAGCCGATCGCCGACCTCGAGCCGCTGTCTGCCAGGGCGCTGCGCCGCTTCATCGCGGTGCACGGCTCGGTGCCCGAGCTGCCGGTGTCGCTGTTCCTGCGCCGACTCGCCGACGTCCGCCTCATGGGCGACGAGGATGCAGCGCGCGCCATGGTGCGCGCGGTCGTGGCGCAGGCGGTCACGACGCACGCGCCCGACGAGCTGCGGCTGGCGATCTGCACGACCCCGGAGCGCGCCGCCGACTGGGACTGGGTGAAGTGGCTGCCCCACGCGCAGCATCCCAGCAGCCAGGACGGGGCTGGATCGACGCGACTGTTCGGCGTCGACCTCGCCGACTTCGTCGAGCTGCTCGACGGCGAGCTCAACGGCAGGTCGCGGTTCGAGCCGGGCGCCTCGCCCACGGCCGACGAGCCGTACCACCTCGTCGTCTTCGACGGCATCGCGCCGCCGACGGGCTCGCGGCTCGCGGCGGCAGGCTACCGCTGCACGACGGTCGTCACGCTCGGCACCGAGATCGACGAGCACGACACGTCCGGCCTGCTGCTCGACGTGCAGCAGGACGTCGTGCACATGCTGCGCACCGATCGCACGGAGGGCCTGCAGCGCACGGCGCTGTGCACGCCGGACGGCATGAGCGTCGCGGCGGCCACGGCGCTCGCGCGCGTCATCGCGCCGTACCGGGCGGGCAGCAGGTCGGCGGACGCGAGCGAGCCCATGGTCTCCGACTTCGAGCTGCCGACGCTCCTCGGCATCGACGACGTCGACCACTGGTCGCCTGCAGGCTCCATGCGCGAGCAGCTCGATCGCTCGAGGCTGCGCATCCCGCTCGGCGTCGACGAGCGGGGGCACCCCGTCGACCTCGACATCAAGGAGGCGGCGCAGGGCGGCATGGGGCCGCACGGCCTGCTCATCGGCGCGACCGGCTCCGGCAAGAGCGAGCTGCTGCGCACGCTCGTGCTGGGCATGGCGATGACGCACTCGTCCGAGACCCTGAACTTCGTGCTCGTCGACTTCAAGGGCGGTGCGACCTTCCTCGGCCTCGACGACCTGCCGCACGTCTCCGCGCTCATCACGAACCTCGCCGACGAGGCGACGCTCGTCACGCGCATGCAGGACGCCCTCGCAGGAGAGCTCAACCGGCGCCAGGAGTACCTGCGCGCCGCAGGCAACTACAGCTCGCTGCTCGAGCACGAGAAGGCCAGGCTCGCGGGGGCGCCGCTGGAGGCGATGCCCACCCTGTTCGTCATCGTCGACGAGTTCAGCGAGCTGCTCGCCTCCAACCCGGACTTCGCGGAGCTCTTCGTCATGATCGGCAGGCTCGGGCGCTCGCTGGGCGTGCATCTGCTGCTCGCGAGCCAGCGACTCGAGGACGGCCGCATGACGAAGCTCGAGAGCCACCTCTCCTACCGCATCGGCCTCCGCACGTTCTCGGCGATGGAGAGCCGCAGCGTCATCGGCGTGCCCGACGCCCACCAGCTGCCGAACGCGCCTGGCAACGGGTTCCTGCGCAGCGACGTCGCGACGCTCACGCGCTTCAAGGCCGCCTACGTGTCTGGCGCGTACCGTAGGCGCACGCGCGAGCAGCGGCAGGAGGAGGTGCGCCAGCAGGTGGTGCTGTTCTCCGCCGCGCCGGTCGCACCGCCCGCGAGCGAGGATGCGGTGCAGCCCGAGACCGAGGACGCCGTCGTCGCGCCGACGCACACCGCCGCCGAGTCGGCCTCCGACGAGACCGTCATGTCGATGATCGTCGACAAGCTCGTCGGTCACGGCCCGCCCGCGCATCAGGTGTGGCTGCCGCCGCTCGGCCCCCCTCCCACGCTCGACCAGCTGCTGCCGCCGCTGCTGCCGGATGCGGACCGCGGCCTCCACGCCATCGGCTGGACGGGCTCCGGGCACCTGAGCGTGCCGATCGGCGTCGTCGACAAGCCGTACGAGCAGACGCGCGAGCTGTACGAGATCGACCTCGCCGGCGCCGGCGGCAACGTCGGCGTCGCCGGCGGGCCGCAGTCGGGCAAGACGACGCTGCTGCGCACGATGGTGAGCGCCCTCGCGCTCACGCACACGCCAGCCGAGGTGCAGGTCTACTGCATCGACTTCGGCGGCGGCGGCCTCTCGACGCTCGAGGGTCTGCCGCACGTCGGCAGCGTCGCCACGCGGCGCCAGGGCGAGCAGGTCGCGCGCACGATCGCCGAGGTGAGCACGCTGCTGCACGACCGCGAGCAGCTGTTCACCGACGCGTCGCTCGAGGGCATGGCCGAGTACCGCGCCCGGCGCGCAGCCGGCGAGCTCGCCGAGCAGCAGTTCGGCGACGTGTTCCTCGTGGTCGACGGCTGGGCTGCGTTGCGCGCCGAGTTCGAGCAGCACGACATGGCGCTGCGCGAGATCGCACGCCAGGGCCTCGCATACGGCGTGCACGTCATGATCTCGACCAATCGCTGGACCGACGTGCACAGCTCGCTGCGCGACCAGCTCGGCACCCGCGTCGAGCTCAAGCTCGGCGATCCGATCGACTCGGTCCACGGCATGCGCAAGGCTGCGACGGTGCCGCAGCTGCCCGGGCGCGGCATCACGGTCGACGGCATGCACTTCCTCGCCGGCGTGCCGAGGATCGACGGCCGCACGACGGTCGATGCGCTCGCCGCCGCCTCCCGCGACCTCGGCGAGGCCGTGCACGAGGCCTGGAGCGGCGCGGTGGCACCGGAGGTGCGCATGCTGCCTGCCGTGCTCGACGCTGCGCTGCTGCCCGCGCCGACCGCGCCAGGCCCCCGCATCGCGCTCGGGCACGGCGAGCAGGATCTGCAGCCGGTGTGGCACGACTTCGCCGCACGGCCGCACCTCAGCATCGTCGGCGACTCCGCCAGCGGCAAGACCGGCGCGCTGCGGCTCATCGCGAGCGGCGTCGTCGACGCGTTCGGGCCCGAGGAGGCGCGCATCACCGTCATCGACCCGCGCCGCGGCGTCGTCGAGTCGGTGCCGGAGGAGTACCAGTTCGCCACGGCGTTCTCGACGTCGGCGACGGAGCAGGTCGTCGCGCGGCTCGTCGCGGAGCTGCGCGAGCGCGTGCCGAGCGCCGACATCACGCCTGCGCAGCTGCGGCGGCGCGACTGGTGGAGCGGACCGGAGCACTTCGTGCTCGTCGACGACTACGACCTGCTGCTGAGCGCGATGGGCGGTCCGCTCACGCCGCTCGTCGAGCTCATCCCGCAGGCTGGCGACATCGGCCTGCACCTCGTGCTCGCCCGCGCGGGCGCGGGCTCGAGCAGGACGGCGATGGATGCCGTGATCCGCAGGCTGCACGAGTCGAACACGCCGGAGCTCACGCTGTCGCTCCCCGCCTCCGAGCCGCTCACGTTCACCCCGGGCCGAGGCCGGCCGCTGCCGCCTGGCAGGGCCTCGCTGCTCACGCGCCGCGGCGGTGCGGGGCTGCAGATCGGCTGGACGGAGCCGCAGGCATGATCGGCGCACGCAGGCGCGGACGGACGATGGCGCGGCGACCCGGCAGCGGCGGGCGCGCAGGGTCAGGCGCTCCGACGAGCCGCGCCGGCATCGTCGCGGCCGCATCGACGCTCGCGGTCGTCGCGAGCGTGCTCCTGCCGGGTGCGAACGCGACGGAGGCGTCCGCCGAGTCGTGCGCGGCGTCGGCGGGCTCCCCCGTGATCGAGGGCGCATCGTGGGGCCAGCAGCGCATGGGTGCGGAGCGCGCGTGGCCGCGCACGACGGGCGAGGTGATCGTCGCGGTGCTCGACACCGGCGTCAGCGCGAACGCGGCCTCGCTGCAGGGTGCCGTGCTGCCCGGCACCGACCTCGCCGGCGGCACGGGAGACGTCGACTGCTACGGACGCGGCACGTTCGTCGGCTCGCTCATCGCCGGGCACCCCGTCGAGGGCACCGAGTTCGCAGGCATCGCGCCTGGCGCGACGATCCTGCCGGTGCGCCTCACGAACGACCCCGACGCCCTCGCGTTCGCAGGCGACCTCCCCGGCCTGCTCGCGCGAGGCATCACGGCCGCCGTCGACGGCGGCGCTCGCGTCGTCGCGATCCCGCTCACGTCCGCGTCGACCTCGCCGGAGCTCGAGCAGGCCGTGCAGGTGGCGATCGCCGCCGACGTGCTCGTCGTCGCTGCAGCGAGCGCACCGACCACCGACGCGCTCGCCTACCCTGCGAGCATCGACGGCGTGCTGTCGGTCGCGCCGCTCGACGAGGACGGCGGCGCGGAGCCCTCGCAGCTCGGCGCCCCTCCCGACCTCGCAGCGCCCTCCGGCGGCCTCGTGGGCGCCGTGCCCGACGGCGACGGCCACGTCACGGGCGACGAGGGCACGCTCGCGGTGGCGTACGCGGCGGGCGCCGCCGCCCTCGTGCGGGCCGAGTGGCCAGACCTCACCGCCACCGAGGTCGGCGCGCGGCTCGTGGTGACCGCCGATGCCTCGACGGCGCCGCTCGCAGAGGGCGAGACGCTCGACCCGTCGGTCGGCGGCGGCGTCGTCGACCCGGTCGCCGCCGTCGCGAGGCTCGACCCCGAGGGCGTCGTCACCGCGTCCGACGAGACGCCCACGCTCGAGCTGCCTCCCGAGCCCGACGAACGCCCCGCCGACCTCGCGCTCGTCGTCGCACTCGGTCTGCTCGCGGCGGTGGTCGCGACGCTCGGCCCGGTCGCCGGCATCGTCGCGGTGCGGCGCAGGAAGGCCGCCTCCACGACCCCCTGACCCCGCAGACCATTGCGTTTCGCAGGCGATCAGGGGGGTTCGAGGGGCATCTTCCCTCGACCCCACCTGATCACCTGCGAAACGCGAACGGCCGGTGGCGCGGGGGCGCACGACGACGCCCCCGCATCCAGTGGATGCGGGGGCGTCGGACGTGCGAGGGAGGCGTCAGCCCGCGGTGGCCTCGATGGCCTCCGCAGCGCTCGAGCGGTCCTCGACCGTGAACTCGAACGCCCCATCGACGAACCGCACGAGCACGTGCGCGCCCGCCTCGAGCTCGCCGTGCAGGATCTTCTCGCTCAGCGTGTCCTCGATCTCGTGCTGCACCGCACGCCGCAGCGGGCGGGCGCCGAGCGCGGGGTCGTAGCCGAGGTGGATGAGACGCTCCTTGGCCGACTGCTCGAGCTCGATCGTCATGTCGCGGTCCATCATGCGGTCCGCGAGACGCTTCACGAACAGGTCGACGATCTGCAGCAGCTCGTGCGGGGTGAGCTGCGGGAACACGATCGTCTCGTCGACGCGGTTGAGGAACTCGGGGCGGAAGGACTTCTTCAGCTCCTCGTTGACCTTCGCCCGCATGCGGTCGTAGTCGTTCGCCGTGGAGCCCTCGAGGACGAAGCCGACGGGGCCGCCTGCGATGTCCTTCGTGCCGAGGTTCGTCGTCATGATGATGACGGTGTTCTTGAAGTCGACGACGCGACCCTGACCGTCGGTGAGACGACCCTCCTCGAGGATCTGCAGCAGCGAGTTGAAGATGTCCGGGTGCGCCTTCTCGATCTCGTCGAACAGCACGACCGAGAACGGCTTGCGGCGCACCTTCTCGGTGAGCTGGCCGCCCTCGTCGTAGCCGACGAATCCGGGAGGGGCGCCGAAGAGGCGCGAGACGGTGTGCTTCTCGCTGTACTCCGACATGTCGAGCGAGATGAGGGCGTCCTCGTCGTCGAACAGGAACTCGGCGAGCGCCTTGGCGAGCTCGGTCTTGCCGACGCCCGTGGGGCCGGCGAAGATGAACGATCCCGACGGACGGCGCGGGTCCTTGAGGCCTGCACGCTGGCGCCGGATCGACTTCGCGAGCACACCGATCGCCTCATCCTGGCCGATGACGCGCTCGTGCAGCGCCTTCTCCATGAACACGAGGCGAGCGGACTCCTCCTCGGTGAGCTTGAAGACGGGGATGCCGGTCGCGTTCGCGAGCACCTCGGCGATGATCCCCTCGTCGAGCGTGCCCGTGGGGCCGCCGTCGCCGGAGCGCCACTGCTTCTCGAGCCGCAGGCGCTCGCCGAGGAGGTTCTTCTCCTCGTCGCGCAGACGCGCGGCGCCCTCGAAGTCCTGGTCCTCGATCGCGCGCTCCTTGCGGGTGCGCACGTCGGCGATCTTCTCGTCGAACTCGCGCAGCTCGGGCGGGGCCGACAGGATCGACAGCCGCAGGCGTGCGCCGCCCTCGTCGATGAGGTCGATGGCCTTGTCGGGCAGGAAGCGGTCCTGCACGTAGCGGTCGGCGAGGTTCGCCGCCGCGACGATCGCACCGTCGGTGATCGTCACCTTGTGGTGCGACTCGTAGCGGTCGCGCAGGCCCTTGAGGATGTTGATCGTGTGCGCCACGGAGGGCTCCGCGACCTGGATCGGCTGGAAGCGGCGCTCGAGCGCGGCATCCTTCTCGAAGTGCTTGCGGTACTCGTCGAGCGTCGTCGCGCCGATCGTCTGCAGCTCTCCACGTGCCAGGAGCGGCTTCAGGATGTTCGCAGCGTCGATCGCGCCCTCGGCGGCGCCTGCACCGACGAGCGTGTGGATCTCGTCGATGAAGGTGATGATGTCGCCGCGCGTGCGGATCTCCTTCGTCACCTTCTTGAGACGCTCCTCGAAGTCGCCGCGGTAGCGGGAGCCTGCGATGAGCGAGCCGAGGTCGAGCGTGTAGACCTGCTTGTCCTTCAGCGTCTCGGGCACCTCGCCCTTGATGATCGCCTGCGCGAGGCCCTCGACGACGGCGGTCTTGCCGACGCCGGGCTCGCCGATGAGGACGGGGTTGTTCTTCCCGCGGCGCGAGAGGATCTGCATGACCCGCTCGATCTCCTTCTCGCGCCCGATGACGGGGTCGAGCTTGCCGTCGCGAGCAGCCTGCGTGAGGTTGCGCCCGAACTGGTCGAGGATCTGCGACCCCTTCTGGTCGCCACCCTGCTGCTGCGTCTCGCCGCCCACGGTCGCCGACTCGCGCGACTGCGTGCCCGAGAGCAGCTGGTTCACGGTCTGGCGCACGCGGTTGAGGTCGGCGCCCAGCTTCACGAGCACCTGGGCGGCGACGCCCTCGCCCTCGCGGATGAGACCGAGCAGCACGTGCTCGGTGCCGATGTAGTTGTGGCCGAGCTGCAGCGCCTCGCGCAGCGACAGCTCGAGCACCTTCTTGGCACGCGGCGTGAACGGGATGTGCCCGCTCGACTGCTGCGCACCGGTGCCGATGATGTCCTGCACCTGCTCGCGCACGGCGTCGAGCGAGATGCCGAGCTGCTCGAGCGCCTTGGCGGCGATCCCCTCGCCCTCGTGGATGAGGCCGAGCAGGATGTGCTCGGTGCCGATGTAGTTGTGGTTGAGCATCTTCGCCTCTTCTTGGGCGAGGACGACCACACGGCGGGCGCGATCGGTGAACCGTTCGAACATCGCATGCCTCCTGACGTCTGGATTCGAGGCTAGACCGAACGAGCCAGCCGCGGAGGCCTGTTCGCTGTCGGCATGGCGGCGCACAGGTGCGACCGATGCTGGCTGGATACCCTGCCATGCATGGAGGTCTCGTGAGCCAGGACGACCCGCGTCGCACCGACGCCCCCGCGCCGATCCGCCGCCCCGAGCAGCCCGCCGATCCGTCGGCGCCGGTCGCGAACCCGGTCGCCGCGCCGGATCGCGAGCCCGATCGCGTCGTGCCGTCGGGCTTCAGCCGTGGCGAGGACGCGATCCAGCAGGACCTCGTGCGCGCCCAGCGCGAGTGGGCCGCGCAGGTGGCGGCGCACGAGCAGGGCGCGCAGCACGGCGGCGCGCCAGGCGCTCCCGGATGGCAGCAGCCGCCCGCCGCACCGTCGCGGGCCCGCGTGCCCGCCGCGCTGCCGCTCGAGGGGCAGGTGTACGCGCAGGCGCTGCGCCCCCTCACGAAGCGCGTGGGGCGCTGGTTCCTCGCGTGGGCGATCGCGATCGGCTTCTTCTTCCTCGGGCAGGCCATCGCGCTCGCGCTCATGATGCCGGGCGTCATCGAGCTGTTCTCCGACCTCAGCGTCGCGGCATCCGATCCCGCCTACGTCATGGACACCCTCATGGGCTCGCCCATGGCGTTCCTCGGCGTGAACCTGTCGTGGGCGGCGATGATCCCCGGCGCCGTCGTGGCGCTCGCGGCCTACGGCGACAAGGCGATGGGCTTCGCGTTCTCGGTCGCGGGCAGGTGGCGCTGGCGCGCCGTGGGCCGCACGGCCATGGTCGTGGCCCCGATCTTCGCGATCTACGTCGCGATCACGTTCCTCATCGACCCCACGTTCGAGTTCCGGTTCCAGCCGGACTGGCTGCTCGTGGCGATCGTGCTGCTCACGACGCCGCTGCAGTCCTCCGGCGAGGAGTTCGCGTTCCGCGGCATCGTCACGCAGCAGCTCGGCTCCTGGATGCGGAACCCCTGGGTGTCGTCGCTCGTGACCGGCGGTGCGATCGGGCTCGTCTTCGGCCTCGCCCACATCGGCTACCCGCCGCTGGCGATCCTGCAGGTGTCGCTCGTGGGATTCACGTGCGCCATGCTCACGTTCCGCACGGGCGGTCTCGAGGCTGCGTGCGTCGTGCACACGGCGAACAACGTCTTCATCATGCTGCCGCTCGCGCTCATGGGCATGTCGCCGTTCGCGACGTCGTCGGGCGAGCAGGGGCCGTTCTGGATCCAGCTCGTCGCGTTCGTGGCGTGCATCGCGGCGCTCGGCCTGTCGTACGTGGCCGTGCACCTCATGTCGAAGGGGTGGCAGCGCCGCACCGAGGGCGCGCCGGGCGCCGAGGCGCTGCTGCTGCCGAAGCAGCCGGCGTTCGCGATGGCGGGCGTCGCACCCGGCGCGGTCGCCCCCGGCTACGGAGCACCCGGCTACGGAGCACCCGGGTACGGAGCACCCGGGTACGGCGCCCAGCAGCAGGGGTGGCCGCAGCAGGCCACGTCGCCGCACCCGGGTCAGCAGGCGTGGCCCCCGGCTGCACCACAGCAGCAGCAGCAGCAGCAGTGGGGCCCGCCGCAGCAGGCTCCCGCGCCATGGGGAGGGCAGCAGCAGCCCGTCCAGCAGCAGCCCGCTCAGCAGGCGACGTGGCAGCCGCCTGCGCCGCCCGCCGACGGCAGCCGTTCACCCGACGAGGGCTGACGCCGCCTCGGCGGCGACGGCGAGGCTCACGCCTTGGGCGGAAGCCCTGCCTTCTCGCGCTCCTCGGCCTCGATGCGGTCGTAGACGCGGCGTGCGGTGCGGTCGGCACGGAAGATCGAGCGCAGCACGAACCAGAAGATCGTCACGACGATGATCGTCGGGACCAGCGAGAAGATCGCGTTCCCCCAGAAGTCCTGCGGCATGGCTCCATGGTACCGCCGCGGTGCGCGCGCCCCTCGCCGCCGACCTGATCAGCCGCCCAGCAGCCTCCGCACGCGCTCCTCGCCGATCGCCAGCAGCAGCGTCGGCAGGCGCGGGCCCGCGTCGCGGTCGACGAGCAGGCGGTAGAGCGTCGTGAAGAACGCTCGCTGCGCGGCGCCGATCTCCTTGTCGCCCTTGACGATCGCAGACGGCTCGAGGCCTCGCTGCACCTTCACGACGCCGTAGACCTGGTTCGTGAGGCCGTCGATCGTCCACGCGTCGCCGATGGCGGGCAGTCCGCCGCCGCCGTCGAGCAGCAGCGCGATCGCCTCGCGCTGGAGCTCGTCGAGCGCGGCGAGGGCGGCTGCATCCGGCTCGTCGCGCACGACGGTGCGCTCGTCGGCGGGCATCTGCGTCGCGACCCACGTCTCGACGCGGCCGAGCCGCGGCTGCAGCGCACCGAGGTCGTCGACGGCGCGGTCGACCTGGCGCACGAGGCGCACGAGCTGCGCAGGGTCGCCGGTCGAGAGGTCGACGAGCGACGCGAGGGTGCGGAACGCCACCGGGTGCGGGGTCGACTCGAGCGTCTCGTCGGCCGTGCCGACGGCGCGGGCGTGCGCGGCGATCTCCGCAGCGCCCGCCGTGCCAGCTGCGAGCTTGCGCCCCAGCGCATCCCACTCGTCGTAGAGACGCTGCAGCTCGGAGCCGAACGCGACGTCGAACGACTGGTGCATGCGGCGCCTGGCGTACTGCCAGCGCAGCACGGGCCCCTCCATGACCTGCAGCGCGTCGAGCGGCGCGGGTGCGCCGCCGCGCGACGACGACATCTTCGCGGCGCCGCCGAACCCGACGAACGCGTACATGGGGCCGTACGGGCGCTCCCAGCCGAACAGCGGCGCGAGCTCGAGGCCCACCTGGAACGACGAGCCCGGCGACTGGTGGTCGACGCCCGACGGCTCGAACACGACGCGCTCGTAGGCCCAGCGCATGGGCCAGTCGACCTTCCAGACGAGCTTGCCGGAGCGGAACTCGCGCAGCAGCACCGTCTCGCCGTGGCCGCATGCGCACGTGTAGGTCAGCTCGGTCGAGTCGTCGTCGTAGGCGGTGATCGTCGTGAGGTCGGTGCCGCACGCCGTGCAGTACGGCTTGTAGGGGTAGTACTCGGCGCCGCTGGAGCCGTCGTCCTCGGTCGCGGCGCCCGATCCTGCGTCGAGGGCCCGCTGCAGCTCCTCGTCCTCGTCCTTCGCGGCCGGCAGCGTGCGGAACTGCGCGAGGATCGCGTCGATCTCGCGGCGCTTGCGCATGGCGTCGAGGATCTGCTCCGTGTACGCGCCCGCCGTGTACTGCTCGGTCTGCGAGATGCCGCGGTAGCGGATGCCGAGGGCTGCGAACCCCTCCTCGGCCTGCGCGCGGAAGTGCGCCGCCCAGCTCTCGTGCGTCGAGCCGGGAGGGGCCGGCACCGACGTGAGCGGCTTGCCGATGTGCTGCGCCCACGTCTCGTCGACGCCCTCGATGCCGCCTGGCACCTTGCGGAAGCGGTCGTAGTCGTCCCACGAGATGATGTGCTCGACCTCGAGCCCTCGGCGGCGGATCTCGTCGCCGACGAGGTGCGGGCTCATGACCTCGCGGAAGTTGCCGAGGTGGATGACGCCCGACGGCGACAGGCCCGAGGCGACGACGGGCGTGGTGCCGAGGCGCGCGGCCTTCTCGATCACCTCGTCGGCGAGCCTCGAGACCCAGTCGTCGCGGACGTCGGCAGGGGTCTGGGTGGCGTCGCTCACGGACACCGATCCTACGGGCGACCCGCGGATGCCGGTCGCATCCGGCCGCACGCGTCCGGTGGCCCTCAGGCGCGGACCTGGAGCGACCGCACCACCTCGAGCATCACGTCGTGCTCATACGATCCGACGAACCCCGCCCCGTCCGGGTACCGGTCGTAGATCAACCCCTCGGCGTCGGTGCCCCACGGCGTGGAGACGTGGATGCCGCCGCTGCCGGCCGCCAGGAGTGGCTCGAAGCAGCCGCGCTCGACATCGGCGGCACGCAGCATCGCCACGCCGATCGTTCCCTCGCCGAAGTCGAACGTGAGCAGCTGCAGGGCAGCGCCCTGGTCGAGCGACGGGTCGGCGAACGGGTCGACCGACTCGCCGGAGAGCACCACGACCGGCGTCCATCCCGGTGCCGTCTGGTCGGCCTCGCACCTCGACGACTCGGGCGGTGCGGGCGATGTGGCGATGTCGAGCGCCTGGTAGCCGTCGGGGGTCACGAGCGTGACCATCGTGCCGCCCGGGGCGCCCACCAGCGGGCCGTGATCCAGGAGCGACCACGACGCCGGATACGAGAACGCGATCGCGCCGTCGTCGGAGACGTGATCGATCCACGGCACGTCGGTCTGGGGGTCGACGCCCTCCGGCATCGCATCCCAGGGCAGCTCGACGAGCTCGAGCGTCGCCAGCAGATCGAGCGCCTCGGTCGTGCCGGGAGCCTCGAGGCACGCGAGCGCACTCGCCTCGTCCACCACGGATGCGCACTCGGGCACGCTCGCGAGGTCGGCCGTGAACGCGTGCAGCCGCTCGAAGCCGTCGGGGCTGACGGTGCGGTGCGGGGCAGACGTGTCGGCGACCACCGCCGCCTCCACCCACCATGCGTCGCCCTCGAGCGACGACGTCCACCACGCGGCCGCATGCAGTCCGTTCGCGGCCGGGATCGACCGCACCTCGCCGAGCTCGTCCGCGGCGCCGACGTCGTCGCCGTAGCCGTCGGCGTACGTGGCGCGCAGCACGCCGCCCGCGTCGAGCACTGCCACGTCGTTCTGCCATGCGGGACCGCCATGGAAGCTCTGCGGCTGGAGCACGCTCGCATCCTCGACCGCCCATCCGGCGGGCAGGGTGAACGACGCGGTGCCGTTCTGCGTCGTGAACACCGTGCCGACCGCGCTCGGCTCCGGCGGTGACGACGTGGTCGACGACGGGCTCGCAGCCGACGGCTGCTGGCCGACGGGTTCCGGGGCAGGGTCGAGGGATCCGGCCGCGCAGCCCGCCAGCATCGCCACCGCGAGCGCGGCTCCCGTCGTCGTCAGCGTCTGCCTGCTGGTCGCCATGACGACATCTCCTCACCGCGGGCGCCGGGCGCACCTGCTCGCTCCGACATGTCCGGCCACCCGCGCAGGTCACACGCTGCGAACGATGCGTGCGGGCGTCAATCCTCCGGGTCGAGCACGAACCGCACGACCGCGGCGGCGCCCTCGGGGTCGGCGCGCACCACGGGCGGCACGAGCTGGTCCGCCGAGTACGGGATGCCCCACGCGGCCTCCTCGAGCGGGAGGATCGTGCCCTGGCGCCAGGTGCATGCGAACGCGACGCCACCGACCGTCTCGATGCGGGGAGGGCAGTCGACCCACACCGAGGCCACGCCGGCCACGCCGATGCCACCGGGCGTCTCGCCTGGCGCGACGATGCGCACGGTGCCCGTGAAGTCGTCGCTCAGCACGACGCGCGGGTAGCCGCCCTCCGAGACGAGGCTCGTGGTCCCGAGGTACGCCATGACGGTCAGCGGAGCCTGGGCGGCGCAGTCGACGGTCTCGAGCGGCGTCTCCACGACGCCCTGGCCACGGCACAGGACGTAGACGTCGTGCACGCGGAGCGGCTCGCCGCCTGCGGCACCCGCGTCGCCGTAGCCGCCCCCGCCTGCGGTGTCGAACGTCTCCGTCACGACCGGCACGCCTGCCGCGACCCCCTCGAAGCCGGGCGGCGGGGTCGGCTCGGGATCGGGCACCGGCGTCTCGGGCGACGACGGCTCGGGGGTCGGCTCGACGCTCGGCTCGGGCGTCGCCGTGACCGACGGCGTCGGGGTGGGCGTCGGCGCCGCCTCGACCCCGCCACCGTCGCCAGCGCCGACGACCTGCACGCCCAGCACCGTCACGGCCGCGATCGCGAGCGCGCCGACGACGCCACCGGCGGCGCGGCGGCGGATGCGTCGGGTGCGCGCGACCTCGCGCGGCGCCATGGCGGCGAGGCCGCGGCGCATCCGCGCGGCGAACTCGTCGTCCATCTCGGGACGGGCCTCGTCGTTCACGGCACCTCCTCGAGCGTCGGGGCGACGCCTGCCGCCTCGAGCTGCGCACGCATGCGGCCGCGCGCACGATGGATGCGGGTCTTCGCGGCGCCGTAGCCGATGCCGAGCGCGCGTGCGGCGTCGGCGAGCGGCACCTCCTCGAGCATCACGAGCGCGATGAGCGACGCATCGGCGGGCGAGAGCGCCCGCAGCGCGCCCGTCACCGCTGCCTTCGCGTCGGCGGAGGCCTGCCGGTCGCCCACGACGTCGGCGGCGTCGGGCGCGTCGTCGGCACGTGGGATGTGGGCGATGAGCCGGTCGAGCCGTCGCCTGCTGCGGCCGGCGTTGCGTGCGCAGTTCGTCGCGGTCACGAGCAGCCACGGCAGCAGCGAGTCGTCGACGATGCGCACGCTCGCTCGCCTGCGCCAGGCTTCGGCGAACGTCGCCGAGACGACGTCCTCCGCGTCCTGCCTGTGCTGCATCATCCTCCAGACGTGGCGCCACACGCGATCGCCGTGACGGTCGAAGACCGTCGCGAACGCGATGCCGTCGCCGAGCGCGACGGCAGCCCACAGCTGCGCGTCGGTCTGCTCGGCGTCCACGCCCTGGATTGTCCAGCACCCCTCCTGCGGTGCCCCTGGACGCATCCCGGGCGTGTCGACGACGCGTCGCTTGCCTGCACCTCCTCGTCCCGTCATGTCCGGCGGGCGGCAGCGGTCACACCCGCGCGTCCCCCGGCGCAGCCAGGAGGATGAGCTCGGCCGCTCGCGACCTCGCGAGCGACCGAGATCCTCACACGCGTGGGTCAGGGGATGGCGTACGTCGCGTTGTCGATGAGCCGCACGGCACCGACGCGGGCCGCGATGAGCACCTGCACCGGCCCGCGGTGGTCGTCGCCGACCATGCGGAACGACGTGGGGTCGACGATCGCGAGGTAGTCGAGCTGCACCCCCGTGTCGGACTGCAGCACGCCCTGCGCTGCCGCGAGCATCGTCTCGACGCCGCGGTCGGCAGACGAGCCTGCCGCCTCGAGCGCTCGCGAGATGTGCAGCGCCGTGCGTCGGTCGTGGGCGGAGAGGAAGCGGTTGCGGCTCGAGAGGGCCAGGCCGTCGGCGTCGCGCACCGTCGGCACGCCGAGGATCTCCACGGGCATGTCGAGGTCGGTCGCCATGCGGCGCACGAGGAACAGCTGCTGCGCATCCTTCTCGCCGAACGCGGCCACGTCGGGCCCCACGATGTGCAGCAGCTTCGACACGACGGTGAGCACGCCGTCGTAGTGGCCGGGCCGGCTGCGCCCCTCGAGCACCATGCCGAGGTGGCCGGCGGTGACGATCGTCGGCGACGTCTGGCCGCTTGGGTACATGACGTCGACCGTCGGCGCGAACACGGCCGCGACGCCAGCCTCGGCGAGGCGGGCGCGATCGGCGTCGAGGTCGCGCGGATACCTGGCGAGATCCTCGCTCGGGCCGAACTGCATGGGGTTGACGAAGATCGACACGATCACGAGGTCGGCGTGCTCGTGGGCGGCGTCGACGAGCGCGAGGTGCCCGTCATGCAGCGCCCCCATCGTCGGCACGAGCGCCACGCGCTCGCCACGGCCCCTGGCCGCCGCGACGGCAGCACGCACCTCGGCGATCGTGGTCAGCGTGTCCACTCGGTTGCCTCCTCGTCGTCGATGACGTCGGTCTCGGGATGCGACGGCGCACGCGACAGCGCACGCTCGACGCTCGACCGCACGATGGGCCCCAGCAGCCGCACGGGCCGTTCGACGCCGATCGCCGCGAGCCGCTCGAGCGCGTCGACGACGACGCGCTCGCCCACGTCGGCCGCGAGCGCCACCGCGGCCGCGTAGTCGGCGCGATCGGCCTCGGCGACGACCATGGGCTCCGCGCCCAGCTCGACCACGAGCGCCTGCGCGATCGGCAGCACGGGCGCGGGCGCCGTCACGGCGCACACCGCCTCGCGCAGGCGCGCCAGGTCGAGGGTCGTGCCCGTGAACGCCATCGCCGGATGGATCGCGAGCGGGATGGCGCCCGCGGCCCGCGCTGGCTCGAGCACCTCCACGCCGTGCTCGGCTGCCGTGTGCACGACGAGCTGCCCCGGCTGCCACGCCCCCGTGGCGGCGAGGCCCTCGACGAGGCCCGCGAGCTGATCGGTGGGGACGGCGAGGATCACGAGCTCTGCGCGCTCCACGATCGTCGGCACGTCGAGCACGGGCAGCCCCGGCAGCATGGCCTCGACGCGGTCGCCGCCGCCCGAGATGCCGACGAGCGCGTGCCCCGCGCCAGCGAGCGCCGCGCCGAGCACGGGCCCGACGCTGCCGGCGCCGACGATGCCGACGCCGAGACGAGCCGGCCTCACGGGCGCTGCTCGTCGGGGCGCTCGGCCTGCGCGTCCTGCGCGGGCGCGACGGCGCCGTCGTGCGCCCAGCCCGCTGCGGGCGCCGCATCCGGTCGCGTGCTCACGTGCTGCTGCTCCATGCCGTCGACGGGTCCTGAGGTCGACCCATCGACCGTACTCGACACCGCGGCGGGCGCCTGCGCATCCACGGGCTCGGCCGCAGGCGTGCGCACGCGCCACGTCTCGGTGGTGTCGGCCCCGATCGCCGCGGGCACGACCTCGCGCGCTCGCTCGAAGGCACGCTGCACGTCGTCGACGGCGAGCGCGCCGATCGTCGGCGACAGCACGCTGCCGACGACGTGGACCGCCACGTGCGCGACGCCGAGCGCGCCTTCGAGGGGCCCCTGATGCATCGCGAACGACTGCGTGCGCGCGAGCGGCACGATCGCGAGCGAGCGCCAGATGCGTCCCTTGCGCAGCAGCACGGCGTCGTCGGAGAACGCGATCCCGTTGCGGCGCCACGACCACGGTCGCAGGATGCGCGCCGACCGCGGGGTCGTGACGTAGCCGTCGCCGACGGGCGAGGGGACGCCCGCGTGCTCGAGCGGTGCCGCGGCGTCCGCGGGAGCGCCGACGCCCGCCGCCACGGCATCCGATTCGACGTCTGCGTCCCGGTCGCCTCGTCCCACGAGGCCTGCGTCGAGCACGGCGGAGCCGCGCAGCGCCGGCAGCACGAGCCCGAGCACGAGGTCGACCTCGGCACGCGTGCCCACGGGCAGCAGCTGGTTCGCGTACTGCCGCTGCTGGCCGGAGGAGGCATCCGTCGACTTCGTCGCCCGCGTGAAGGAGACCTTCCACCACCCCATGGGCCGCCACAGCAGCGGCTGGCTCACCGAGATCGAGAAGATGCGCCCGGCTGGCAGCACCTCCGTCGTCGTCGACAGCAGCCCGTACGCGAGGCGGATGCCATCGGGCGTCTGCGCGATGGAGTACCGCAGCTTCTGCGACAGCGTGCGCACCGTGATGCTCACGATCGAGAAGATCGCCGGGATGAGCGAGAACAGCAGCCACGGGATGTCGAGCACGATCATGACGACGACCGCCGCGACCGCCACGAGCACGCCGATCACGAGCCCCAGGTCGAGCAGCGACGACAGGATGACCGTCGAGGGCTTGAGCCGCACGAGCGACCCCGACTCGACGCCCGCGAGCTCCGCGTCGGGGTTGAGGAAGTCGGCGACGACGCGTTGCGTGCGGGTGCCGTCCTGCTGCTGATGCTGCTGCACGTCGCGGCCCGCGGCGCGCGCGAGGATCTCGTAGCGCAGCGCATCCGCGACGGCGTTCGACAGATATGCGAGCTCGACGTTCGCGTCGGCACCCGCCGACTGGATCTCGAGCTTGCACGCGCCGAAGAGACGCGCGAACCACGGCTTCTCGACGTTGACGCCCTGGATGCGCGCGAGCGGCGCGCGGCGATGCGAGCGGAACAGGATGCCCTGGCGGACCTCGACGACGTCGCCCGTGATGCGGAAGCGGTGCACGCGCCATGCGAGCCAGAACCCCACGACGACCACGGCGAGGACGCCGACGAACGCGGCGAGCACCCAGATGAGCGTGCCCTCGGCGGCGAGCCGCTGCGCGGCCTCGATGGCATCGGGCCCGTCGCCGTCGTAGTCGAGATCCGACGGCAGGAAGAACGCGACGATGCGGTCGCGCAGCGAGTTCAGCAGGATCGCGCCGACGACGATGACGGCGAGGCCACCGCGCAGCAGGGGCGTCGCAGGGTGCAGGCGGTGCCAGTCGCCATCGACGAGCGACAGCGCGCGCTCCTGCGCCGCCTCCGGCGGCTGGTCGCCAGCGGGCGCGAGCACCGCGGCCGCCGGCTGCGCGCCGAAGGGCTGCTGCGGCTCGCCTGCGGCCGGCTGCGGCGCGTCGGCGTGACCAGGAGCCGGGGCCGGCGTCGGGGTCGGCACAGCCTCGCCGGGCTGCGGCGACCGCTCGTCGGTCACAGTCCCGCCCGACGCGACTCGGCGACGGCGACGAGCTCGTCGCGCAGCACCTCCGCGTCGGAGCCGGGCAGCCCCGGGATCGTCACGGCGCTCGTCGCCGCAGCGGTCACGAACTTCAGGGTCCGCAGGTCGAGCATCCGCTCCACGGGGCCCTGCGTGATGTCGACGACCTGCATGCGGCCGTACGGCACGCTCACGAACCGGCGGAACAGCATGCCGCGCCGCACGAGCAGGTCGTCGTCGCGCATCGCGAAGCCGATGGTGCGCACGCGGAGGAACCCGAGCAGGCCCATGAGCAGCATGAGCACGAGGATGCCCGCGCCGATGAGCACGACGATCCATCGCGCCCAGTCGCTCACGAACCACAGGAACACGCCGACGGCTGCCGCCATGATGACGCCCCAGATCGCCGTGGTCCACAGCTCCGCCCACGCGTACCGCGGGCTCACGCGTCGCCAGTCGCCTGCGAGGTCGATGCGTTCCATGCCTCCAGGCTAGGTGCCACGGCTGGACGCCGGTTCCCTCGACCGGCGGACCAGCGCCTCCGCCTGGCGGGCGAGCGCGGACCGGCGATGCCCGTCAGGCGGGCGAGGCGCCCTCGTCGTCGGGAGGCAGCGCGCACCACGACTCCGCCAGCAGCGCTGCGACGAGCAGCAGGAGCGCACCGCCGACCGTCACGAGCCCCGTCGTGACGATCTGGCCAGGGACGACGGTGCGCGTGAGCAGGAACAGCAGCGCCCCGGCACCCAAGCCGCCGGCGACCGCGGCGACGAGCGACGACGCCTTCGCGAGCGCGAGCGCGCTCGTCGCGTGCCGGAACCCGACGGGCCGTCCGCCGCGCACCATGCGTCGCACGGGCCACGCGAAGACGACGAGCACGACGCCCACCACCGCCAGCACGAGCCCCACCGTCGGCGGCATCGGCAGCACGGGCCTGCCGGAGCCGACGAGCGCGGTGTCGACGAGGAAGCCGACCGTCGCGGCGACGAGGGCGGTGAGCACGAGCGTCACCGGCGAGGTGCGGCTCATGCGTCTGCGCCCCGGTAGGGCCACACGTCACCGTGCGCGTACTCGGCGAGCTCTGCGATGCCGCCGTGCCCTGGCAGGTCGGCGTCAGGCTGCACCTCGAGCCACGGCTGCAGCACGAACTGCCGCTCGTGCGCGCGCGGATGCGGCAGCGTGAGGCGCGGGTCGTCGGAGACGACGCGGTCGTAGACGACGACGTCGACGTCGATCGTGCGGTCGCCGTAGCGTTCGACGCGCACGCGACCGAGGGCATCCTCGATGGCGTGCACCGCGTCGAGGAGGTCGAGCGGCTCGAGCACCGTTCGCACGACGGCGACGGCGTTGAGGTAGTCGGGCGCGTCGCCGGCGCCGTCCGGCTTCCACGCAGGCGACTCCCACAGCCGCGAGCGCGACACGACGCGGATGCCGTCGAGCTCGTCGAGCAGGTCGATCGCCTGGCGGACGCGGGCGGCGCGATCGCCGAGGTTCGCGCCGATCGACAGCACGGCCTCGGCCTCGCGCAGCATCATCGGCGCCTGCGCTCGATGACGACGGCGACGTCGTCGAACGGCACCGCGATGGGCGCGTCGGGCTTGTGGATCGTCACGCGCACGCGCTCGACGCCCGCGAACCCCAATGCGACGCCCGCGACGCGCTCGGCGACCGTCTCGATGAGATCGACGGGGTCGCGCTCGACCGCCGCGACGACCGCGTCGGCGAGCTCGCCGTAGTGCACGGTGCGCGCGAGCTCGTCGCCGCGCGCCGCCGCCGCAAGGTCGACGGTCGCATCGAGGTCGACGACGAACCGCTGCCCGTCGCGACGCTCGTGGTCGAAGACGCCGTGATGCGCGAACGCGACGAGGCCGCGCAGCGCGATGCGATCCGCCACGCCCTCGACGGGCGCGAGCGTCGTCGTCGACGCGGGTGCGACCCGCTCGACGGCACGCAGCACGTCGAGCACGCGCCTGGTCGAGACGACGTCGTGCACGCGCACGCCCCACGCGCCCGCCTGGGCGGCGAGCACCGACAGCGCCGCCGTGCCGTGGTCGCGCGCATCCATCGGCGACCCGTCCGGCAGCAGCGCGCCGAGGAATCGCTTGCGGCTCGCGCCCACGAGCACCGGCAGCCCGAGGTCGACGATGCGGTCGAGGCCCGCGACGAGCCTCCAGTTGTCGTCCGCCCCCTTCGAGAAGCCGAGGCCGGGGTCGAGCACGATGCGCGACGGGTCGACGCCCGCCGCGACCACCGCGTCGACGCGTGCCGACAGCTCGTCGCGCACGTCGGCGACGACGTCGGCGTACGTCGTGCCGAGCGCGAGATCGTGGCCACGCCAGTGCGTGAGCACGTACGTGACGCCGAGGCCCGCGACGACCTCTGCCATGCGCGCGTCGGCGAGCCCGCCGGAGACGTCGTTGACGATCGTCGCCCCCGCCTCGACCGCAGCACGCGCCGTCTGGGCGTGCATCGTGTCGATCGACACCGTGACGCCCTCGCGCGACAGCGCCTCCACGACCGGCAGGATGCGGGCGAGCTCGGCCTCGACGGCCACGGGCGTCGCACCCGGTCGCGTCGACTCGCCGCCGACGTCGACGACGTCGGCGCCCTGCAGCCGCAGCCGCCGCGCGTGCGCGATCGCAGCACCCGCATCCTCGAACCGGCCGCCGTCGCTGAACGAGTCGGGCGTGACGTTGAGGACGCCGAGGATGCGGGTCACCGCGACTCCCCGATGAGCGCCATGATCTCGGCGCGCTCCAGCGGCTCGGCGAGCACGCCGCGGCTCGCCATCGTGACGGTCGAGGAGCGCGCCTGCCTGGCACCGCGTGCGGTGACGCAGCCGTGCGACGCCTCGATGACCACGAGCACGCCGCGTGGCGCGAGGCCGCGCACGAGCGCGTCGGCCACCTCGTCGGTGAGCCGCTCCTGGATCTGCGGGCGTGCGGCGACGGTGTCGACGACGGCGGGGATGCGGCCGAGGCCGACGATGCGCTCGCCCGGCAGGTACGCCACGTGCGCGACGCCCGTGAACGGCAGCAGGTGGTGCTCGCAGATCGAGCGCAGCTCGATGTCGCGCAGCAGCACGAGCTCGCCCGTCTCGCCGTCGAGGCTCGTCGAGTCGACCAGGTGCTCGGCGGCGTCGACGCCGACGCCCGCGAAGTACTCGGCGTACGCCTCCGCGACGCGGCGGGGCGTCTCGGCGAGCCCCGACCGCGTCGGATCGTCGCCGATGGCGGCGAGCAGCTCGCCGACCGCAGCCGCGACGCGCGCCCGATCCACCGCCATCGTCAGGCCCCGCTCTGGCCTTCCGCAGCCGGATCCTCGACGTCGACGTCGACCGCCTCGTCGACCTGCTGCGACACGGGCAGCGAGATCGGCGGCTGGTCGCTCACCGGGCGGGCGTCGCTCGAGAGCCACTGCTGACGCGGCGTGAGCTTCTGCACGTCGGCGAAGATCTCGGCCAGCTGCAGGTGGTCGAGCGTCTCCTTCTCCATGAGGTCGGTCGCGAGTCGGTCGAGCACGACGCGGTTCGCGTTCAGCACCGTCCACGCCTCGTCGTGCGCCTGCTCGATGAGCGCGCGCACGGCGCCGTCGATCTCGCGCGCGACGTCCTCGGAGTAGTCACGTCCGTGGCCCATGTCGCGACCCATGAAGACCTCGCCGCTGCCGCCGCCGAGCTTCACGGCGCCCAGCGACGCCGTCATGCCGTACTCGGTGACCATCTTGCGCGCGATGCCCGACGCCTTCTCGATGTCGTTCGAGGCACCCGTCGTCGGGTCGTGGAAGACGATCTCCTCCGCGACGCGCCCGCCCATGGCGTACGTGAGCTGGTCGAGCAGCTCGTTCCTCGTCACGGAGTACTTGTCGTTGATCGGCATGACCATCGTGTAGCCGAGGGCGCGACCGCGCGGCAGGATCGTGACCTTCGTGACCGGGTCGGAGTGGTTCATCGCCGCCGCCGCGAGCGCGTGACCGCCCTCGTGGTACGCCGTGATGAGACGCTCCTTGTCGTTCATGACGCGCGTGCGGCGCTGCGGGCCGGCCATGACGCGATCGACGGCCTCGTCGAGCGACTCGTTCGTGAGGTGCTTCTGGTTCGTGCGGGCCGTGAGCAGCGCGGCCTCGTTGAGCACGTTCGCGAGGTCGGCGCCCGTGAAGCCCGGCGTCTTGCGGGCCAGCACCCCGAGGTCGACGTCGTCGGCCATCGGCTTGCCCTTCGAGTGCACGCGCAGGATCGTCTCGCGCCCCTTCATGTCGGGGGCGTCGACGCCGATCTGCCTGTCGAAGCGACCGGGGCGCAGCAGCGCGGGGTCGAGGATGTCGGGGCGGTTCGTCGCTGCGATGAGGATGACGTTCGCCGTGACGTCGAAGCCGTCCATCTCGACGAGCATCTGGTTGAGCGTCTGCTCGCGCTCGTCGTGCCCGCCGCCCATGCCGGCACCGCGGTGGCGGCCGACGGCGTCGATCTCGTCGATGAAGATGATCGCGGGCGCGTTCTGCTTCGCCTGCTCGAACAGGTCGCGCACGCGGCTCGCGCCGACGCCCACGAACATCTCGACGAAGTCGGAGCCCGAGATCGAGTAGAACGGCACGGCCGCCTCGCCTGCCACGGCGCGCGCGAGCAGCGTCTTGCCCGTGCCGGGAGGGCCGTAGAGCAGCACGCCCTTCGGGATGCGGGCGCCGACGGCCTGGAACTTCGCGGGGTCCTGCAGGAACTCCTTGATCTCCGCGAGCTCCTCGACCGCCTCGTCGGCGCCCGCCACGTCGGTGAACTTCACCTGCGGCATGTCCTTCGAGACCATCTGGGCCTTCGACTTGCCGAACTTCATGACGCCGTTGCCGCCACCGGCCATGCGCGTCATGAGGAAGTAGAACAGGGCGCCCAGCAGCAGCACGGGCAGCAGGATGCCGAGGATCGACAGGAACCAGTTGCCCTGCGGCACGCGGTCGTCGAAGCCGTCCGGCAGGTCGGCGTCGTCGATCGCGGCGACGATCGCCTCGCCGCGCTGCAGGACGTACTCGAACTGCACGCGGTCGGTGCCGAGGTCGTCGTCAGTCTCCGAGAGCACGAGGGTGACGCGCTGCTCGCCGTCGATGATCTCGGCCTGCTGGACCGCACCGGACTCGATGAGCTCGATGCCCTCGTCGGTCGTGACGTCGCGGAACGTCTCGCTGGTGAAGAGTGAGAAGGCGAACACGCCGATGATGAGGGCGAGCACGACCCACGGGATGGGGCCGCGCAGCAGCTTCTTGAAGTTCAAGGGAGTCCTTGCGTCACGTCGGTGCCGACCAGGCTACCCGGGCGTCGCAGGGCATCCCTGCGCTGTTCGCTGTGGGCGGGCGATGGATGGGCGTGCGCGCGGTGCGCGGCCGCTCGGGGGTGGTGCCCGGCGGCGCTCAGGCGTCGTCGGCCGGCGCGTACACGTGCGGGGCGAGCACGGCGACCCCTCGCAGGTTGCGGTAGCGCTCGGCGTAGTCGAGGCCGTAGCCGATGACGAAGTCGTTGGGGATGTCGAAGCCGCAGTAGCGCACGTCGACCTCGACCTTCAGCGCATCGGGCTTGCGCAGCATCGTGCAGATCTCGACCGAGGCGGCGCCGCGCGAGCGCAGGTTCGCCTGCAGCCACGACAGGGTGAGGCCGGAGTCGATGATGTCCTCGACGATGAGCACGTCGCGGCCGCTGATGTCGGTGTCGAGGTCCTTGAGGATGCGCACGACGCCGCTCGAGGTGGTGCCGGAGCCGTACGACGACACGGCCATCCAGTCCATCTCGACGTCGCGCTTGAGCGCGCGAGACAGGTCGGCCATGACCATGACGGCGCCGCGCAGCACGCCGACGAGCAGGATCGACCTGCCCTCGTAGTCGCGCTCGATCTCGCGAGCGAGCTCGTCGAGGCGAGCGTGCAGCTCGGCCTCGGTGTGGAGGACGCCTGCGAGGTCCTGCTCGATGTCCTTCAGGTCCATGGGCTCGGCTCCTGGCGCTCGTCGGTCGACTCGGGTCTCCCAACCTACCGGCGGCGTGCTGGTCGCTCGGCCGCCGGGATGCGGGCGGCGTGCGCCCCGGCGTCGTCAGCGGATGCGGATGCCCTGCAGCAGGTCCGTGAGGGTCTGGTGCTCGGCGGTCTCGAGGTACGCGAGGGCCGCATCGCGCGTGTCGAACGTCAGGCCGCCTGCGGGATCCTCGACGACGAAGACGCCGGTGGGGATGCCGTCTGCAGGCAGCACGGCGAAGAACGGCTCGCACGACTCGGCGCCGAGCATCTGCGCCTCTGCGATGCCCATCTGCACCGCGTAGGCGACGTCGCCGTCGAAGCCGATCTCGAGCTCCCGCACCGTCGTGCCGACCTCGACGACCGTGCCCGCCGCCGCCCACGCCTGGGCCGTCGCCCCCTCGGCACCTGCGAACGGCAGCGTCTCGACGGCCTCGAACGCGGGCAGGTCCTCCGGCAGGCATGCGAGGTCCTGCGCGTACTGCCCCTCCGGCACGCGGAAGACGCTCACCATGTCGAGCCCACCGTCGCTCACGACCATCCACTCGGCAGGGCCGCGCTGCTCGAGCGTCCAGCCCTCCGGCAGCGGGATGCTCGCCCAGCCGAGATCCTCCCGCACCCAGCCGGCGGTCGCGTCGGCGGGCTCGGACGCCTCCGCCGTCGGAGGGTCCGTCGGAGGGGCCGAGGTCGACGGGCTCGCGGACGGCGACGGCGAGGGCGTCCCCGACGTCGACGGCTCGCTCGAGGTCGCGCAGCCTGCGATCACGAGCACGAGCGCGGCGGCGGCGAGGGTCGCGATGCGAAGCATGGCGCCTACCGTCTCCGGGTGCGGCGCAGCGTCACGAGGAGCACCACGAGGCCGACGATCGCGATGATCGGCCCGAGCACGGTCCAGGTGGTCGTGCCGGTCATCGAGGAGCCGGCGACGAGGCCGATCCCCTGCAGGAAGAACAGGCTGCCTGCCGCGATGAGGATCACGCCGAGCACGACGCCGAGGATGCGAGTCATGCGCCCACCGTAGGCGCTCGGTCACGGCTGCAGTCGCAGCGACGCCACGACCTGCAGCAGCTCCTGCCCGAGCTCCGACTCGACGAACGCCTCGGCGTCGTCGAACGATGCGTGGGTCCACCGCTCATCGGGGCCGCCGGCCACGGCGGCGACGCCGGACTGGAAGGCCGTCGCGAACGACACCGTCCGGCCGTCGCCAGGGTGCTGGCCGATGTTGTACACGAGGCACGCGGGCAGCGACGCGTCGAGCACGGTGTCGGGAACGACGCCGATCGTGAGCGACACGGATCCGTCGGGCTGCTCGATCGCGTAGGCGGCGTCGACGAAGGCCTCGTCGCCGAGCGGTGCGAAGCCCGCCTCTGACGGCTCGGTCGCGAACGCCTCGACGACCGGGAACGTCTCGCACGCGCCGCCGAGCCCGCCGGCGCCGCCGAGGTCGTGGACGTACGACAGCACCGTCATGCCCTCGGCGTCGCGCACGTCGACCTGCAGGATGCGACCGACGACGTTCTCGATGCTCGCATCCGCCGTCGTCCAGTCGGCGGGCATCTGCCAGGTCGCGCCGTCCTCCGCGGTGACGGTCTGCCACGGCTCCTCCGTCGGGCTCGGCTCGGCGCTCGGGCTGGCGCTCGGCGTCGCGCTCGGGCTCGCGGAGGTGGCGGGCGCCTGGGTCGGCTCCGGCTGCGGCGACGCGCAGCCGGCGAGCGCGAGGACCGCGATCGCGCTGGCGAGCAGCCGGAAGCGATCTGCCCGCGTCACGAGGTCTCCACCGATCGGAGGATCTCGAGCATCGTGGCGTACTCGTCGGTCTCCATGTAGGCCTGGGCATCGTCGAGCGTGTCGACGGTCCACAGCGGATCGTCCCCGCCCGAGACCATCTGGAAGTGCGTGCCCATCGAGGTGCCGCCGTCGCTCGTGCCGAAGGTGAAGTACTGCGCGCAGCCCTGCTGACCTGCGGACGGCAGCGCGTCCGCGCTCGCGATGCCCATGCCGAACCGCCAGCGCCCGTCGGCCGTGCCGAGCGCGACGGTCGCGATGACCGCCGGCGGCTCCTGCGCGACGGGGCCGACCGCCGATGGCTCGCTCGCCAGCACCTCGACCGGGAACACCTCGCGGCACGCGCCGCCGATGTCGACGAAGTCGTACGAGCTCAGCAGCAGCTGGCCGTTCGGCGCGGTGAGCTCGACGGCGTCGAGCGATCGGTTGCCCGTCGGCCCTGCGGCCTCGATCGGCTCGGAGCGGGTCGTCGCGAGCGTCCAGTCCGCCGGGTGGCGGAAGGTGAGATCGCCCTCCGGCGACGTGTACGCGACCCACTCGCTCGTGTCGATCCCGTCGGCGTCCTCGCTCGGCGCGGGGGTCGAGGTGGTCTGCGTCGGTGACGCGGTCGAGGGCGCGCTCGAGGGCGCGCTCGAGGGCACGGGCGTCTCCGCCGTGTCAGCCGGTCCCTGGCTCACGCATCCGACGAGAGCCAGAGCGAGCGCGCCTCCGAGCGCGAGGGGCCGGGCGGCGCGGCGCGTGGCGTCCACCATGGGTGCGCGGAGGTGTCGTCGCGCGGGTCGACGAAGCGGCCCCGTCATGGGAATCGGAGACCCAGCAGCAGGTCGGCGAGCGTCTGGTGCTCGGCGCTGTCGAGATAGGCGAGCGCCGCCTCTCGCGTCTCGAACGTGAGGCCGTAGGCCGGGTCCGGGACGACGTACACGAGCGTCGAGGCGCCATCGGCGAGGTCGGCCGCGAAGAACCACGAGCAGGGGCTCTCGAGGATCTCGGCGGTCGTCAGCCCCATCCCCAGCAACCACGAGGTGTCGCCAACGGGCGCAAGCGCCTCGAGGACCGTCGTCGCCACGACCATCTCGGCGCTCGACGCGCTCCACGCGGCCGCCGTCGCCGTGTCGCCGCCGTCGTACGGCAGCGCCTCGAGCAGCTCGCGGTGGTAGGCATCGCCTGGCGCGCACGAGGCGGCATCCACCTGGGTCTGTCCGCCGGTGGCCACGAGGTCGAGACTCACCATCTTCAGGCCGCGGTCGTCCATCACCACCCAGTGGCTCTCGCTCCACTGGTCGACGGTCCATCCCGTCGGCAGCGGGATGCTGACCCAGCCGAGATCCTCCCGTGCCCAGTCGGCCGTCGGGCCCGCGGGCTCGGGCGCCGGCGCAGCGCTCTCCTCCGGCCCCGGCTCCACGGTCGGCTCCGGCGACGCCGAGGCGCTCGGCGACGGGGCATCGGACGCATCGGACGCACCCTCGTCGACAGACGGAGCGCAGCCGACGAGGGCGACGAGGAGGGCTGCGGCGATGCCGAGCATCGGGGCCGAGCGGGTCACGGGCGGGTCCTCTCCGAGGTGGTGCGGGACGACGGAGGATGCTGCCTCCATCCCGTCATGTCCGGCACGGACGGAAGGTCACACTTCGCCGTCGCATCACGAGGACGACGTACGGCGCAGCGCCTCGTCGCGCGTCGGAGCCCGGGTCAGGCTGCGGTGAGCAGCAGCAGCGAGCCCTCGCGCGCGACGCGGATGCCTGGCAGGTGGATGGGGCCCTGGCCGTGCCAGTCGGTCACCAGCCGCGAGACCTCGAGGGTCTGCTGGCGCGAGAGCGACACGTGGAACTCGCTCTGCACCGCGAGGCGGATGATGCGCTGGCGCAGCGCAGGCGGGTTCGCCGCGAGCGCGCCCGCGTGCAGCGACAGCCCGCCCTCGGCGTGCTCGACGAGGTCGCCGATCTGCTCCTGCGCGAAGTGCGCGAGCGCCTCGGCGTCCTCGCGCAGCTGGTCGGCCGTGCGCGTGAGCGCCTCGACGACGCCGCCGCCGAGCTCCTGATCGAGGATCGGCAGCACCCGGTCGCGAACGCGCGCGCGCAGGAACCGGTCGTCGTGGTTGTGCGGGTCGCTCCACGGCACGAGGCCCTGGTCGCCGCACGCGGCCTTCGTGTCGGCGCGGCGCACCGTGAGGAACGGGCGGCGGAGGAAGCCGATGGCGGGGTGCATGCCCCACAGGCTCTCCGGGCCCGAGCCGCGCGCGAGGCCGATGAGCACCGTCTCGGCCTGGTCGTCGAGCGTGTGGCCGAGCAGCACCGTCGCCGCGTCGACCTCCGCGCGCGCCTTGAGCAGCGCAGCGTACCTGGCCTGCCGCGCAGCCGCCTCCGGCCCGCCGTGGCCATCGACCGTCACGCGCCGCACGAGCACGGGGTCGAGCCCCAGGTCGCGCGCCTGCTGCGCCGCGGTCTCGGCGACCTGCTCCGAGCCCTCCTGCAGCCCGTGGTCGACGACGACGCCGCCGACGCGCATGCCGGCGCGCGGACCCTCGAACGCCGTCGCCGCTGCGAGGGCGAGGGAGTCGGGGCCGCCGGAGAGCGCCACGAGCACGAGGGAGCCCTCGTCGATGCCTGCGAGCGACTCGCGCACGGCGCGGCGCGTGTCGGCGACCGCGGGCGTCAGCCGTGGACGGCGGTCGTCGAAGGAGGGCATGCCATGATCTTATTGCCGATTCCGAACCGTGAGACAGGAGCGCCCGTGGCCGCGTACGACGTCGTCATCGAGATCCCCAAGGGGAGCCGCAACAAGTACGAGGTCGACCACGAGACGGGCAGGGTCTTCCTCGACCGCGTGCTCTTCACGACCTTCGTCTACCCCACCGACTACGGGTTCTTCGACCGCACCCTCGGCCTCGACGGCGACCCCGTCGACGCGCTCGTGCTGCTCGAGTACTCGGTGCCGCCCGGGGTGTTCGTGAAGGTGCGCCCCGTGGGCCAGCTGAACATGGAGGACGACGGCGGCATCGACACCAAGGTCATCTGCGTGCTCGAGAAGGACCCCCGCTGGGCGCACATCCAGGACATCGAGGACGTGCCGAAGCAGACGCGCGACGAGATCGAGCACTTCTTCACGCACTACAAGGACCTCGAGCCCGGCAAGTGGGCGAAGCTCGGAGGCTGGGAGGGCCGCGAGGCCGCGGAGGCGACGGTGCAGGCCGGCTTCGACGCGTTCCAGTCGTCCGACCACGCGGGCGACGACGGCGCCGTCGAGGCCCCGCAGCCCGGCCGCGACTGACGCACCCCGAACGCCACGAGGGCGGCGCATCCATCGGATGCGCCGCCCTCGTCGTGTCAGCGGGTGCGGATCAGAGGTTCGCGCCGCGTGCCCGCAGGAACGGCAGCGGGTCCTGCGCCACGCCGTTGATGCGCACCTCGAAGTGCAGGTGGCAGCCGGTCGACCAGCCGGTCGAGCCCTCGTAGCCGACGACCTGGCCGGCCGCGACGGACTGCCCGTAGCCCAGCGGCGACGGCGCGGCCATGTGGTAGTACCGCGTCTGCACGCCACCGCCGTGGTCGATCCAGATCATGTTCGCGCCGTAGGTGTCCTGCCCGCGCACGGCGACGGTGCCGCCTGCTGCCGCGTAGATCGGCGTGCCGCAGCCCGCGACGATGTCGAGGCCAGCGTGGAGCTTCGAGAACGAGCCGGAGACGGGGTCGGTGCGCCAGCCGAAGCCAGACGAGATGCGACCGTAGTGCGGCGACGTCCAACCGCTGCCGGAGACGCCGGGGCCCGCGTAGCCGCCGCCTCCGCCGCCACCGCCGCCGCTGCTGCCGCCACCGCCGCCGCTGCTCGAGCCGCCCTGGTTCGCAGCCGCTGCCGCAGCCGCAGCCGCGGCCTGCGCCTGCGCCTGCGCCGCTGCTGCCTGCGCTGCCGCGGCCTCGCGCTGCCTGCGCTCCTCCTCCTGACGGAGGCGCTCCTGCTCGGCGAGGTACGCGTACCAGGCCTGGCCGGCGTTGTAGTCGGCCTCGGTCGCGGCGCGGTTCTCCTCGAGCACGCTCAGCTGCGCCTCGAGCTCGGCCTTGTGCGCGTTCGTGCGGTCGACGGCAGCAGCGGCCTCCGCAGCCGCGGCCGTCGCGGCGTCGAGCGCCGTGTTCGCCTCGTCGCTGAGCCTGGCCCGCTCGTCGCGGGCGACGCCTGCCTGATCCTGCAGCGACTGCGCGGTGTTCGCATCCTGCTGCGCCTGCGTGTACAGCGTGTCGGCCGACGAGGCCGCGCTGTCGAGCAGGCTCAGGCGGTACAGCCACTCGTCGGCGCTGCCGGGGTTCGCGAAGAGCTCGACGCTCAGGTCGCCGGTGCCGCCGGTGCGGGCGAGCTGCGCCGCGAGCTGCGATGCCGCGAGCTGCGACTGCTCGGCGACGCGCTGGGCCGCGTCGGCCTGCGCCTGCAGCTGGTCCGACGTGTACGCAGCCTCGTCGAAGCGCTCCTGGGCGGCAGCGGCCTCCTGCGCTCGGGTGTTGGCGAGCTGCTCGGCAGCCGCCTGCTCCGTCTCGAGTCGCGAGATGAGGTCGCGGATCTCGGCGATCTGCGTCTGCTGCGATGCGACGTCGCCTCGCGCGGCCTCGACCTCTCCCCACGTCGGGAAGCCCCAGGCGTCCTCGGCCTGCGCGGGACTGCCCGGGGTGACGATCGTGATCGCCAGCGCTGCGATCGCCGTCGCTGCCACGAGGCCGGCGCGGGAGCGCAACGACCGACGCGACGGATGCGCGCTGCTGTGCATGTGGGGGGCCTCGCCACGAGATGGAGATGGTGCGGGTCGCGCCAGACTATCAACCGAAGGTTGAGAGTCAAGGATGCGCGCCCAGGCCGGCAGCATCGACCGCGATGGAGCGGGCGAACCGGCGGGGTCCATGGTGGCACGGCCGAGGATGCGACACGCAGGAGGCCTGCGGCGAGTGGCCGGCGACGCCCGCCTCGACACGCCGGAGACCGTTCGATCGGGCTCAGTTTGCGCGTGCGCCGATCGCCTGTGTAGAGTCATCGCTCGGTAGCCATGAGTCCTGGACGCATGGCCCCATCGTCTAGCGGCCTAGGACATCGCCCTTTCACGGCGACAGCACGGGTTCGAATCCCGTTGGGGTCACTGGATCGATGACGCAAGGCCCTGTAGCGCAGTCTGGTTAGCGCGCCGCCCTGTCACGGCGGAGGTCGCGGGTTCAAGTCCCGTCAGGGTCGCGGTGGGCCCCTCGCGAGAGCGAGGGGTTCTCGCTAGGACCACGGAAGTGCTCCTCGGCTCTGTAGCTCAGTTGGTAGAGCGCACGACTGAAAATCGTGAGGTCACGGGATCGACGCCCGTCGGAGCCACGCAGCGGAGATTACACCGCTGCTGAACCCCCGCGTAGCTTCTACATCGCGGGGGTTCGCTCATGCCCGCGGGCGCTGCCCGTCGCGCGTGCGCGCCGCGCAGGGCCACGCTGGCACGACTGGCAGGATGCCAGTCGTGACCGACGACGTGACGCCCGGCTGGTACGAGCACCACAAGGGCGCGAGCTACGAGGTCGTCGCCGTCGCGACGCACAGCGAGACCGGCGAGCGGCTCGTCGTCTACCGACAGGGATACGGCGACGGCGCGCACTGGGTGCGACCGCTGGCGATGTTCACCGAGCACGTCGAGCGCGATGGCTGGACGGGACCGCGCTTCCGTCGCCTCCCCTAGCCTCGCTCGCTCGGCAGGACGACGCCCGAGACGCTCACGTCGATCGTCGCCGGATGCGCGTCGTGCTCCCCTGCGGATCGCCCGAAGCGGCTCGAGGCGAGCGCGAGGAGGCGCATGCGGGCCTCAGGCGGCGTCGTCGGCCGAGATCGCGTCCTCGATGCTCAGGCGAGGCTCCGTGCGCAGCTCGGGGCGCACGCCGGCCTTGTCGGCGTAGAACGCGCGGATGACGTCCATGTCGGCCGAGACGTCGCCCGTCATGCGCACCGTCGGGCCGAGACCCGCCGTCATCGTCGTCGCATCCGGGAACCCGAGCGTCACGGGCAGGCCCGTCGCCACCGCGATGCGGTGGAAGCCGCTGCGCCAGTGCGTGCCCGCGCCGCGCGTGCCCTCCGGCGTCACGACGAGCTGGATCTCCTCGCCGCTGGCGATGAGCGCGACGACCTCGTCGACGATGCGCGACGGGTCGCTGCGGTCGACGGGGATGCCGCCGAGGCGGCGCATGACCCAGCCGCCGGGGCCGCGGAAGAGCTGATGCTTGCCGAGGAACCGGGGGCTGATGCCGTGCTCCCACGCGATCGCGAGCATGAGCACGAAGTCCCAGTTCGACGTGTGCGGGGCACCGATCACGAGCCGTGGGCCGGTGACCGCGGGGCTCTCGCGCACGAGCGTCCATCTGCTGCACCGCCAGTACATCCTGGCGAGCGCTCGCCGGATCGGCATGCGTGGCTGCGTCATCGAATCCCCCTTCGCTCCCACCACGCTACGCGGGAGCGCATGCCGCAGCCACGCGCAGGCGGCGCCGAGGTGGGCTCGGTGCGATCGTCGTCGTTCTGGTCGTACAAGCCCGAGCTGCACGCGCCCGACGCGATGCCCGCCGTCGAGGTGGCGTTCGTCATGTGGCTCGTGCGCCGCATCGCCGCGCGCAACGCGGCGGCCGCGTCCGCGTAGCCGTGCCGTGCCGGGCGCCGCCGCGAGGCGGCGCCCGGCCCCGCGGGACCCGCTACGCGGAGCGCCCGCCGCGCTCGGAGCGCAGCACCGCCAGCCGCGACCGGTACTCGGTCTCGTCGACGTCGCCGTTCGCGAAGCGGGTGGCGAGCGCCGACTCCCCCGCGGCTGCCGCATGCACGAACGGGCGACGCTGCATCGATCGCCGGAGCAGCAGCACGAGCGTGACGATGAGCGCGATCCACAGGAGCGGACCGAGGATCGCGAGCGGCCAGAGCCCTCCTCCGCCGCCCGGCCCCCACCGGGTCGCGTGCTCGGCGAATGCGGGCGCGGCCGGGGCCGCAGCGTGGGTGATGGTGGTGAGCATGGCGTCCTCCTGACGAGACGGCCATTGCGGCCGCACGTCGAACCTCCCGCGTCGCGGCCCCCTGCCGCGTCCCGCGACGGGATGCACCTCGCACCTCCCGTGGGATGCGCCTCGGGGCGTCAGCCCTGCGACCACCCCGGACGCACGAGCCCCGTCTCGTAGGCGAGCACGACGAGCCGCACGCGGTCGCGCGCGCCCAGCTTGCCCATCATGCGCGACACGTGCGTCTTCGTCGTGAGCGGGCTCAGCACGAGGCGCCGCGCGACCTCGTCGTTCGTCAGGCCCTCGCCCACGAGCGCGAGCACCTCGCGCTCCCGGTCGGTGAGGACGGCGAGCACGGCGTCGTCGACGGGGCGGATGCCCTCGGCGACGCGGTCGAGCAGCCTGCGGGTCACGCTGGGGCTCAGCAGCGCGTCGCCTGCCGCTGCGACGCGCACTGCACGCAGCAGGTCGACGGGGTCGGCATCCTTCACGACGTAGCCGCTCGCGCCTGCGACGATCGCATCGCCGACGAGCTCGTCGAGCTCGAACGTCGTGACGACGACGACACGCGTGCCTGCCAGGCCCGGGTCGGCGACGATCTGCCGCGTCGCCCACAGCCCGTCGCCGCCCGGCATGCGCACGTCCATGAGCACGACGTCCGGACGCTCGGCGCGCACGAGCGCGACGGCGGCCTCGCCCGTGGCCGCCTCGCCGACGACGCGCATGTCGTCCTCGGAGTCGACGAGCGCGTGGAGGCCGGCGCGGATGAGCGCCTGGTCGTCGACGACCGCGACCGTGATCACGTGGCCTCCGGGAACGTCGCGACGACCGCGAAGCCGGCGCCGTGGCTGCCAGCCTCGAGCGTGCCGCCCAGCAGCGCCACCCGTTCGCGCATGCCGAGGATGCCCGTGCCGGCCCCCGGCGTCGCGGCTGCGGCTGCGGCGGGGCCGTCGTCGACGACCCGCACCGTCGCGCGCCCGTCGTCGCGCACGAGGGCGACGCGCACGTGCGCGCCGGGCGCGTGGCGTGCCGCGTTCGTGAGGGCCTCGCGCACGATGCGCACGATGGCCGACTGGATCGCCGTCGCCGGCCGGGGATGCAGGGCGTCGTCGAGCGTCGCGAGCACGCCCATCGCCTCCGCCCCTGCGACGATCGCGGGCAGCGCGTCGAGGCTCGCCTCGGGCACGAGCGGGCCGTCGGCGTCGCCGCGCAGCACGCCGAGCATGTGACGCACGTCGTCGAGCGCCTGCCTGCTCGTGTCGCGGATGGTCGCGAGCGCCTCGGTCGCGCGACCCGGCTCGCGGTCGGCGAGGTGCAGCGCCACGTTCGCCTGCACCGAGATCGACGACAGCGAGTGGGCGAGCACGTCGTGCAGCTCGCGCGCCATGTCCTCGCGCTCCCGAGCGTGGCGCGTGCGCGCCCGCTCGTCGGCCTGCTCGGCGGCGATGCGCGCCTGCTCGCGGCGCGCGCGGCGCGTGGCCGACACGACCAGCACGATCGTGAGCGCGACGCACGTCGCGATCGTGCCGACGACCCACCCGCGCGACAGCCCCGTGAGCGCGATGACGACGACCGTGACGGTGAGGGAGCCGACGATGCTGCCCACCGCCCACGTCGCGGCGCCTCGGCGCACGGCGAGCACGATCGCGATCGCGTACGGCACCGCCGCCACCGGCGGCGGCCACGGCACGAGCATCCAGGTGGCGGTCGCGGCGACCGCGACGATCGCCATGCCCGCGCGCGGCCGGCGGTCGACGACGAGGAGGGCGGCGCATGCGACGAGGCCTGCGACGACCGCGACGACCGCGAGGGGCGCCGTGACGAGGTCGAGGCCCTCGTGCTGCCACGCTCGGCCGGCCCGCGGCGCGATCGTGAGGCGCGCGAGCGTCGCCCCCGTCACGAGCACGACGGAGACGGCGGCGCCGACGGTCGCGAGTCGCGTCGGGCGGGCGGGCATGGCGAAAGCGTAGCCAGCGGCCCACGCGACGGCGTCCGCCCTCGGGAGGCCCCTGCGTGCTCCGACGGGAGGCTCCTCCCCCGGGTCGTCATGTGACGCGATTCCCTGGCCGGCGTCGGGGGACGCGGATACCGTGCCCGACATGGCGAACCTTCCCGTCCTCGACCTGACCGACCTCGACCGCGGCGAGGCATCGGCCGCGTCGTTCCGCACGCGGCTGCGCGAGGCGGCACGCGAGGTGGGGTTCCTCTACCTCGTCGGCCACGGCATCGACCCCGACCTGCAGAGTCGCGTCCACGGGCTCGCGAGAGCCTTCTTCGCCCTGCCCGACGACGACAAGCGCAGCATCGAGAACCTCGCCAGTCCGCACTTCCGCGGCTACACGCGCGTCGGCGGCGAGCGCACCGAGGGCAAGGTCGACTGGCGCGAGCAGATCGACATCGGCCCCGAGCGGCCCGCCACCGACCGCGACGACGCCGACTACTGGCGACTGCAGGGCCCCAACCTCTGGCCCGCCGCGCTGCCGGAGCTCGCCGTCGTCGTCACCGAGTGGCATGACCGGCTGACCGAGGTCGGCCAGCGACTGCTCGCGGCGTGGGCACGCTCGCTCGGCGCGCCCGCCGACGTGTTCGACGCATCGTTCGCCGCGCCCTCGACGCTCATCAAGATCGTGCGCTACCCGGGCTCCGACGCCCGCCGCGCCGGCCAGGGCGTCGGCGCGCACAAGGACTCCGGCGTGCTCACGCTGCTCTGGGTCGAGCCCGGCAAGGACGGCCTGCAGGTCGAGATCGACGGGGAGTGGGTGGATGCGCCGCCCATCGACGGCGCGTTCGTCGTGAACATCGGCGAGCTGCTCGAGCACGCCACCGGCGGCTACCTGCAGGCGACTCGCCACCGCGTGCTCTCGCCACCGTCCGGCAGCGATCGCGTCTCGATCCCCTTCTTCCTCAACCCGTCGCTCGACGCGCAGGTGCCGGTGCTCGAGCTGCCGCCCGAGCTCGCCGCCGTGGCCCGCGGCGTCTCCCAGGACCCCGGCAACCCCATCCACGCGACCTACGGCGACAACGCGCTGAAGTCGCGACTGCGGGCGCACCCCGACGTCGCCGCCATCCACCACCCGGATCTCGTCGCCGCCCGCTCCTCGGCGGCGTGAGGCAGGCCGGCGCCACGGCGCCACCGTGCCGAACCGACACGTGAGCGACCCCTGAGGCGCTCCGTGCGCGCGAGGACCCGCCCACGTGCCGGTTCGGCGGGTCGCCGCCCGCGGCAGGCAGGGCGCGCACGAGCGACCCGCCTACGCTGGAGGGATGTTCACGCGACGCGAGGCGGCCATCCGACTCGACATCCCCCTCGAGATGGCGCAGCGGCACGGCATCCCCTCCTCGCTGCGCGAGTCGGAGCTCGCCGCCCTCGAGGCGGAGCCGCCCGCGTGGCTCGTGCAGTCGCGCGCGAACCGTCGCGCCGATGCCCGGCCCGTGTGGGTGCGACTCGAGTGCGTCGTCTGCGGCCTCGTCGAGTGGGAGCGGCCGAAGAAGTGGTGGCCGGAGCTCACGGCCGTCGTGTGCGACCGCCACGACCCGTCGGAGGCGCCGCGTCGCGCCGCGGGCACCGTGCGCGCCGAGGTCGAGGGCATCGGCTCCAGGTTCGTCGGCATCGTCGACTCCCCCGCCTGACGCCGCCCCGACGGGTCAGGCCCGCAGCGTCTCGACGAGGCGCACGAGGTTGCGCGTCGCCATCGTGACGGTGAGCGGACCCACGCGCGGCACGAACGCCGACGCGACGTCCATCGCCGAGTCGTCGAAGTTGCGACGCTCGGCGACGTTCACGAGCAGCGCGCCGGGCTTCAGCTCCGCACCCGTGATGGGCGCGAACGACGCAGCGGGCACCGCCGAGACGACGACGTCGGCCTGCGCCAGCGCCTCCGCGCGCGTCGCCGTGGAGTCGCGCACGTCGTGCGTGTGCCTGCCGATCGCGGGCTCGAGCAGCAGCGAGCCGTGCACGTCGAGCGAGTGGACGCGGGCGCCGTCGTTCGCGAGCATCGCCGCGAGCGGCCTGCCCACGATGTCCGACCGGTTGACGACGCACGCCGTGATGCCCTCGAGGGGAGCCTCGGAGCCCTCGCCGCGCATCCCGGCGTGCTGCAGCAGCTTGAGGATCGCCAGCGGCGTGCACGGCAGGATGGCGCGCTGCAGGCCGCCGTCGTCGACGAAGCGGCGATTCTCGTACAGCAGGCGGCTCCAGAAGGAGTGCATGCCCTCGATGTCCTTGCGCGGATCGACGAGCTCGCGCAGCCACCGGTCGGCCTGCGGGTCGATGAGCGGGTAGTAGAGGAAGATGCCGTCGACCGACGCGTCGGCGTTCGCGGCGGCGATGGCGGCCTCGACGCCGTCCGCACCCACGTGCTGCACGTCCATCGCGATGCCGACGGCCTCGCACCCCTTCGCCGCGTAGCGGGCGTAGGTCGCGGCCGGGCCGTCGTGCTGGCTGAGGATGCCGACGACGCGCAGGGTGCGGCCGCGGTCGGCGAGCGCGGCGACGGATGCGCGCACCTCGTCGCGGTAGGCGCGTGCGACCTCGGACGGGTCGACGACGATCGCGGGCATGGAGCCTCCAGGGTGGGCGGTCAGAGGGCGGTGAGGATCGCATCCCACGCGCGCTGCCTGCGCTCGTGGAGCGCGGGCTCGCCGTCGAGGCTCGCGAGGTTGACGTCGGCGGTGCGGATCGCGGCGCGCGCGGCGCCCAGCAGCAGGTCGCGCCCGGCGAGCACGTCGCTGCGCACGCCGGGCTTCACGAGCGGCTCGACGGCGTGCGAGAACGCGACGGCCTCGAGCGCGGCGTCTGCGACGTCGAGGGGTGCGACCGTCGCGACGACGGTCTCGACGCGGATGGCCGCGGTGCGCTCGGCTCGCTCGGCGTCGTCGCTGCGAGGCATCCGATACGCGGCCATGAGGGCGTCGAACACCTCCACGTCGTCGTCGACGGCGCCGCGCAGCGTCTCGAGCAGGCTCGTGCCGCGCGTGCGCGCCTCGCGCAGCGTCGCGGCGGCATCCTCGTCGGTGCTCGACGCCCCGAGGGTCACGTCGATCGCCATGAGCACGAGGCCGGCGCCGAGCGATGCCGAGACGGCGGCGATCGAGCCGCCGCCCGGGGTCGGATCGGCCGATGCCGTGCGTCGCAGCAGCTCGTCGCCGGACACGTCCCACAGACTCTCGCTCACGTGCTGCGACGATACCGGGCCGCGGCGATGCTGCGGTGCGATGCGCACGACGAAGGCGGGCGCATCCCGTGGGATGCACCCGCCTCCGTCAGCGCATCAGCGGCGCTTGGCCTGCTTCTCGGGCGTGGGCAGCGTGCCCGCGGCACGCTGCGCCTCGTAGTACGCCCTCGCCTCGTCCTGACGGCGCCCCTCGGCACCCGACGCGATCGGAGCACGCAGGTGCTCGTCGCCGAGCCCGAACGCGTCGACGAGGTCGAGCGCATGCGGGCGCAGCTTCACGAGGAGTCGCTCGATCGTCGAGGTGACGACCTTCGCACGAGCGCCGGAGAGCCGACCGTTCGACAGGTACCAGGCGAGGTGCCGTTCGAGCAGCGTCAGCGCGAACAGGTCGCGCACCCACGTCATGACGCGTGCGGTCTCGCCCGTCATCCGCTCGAGGGCCTCCGTGAGCGCCTTCCACTGCTGCAGCTCCGTCCACGCGCGCGCAGCCTCGATGAGCTCGTTCTGCACGTTGTTGAACGCCTTGGCCGTCTTCGCCTGATCGCCGCGCGTCACGTGGCGCAACCGGCCGGCGATCTCCGAGACCATCGTCTCGACGCGGTCGGTGAGCAGCTCGCGCTGCACCGACGCCTGCCGCAGCGCACGGGATGCCGTGGCCGGCTGGCCGAGGTCGCGCACGTCCTGCGCGACGGTGTGCAGGCCGACCTGCGCCGCGGCACGACCGGCGAACTCCTTCGCGGCGAACTGCGCGAGGTGCGCTGCCGAGGCGCCCTTGAACTGCTTCGCGAAGTCGCCGAGCAGCCGCTTGCCGACGAGCTGCAGCATGACGGTGTTGTCGCCCTCGAACGTCGCGTAGATGTCGAGGTCGGCGCGCAGCATCGTCAGGCGGTTCTCGGCCAGGAACCCGGCGCCGCCGCACGCCTCGCGAGCCTCCTGCAGCGTGTCGAGCGCCGCCCACGTCGACAGCGCCTTGAGGCCTGCTGCGAGGGTCTCGAGGTCCTCACGCGCCTCCGGGGTGTCGGTGCGGCCGGAGAAGACGCCGTCGAACTCGGCGAGCAGCCGCTCGTGCGCGTACGACATGGCGTACGTCTCGGCGAGGCGCGTGAAGAGGCGCTTCTGGTGCCTGCGGTAGTCGAGCAGCACCTCCTCGTCGACGTCGCTCGACGCCGTGAACTGGCGCCGCTCGGCTCCGTAGCGGATCGCGATCGCGAGCGCCGCCTTCGACGCGACGACGGAGGCGCCGTCGAGCGAGACGCGACCCTGCACGAGGGTGCCGAGCATCGTGAAGAAGCGTCGGCCGGGGCTCTCGATCGGCGAGGAGTACGTGCCGTCGGCGGCGACGTCGCCGTAGCGGTTGAGGAGGTTGGTGCGGGGCACGCGCACGCCGTCGAAGTGCAGCCGGCCGTTGTCGATGCCGTTGAGGCCGCCCTTGAACCCGTCGTCCTCCCCGCCGACGCCCGGCAGGAACTCGCGCGTCTCGGGGTCGCGGATGTCGACGTAGAACGCGTGCACGCCGTGGTCGACGCCCTTCGTGACGAGCTTCGCGAACACGACGGCGGCGAGGCCGTCGTTCGCGGCATTGCCGAGGTAGTCCTTCCACGCGCCACGGAACGGCGTGGCGATGACGAACTCCTCCGTCGCCTCGTCGTACGTCGCGGTCGTGCCGATCGACGCGACGTCCGAGCCGTGGCCCGTCTCGGTCATCGCGAACGCGCCGGGCACGTCGAGGCGCATGATGGGCGGCAGGAGCGTCTCGTGGTGGTGCGCCGTGCCCAGGTGCAGCACGGCGGCGCCGAACAGGCCGTACTGCACGCCCGACTTGATCTGCAGCGACGGGTCGGCGAGCACGAGCTCCTCGAAGCCTGCGATGTTGCCGCCGTGGTCGTCCTCGCCGCCGAGCGACTCGGGGAAGGCGGCGAGCACCGCGCGGTCGTCGACGAGCATCCGCAGCTGCCCGAGGGTGCGTTCGCGGTGGTCTTCCATCGTCTGGTTCGGGATGCGCTGGTAGGCGGGGGTGGCGGCCTTCGCACGTGCGGCGAGGCGCCGGTCGGCCCACCGCCCCAGCAGGTCGCGGCCGAGCCAGTCGACGTCGATCGCTGCGGTGCGCGGCTTGGGCGCGAGGTCGAGGGGCGTGTGGGCCTCGTCGACCTCGAGCGGCTCGGATGCGGACAGGGTGTCGACCACCGGATCCTCCTGGAACTTCGCTCGTCGGACGCTGATGGCAGCGACGGTACGCCTCGTTCCGGGGCGTTCGGCATCCCCTGTGCCATGCCACGAGCGACGCTCGCGCCCGGCCGACTTCACTTGTGGAGATCCTCCTACCAGCGGGCGCGTTGGTGGTGGCTGATCGACAACGATCAGGACAGCGTCGAGTGCAGCACGTCGCCGCCGACGATCGTGAGGTCGACCGGCATGGTCCGCAGACGCTCCGCGGACAGGTCGTCGCCGACCGCCACGAGGTCGGCCGGCTCGCCGACCGCGATGCGCGAGCGCACCGAGCACGACAGCGCCGTCGCGACGTCGATGCCCTCCTGCGGCTGCCACCGCACGTCGCCGTCGCGCGTGCGCGTCACGGCCGCCGCCATCGCCACCCACGGATCCAGCGGCGCGACCGGCGCATCCGAGCCGAGGATCACGCGCGCGCCTGCGTCGAGCAGGGAGCGGATGCGGTACGCGAGCCGCTCGCGGCCCGCCCAGTACACGGCGATGAGCTCGCGGTCGTCGAGCATGTGCTCCGGCTGCAGCGAGGCCACGACCCCCAGCTCGCCCATGCGCACGACGTCGGCGTCCGTCGCGAGCTGCGCGTGCTCGATGCGACCCGTGATGCCCGTCGCGGCGAACACGTCGAGCACGTGCGCGAGCGCCGCGTCGCCGATCGCGTGCACCGCGGGCCGCAGCCCCATGGCCGCTCCGCGCCCGAGCACCGCCGCGAGCTGGTCGGGCGGCACCTCGAGCAGTCCGCGCCCGCCGTCCGGGTAGGGGTCGTGGCAGTAGGCGGTGCGCGTGCCGAGGGAGCCGTCGGTGATGACCTTGAGCGGCCCCACGTGCACGCGGTCGTGGATGGCGCGGCCCGTGCGGTCGCCGCGCGCCTCCGCCTCGTCGAGGTCGTGGGGGTAGACCCCCACCTCGATGCGCAGCGGCGAGCCCGCACGGCGCGACCACGCGCCGACGGCGTCGTCGAGGTCGAGGTCGGTCATGCCGACCACGCCCCTCGCGGCCGCGGCGGCGAGGGCGTCGCGGATCCAGCGCTCGCGCGTCGCGTCGTCGACGGTCGCCTCGAGCGTGCGCATCGCCGCGAAGCTCGGCGCCTCGCGCAGCATGCCGTCGTCGGGCAGGTCGACGTGCAGCATGCGCCCCATCGCGCTGCTCGACCACGACGCGTGCAGGTCGGCGCTCATGACCGTGACGGCGCGGTCGCCTGCGACGGCGTCGAGCAGCGCACGGCTCGGCGCGTCCGACCACAGCCCCTCGCGCATGCCGACGGCCACGAGCGGCTCGTCGGCCGGATGGGTGCGCAGGGCATCGCGGATGCGCGCGGCAGCCTCGGCGGCGCTGTCCGCGTCGAGGATCGAGAGGCGACGACGATGCGCGGCCCACTGCCCCAGGTGCACGTGCTCGTCCCACAGGCCGGGCAGCAGGGTGCGGCCGTCGAGGTCGACGTCGCCGTCCGCGACCCCGGACGACGGTGCGACGGCGGCGATGCGGCCGCCACCGACCTCCACGTCGACCGTCGTGCCGTCCTGCAGTCGCGCGCGCGTGATCCTCACGTCGTCACGCTACTGGCGTGCGCGTCGCGCCCGCGGCATCGACGACGGGCGCGTCCACGACAGCGCGCATCCAGGCGGCGTCTCTACCGTGACCCCATGCGCACGCTCGATCGCAGGACCCTCCTCGCCGGCTCTGCGGGCCTGCTCGGCCTCGGGCTGCTGTCGCTCGCGGGCTGCGCGCGCACGCAGGACGACCCGTCGCCCTCCGAGACGCCCCCGCCCGATCCGTTCGCCGACGTCGACCCGATCGTCGACGAGCTGCCGCAGCTCACGCTCACGCGACTGTTCGGCCAGGAGGTCGTGTCGACGTCGTCGTTCTACACGATGGGGCTCGTCGGCGGGCGCGTGCTCCTGTACGACGACTCCGGGGCCACCGAGAGTCGGCTGCTGGCGCTCGACGCCGCGACGGGCGCGACCGCGTGGGCGTGGCGCGACGCGGCTGCGGAGATCGAGGCCGACGACCCCCGCGTCTCCGCCTTCGCGCCGACGAGGTTCGTCGCCGCCGGGCCCGTCGACGACCGTCTGCTGCTCACCTCGACCTACGTGAACCCGTGCCCAGGCAACGCCGGCATCTGCTCGAGCTCGTCGACCGACGCGACCGAGGGCAGCGGCATCGTCGCGATCGGCGTCGGCTCGGGCGACGTGCGCTGGCACGCGCTCGTCCAGCCGCCCGTCGACCGCGGCGATCCGGCGTCGACGATCGCGAACGACACGAGGGTCGAGCCCGTCGGAGGCACCGCGACGATCGTCGTGGCGCGTGCCGGGCTCAGCGACTACGCCATCGACCCGAGCACGGCACCCGCGCGCGCGGATCGGGCGCGCACGGTGGGGCTGTCGGTCGCAGACGGCACGGTGGCGTGGGAGCGCCCCGGCATCGTCGCGATCGGCGTCGGCGTCGTCGTCGTGGGGCTGCGCGACGACCGCGGCGAGACCGTGCACGTCGTCCTCGACCCCGAGACGGGCGACGATCTCTGGCAGGCGGAGCGCGGTCAGGCGATCGGCACGCCGCACGAGGAGGCCGAGGGCCTCGTCGTGAGCGACGGCGAGCGCGCGTGGATCGTCGACGCCCGCTCGGGGGAGACGATCGTCGAGCTGGGCGACGGCCCCGAGCTCGCGGACGCGGCGCTGTCGGCGCGCGTGGGCACCGACGTCGACGGCGCACCCCTCGTCGCATGGGTCGCGACCGTGCCGGAGGCCGAGGCGCAGTACCTGCTGTGGTCGTCGTCCGGCGACGAGCCAAGGCCCGGCGCCGAGCCGCTCGACGACTCCGCGAACCTGCTCACGCCGCTCGACGGCTACGTGTGGTGCACCAGCGACCGCATCCACGCTCGCGATCGCTCCGGCGCCGTGCGCAGCGAGGGCGTCCCGGGCTCCCCGCGCGGCTTCGCAGACGATCGGATGCTCGTGCAGACCGACGCCGGGTTCGACGTCTACGCGATCGCCTGACGGGCGAGACGCACGCGGTCCACCCACCTGCCTCTCAGGCGGTGCCCGGCCTCGCCGCCGGGTCGACGTCGCGCTCGGCGGGTGGATCCTCGACGACGCTCGCGATCGTGATGGGGGCCGTCTCGGCGTCGGGCGCCCGGCGCCGGCCGCGCGACAGGCCGATGAGCCGCGCCGCGACCCCGTTCGCCACGGCGATGCCCACGAGCAGCACCGCGCCGCCGACGAGCTCCGCCGGTGCGGGCCGCTCGCCTCGCACGAGCACGCTCGCGGCGATGCCCACGACGGGCACGAGCATCGCGAACGGCACGACGCTCGAGGCCGGATGCCTCGCGAGCAGCGAGTTCCAGATGCCGTAGCCCACGAGGCTCGCAAGCACGGCGGTGTACACGACCGAGCCGATGCCGAGCGGGCTCACGTGCGCGAGGGCGTCGACGATGCGCTCGGGGCCCTCGACGACGAGCGACAGCAGGGCCATCGGCACGGGGACGACGATCGCCGACCACACCGTGAGGCCCAGGCCGCTGGCCGCACCGGCCTTGCGGGTGATGACGTTGCCCGTCGCCCACGTCGCCGCCGAGACGACGACGAGCAGCAGCGCCACGAGCGGCACGTCGCCCGAGCGGCCCAGCGCGACGATCGCGACGCCCGCCACGGCGATGCCGATGCCGACGAGCTGGATGCGGCCGGGGCGCTCGCCGAGCGCGAGGGCTGCGACGACGATCGTGACGACGACCTGCACCTGCAGCACGAGCGAGGCGAGGCCGGGCGGCATGCCGAGCGAGAGGCCGAGGTAGAGCAGGGCGAACTGCCCGAGCGACATCGTCGCGCCGACGGCGAGGATCGTGCGCCACGGAAGGTCGGGCTTCGGCACGAGGAAAATGGCGGGGACCAGCACGAGCACGAATCGCAGCGCGAGCAGCAGGAATGGCGGCAGCTCCTCGAGCCCGATGTCGATGACGACGAAGTTCGAGCCCCAGAGGAGCACCACGAGCAGCGCGAGGGCGACGTGGCGAGGGGGCATGCGTCCATCCTGTCCTGTCGATGGCCGGCCCCGTGCGGGCCACCCGACGGCGTGCGGCTGCGCGGCGGCTGGTGCGCGGCGGCCGGTGCGCGGTCAGCCGGCGACGCGCTGCACGCCGGCGCGCGGCCGCGGCGTCGCGGTGGGCTGCGATGCGCCGTAGGCGGCGAGCTGCGGCGGCACCGGCGCGTGGTGCGCCGCCTCGAGGGCGCGCTGCGCGTCCTCGTGGGCGACGCGCAGCTCCTCGCGATCGAGGAGCCGCTGCCGCAGCTCTGGGTCGACCGGGCTGGCTCGGTAGCCGTCGGAGCGGACGTCCCAGACGACCACGGCGATGGCGAGGATCACGAGGGCGATGACGATGACGAAGAACGGGTTCATGGCAGCAATTGCACTCCTTGCGAGATCCTGCCACCAGTGGCAGGATGGACGACGTCCGGCAAGATCCCGCCAGCCGGCTCGCTCGACGCATCCCCAGCCTCGGAGGCCCCCATGAAGGTCGCGTGCATCGTCGACGACCTCGTCAACCCGTTCGAGCTCGGCGTGGCCTGCGAGGTGTTCGGCGACGACCGATCCGACCGCGGCGTGCCGCGCTTCGACTTCCGGGTCGTGACGCCCACCCCCGGCCGCGTCGCCGTCGACTACCAGGGCGGCTTCTCGCTCCACGTCGACCACGACCTCTCGTTCGCCGACGAGGCCGACGTCGTCGTCGTGCCCGCGTTCCGCGACTGCGCGGAGGAGACGTGCGGCGTCGCCGTGCTCGACGCCATCCGTCGCGCGCACGCCCGTGGCGCGTGGATCCTGTCGCTGTGCACGGGCGCGTTCGTGCTCGCTCGCGCGGGCCTGCTCGACGACGGCCGCGCGACGACCCACTGGCGCCACGCCGACCGCATGCAGCACGACTTCCCGACGATCGACGTCGCGTGCGACGCCCTCTACGTGCAGCACGGTCGCGTCATCACGAGCGCGGGCACCGCCGGCTCGATCGACGCCGCGCTGCACCTCGTCACGCTGCTGCTGGGCGCGCAGGCTGCCTCGACGATCGCGCGCGGCATGGTCATGCCGCCGCAGCGCGACGGCGGCCAGAGCCAGTACGCGACGGGCCCCGTCGTCGAGCGCCGCGCCGAGACGCTCGCGCCGCTCGTCGAGTGGATGGCTGGCACCCTCGACCAGGAGCACTCCGTCGCATCGCTCGCCGCCCGCGCGCACATGTCGGAGCGCACGTTCGCGCGACGGTTCAAGGACGAGCTCGGCACGACCCCTGCCGCGTGGCTCGCGAGCCACCGCGTGCGCCGAGCGCAGCAGCTGCTCGAGGCGACCGACCTCGCACTCGACGCCGTCGCGTCCGAGGCGGGATTCGGCACCGCAGCGCTCATGCGACACCACTTCCAGCAGCACCTGTCGACGACGCCGAGCGCCTACCGGCAGCGCTTCCAGCTGCGGCGGACCGCGCTGGCTCCCGTCGGCTGACGACGCCGGATGCCCAGGGGCTTCGCCCCGGGCGTCCCGCCGCCGACCAGCGGCACCGCACGGGGCATCCAGCGCCGCGTGCTGCACTGAGGGCATGCATCGCCGACTCGCCGCCACCGCCGTCGCGACCCTCGCCCTCGCGCTCACCGGGTGCGTCCTGCAGCCGCCGGTCGCTCCAGCGGCCGAGGAGGCGTGGCGCGTGGAGCAGCGCCTCGTGTCGTACCCGCAGATCGTGGGCGACCTCGCGGTCGCCTACACGTCTGCCGCCGACGACGACCTCGCGCTCACCGCGTGGCGCGCCGACGGCACTCAGGCGTGGACCGTGCCGACGGCGCCGCTCGCAGACGGCCTCCTCGCCGACGTGGTGCCCGTCGCCTCCGGCACCCGCATCCCCCTCGTCTCCCCCGTCGACGGCGGCGTCGCATGGGGCGCCGTCGACGTCGCGACCGGCGAGGTGCAGCAGTGGACGACGCGCATCGACGGGTCGTCGGCCGTGTGGCCACGCATCCACCAGGTGTGGCGGTGCGCCCCGGGCGACGACCAGGCCGCGCTGTGCTTCGCCGTCGACGACGGCACGGGGCAGACGGCGGAGTTCCTGCGCCTGCGGCCCGATGCGGGCATCGACACGACGCCGTACCCCTCGACGGCGAGCCGCATCTTCGCCACCGACCTCGGCGTCTACACCGACGACGGGCAGGAGACCGTCGAGCTGCTCGTCGACGGCAGCCGCCGGTGGAGCCGGCCGTGGGTCGACGTCTTCCAGGCGCCGTTCGTCGACGGCGGCCTCGAGGCCGTGCAGCACGGCGACACGATGGTCGTGACGACGTTCGCGGGCTGGTCGACGGGGTCGAACGATGCGACCGGCTACGAGACCGCCGCGATCGACGTCGCGACGGGTGCCCTGCTGTGGACGTCGCCGGGCTCGTTCCCGTGCGCGACGAGCGACGAGATCGTGCTGTGCGACGCGACGGGCGACGGGTCGTACGACGCGCCATCGTTCACGTCGATCGTCGTGCGCGGCGTCGACCCGCGCACGGGCGGCGAGCGGTGGAGCGTCGCGCTCGACGACGCGGGCCTCGCGATCGAGAACGACCGCGAGGGGTGGACGTGGTTCGGCGACCCGCTCATCCTCGCCGGCGCGGACGGACAGCCAACGATCGTCGACGTCGCATCGGGCGCGACGACCGCCGTGCCAGCCGGCGCGGCGCTGCCGTGCAGCGTCGGCGAGCAGGAGACCCTCGCGTACGACGACGTGCGCGTCACGATGTCGGGCTCCGTCGCCTGGTGCGACACGGCAGCGGACGTCGTCGCCGACCCGCTGCTGCACCCGGTCGTCGTCTCCGTCGTCGGCCTCGCGCTCGGCGACGTGCTGCTCGTGCCCGAGCGGGGCTCCCTCGTGGCCTACCGCGCCTGACCGGCATGGCTGCACGGAACGCCCAGACGCGCAAGCGGTCGCCCCGCGCTCGCTCGCGGACGAGGATCGCGGCACCCGATCGTTGGAGGCACCCGTGCTGCGCGGACTCGCGAACCTGAACCTCGTCGCCGACGACATGCCCGCTGCGGTCGCCTGGTACACGATCGTGCTCGCCGAGGAGCCGTACTTCGCGCGCCCCGAGGAGGGCCCCGTCGAGTACGCGGAGTGGCGCTTCGGCGACGACGAGGACGAGCTCGCCCTCATGTCGAGCGCCTACCGGCCCGCGCTCGCCAGCCCTGGCGGCGCGGTCGTGTCGATGCACGTGGACGACGTGCTGACGGCGCTCGCCGCGCTGCTCGAGCGCGGCGCGACGACGTTCGAGCCGGTGATCGAGCGCGGCGGCGGGTTCGTGACCGCGTCGGTCGTCGACCCGTTCGGCAACGTGCTCGGCCTCATCCGGAGCCCGCATTGGGCGGCGCAGCACGGCGGCCCAGCGTCTGCGGCACCCGCCTCGACCGCTCCCTCGGCCGACGTGCAAGCGGATCGCAGTCGCGAGGCCTAGCATCGGCCCGTGCCTGCGCTGTCCCGCCGAGACGCCCTCCTGGGCCTGTCCGGCACCGTCGCGCTCGCCGCGCTCGTCGGCTGCACCGCACCGACCCCATCGCCCTCGCCCCCGAGCCCGACGCCCACGCCGGCCGCACCGGACCCGATCGACGATCCGTCGCCCGACCTCGACCTCGTGCCGCTGTACGACTCCGACGACCTCGGCGTCGAGAGCGCCGGCATCGCGATCGTCGGCGGTGCCATGCTGCTGCGCGACGACTCGACGTCGCCGGCGGAGGCGAGCGGCGGTCTCGTCGTCGTCGACGCCGCGACCGGCGCGCGTCTGTGGACCCTCGCCGACGTCGAGGCGCGGCTCGCGGCGGAGGGCTCGCGCCTGCACCCGCGCCCGCCGACGCGCGTCGCCGCGTCGCGCACCGCAGGGGTGACGATGGTCGCGACGTACATCGACATGTGCTGGTCGGGGCAGCCGTGCGCCCCCGACGTGACCGACCTCGACGAGGGCTACGGGATCGCTGCGCTCGAGATCGCGACCGGTGCGACGCGCTGGCACGTGCGCATGACGACGGAGGCGTTCCCCGTCACGGCCACCGTCGTCGACGCCGACGACGACCGGTGCTTCGCGAACGTCGGCGAGGTCGGTGCCGCCGGGGTGCCGGACGCCGCTCCCGTCGAGGCGGATGCGGCCCGCGTCGTCGCGCTCGCGGCCACCGACGGATCGACCGTCTGGGAGCGCCCCGGCATCGTCGCGACGCACGTCGGCGACGCCGTGCTCGGCCTCGAGCGCGTCGACGGCGCCGACCGCGTCGTCGCGCTCGCCCGCGCGGGCGGCGAGACCCTCTGGCACGCCGGCGTCGGCGAGCGCGTGACGGTGACCGGCCGCTCGATGGCGTCGCTCATCGACGAGCACGGCGACGCCCGCATCGTCGACATCGCGACGGGCGACACGCTCCTCGAGCGGAGCGAGCCGTATCCGTGCTTCGGCGACGACGGGGCGGGCGGCGAGCTCACGGCATGGATCGTCCGCGCCGACGACGGCGCGGCGACGACCCGGACGCTGTGGTCGCTCGTGGACGGCACCGCCCGCCCCGCCTCCGAGCCGCTCTCCGAGGACATGCGCGTCGTGACCGCGATCGCGCTCGGGTACGTGTTCGTCGAGGACGTGGCCTCGGTCTCGAGCATCGCGCTCGACCTGAGCGGACGCCAGCGCACGCAGTCCGTCGAGGGGACGGCGCTGCGCGCCGCCGGCGACGGCCTCCTCGTGCTCGGACGGTCGCGGTCGGCGTTCGTCTACGCCGTCGGCTGAGGCCGCGGCGCAGGCATGAGCGTGCCGGCCGCATGCGCGCACGCATGCGGCCGTCGCATCACGCGATGGGCAGCGCCACGAGGGCACCGCTGCCCGGCGGCAGGCGCACAGCGGCGTCGTCGAGCGCCACGGCATCCGCGGTGCCGAACAGCAGCCGCGAGCCCAGCGGCACCGGAGCATCCCAGGGCGCGTCGCCCACGTTCACGAGCACCTCGACCGGCCCCGTGCCCGGCGCCGCATCCACGTCGGACGAGCCGGCGATGCGCAGCGACCCGCCGCGCGTGAGCCGCAGGGTGCGGGCCTCCTCGTCGACGACGACGCGGTTGGCGGCGAGCGACGGGTCGGTGAGCGCCGCCCACTCCTGCCGCAGCGCAGCGAGCCTGCGGTAGCCCTCGAGCACCCGCGCGTGCCTGCCGGAGCCGACCTCCTCCCACCGCAGCACCGAGCGGCGGAACGTCTCGGGATCCTGCGGGTCGGGCACGACGTCGGCATCCCAGCCCATCGCCGCGAACTCGGCGATGCGGCCCTCGGCCGTCAGCCTGCCGAGCTCCTCCTCCGGATGCGAGGTGAAGAACTGGAACGGGCTCGACGCCGCCCACTCCTCGCCCTGGAACAGCATGGGCGTGAACGGGCCCGCGTACAGCAGCAGCGCCGCGACGAGCAGCTGCGAGTCGTCGAGCACGTCGACGATGCGGTCGCCGACGGCGCGGTTGCCGATCTGGTCGTGGTTCTGCGCGCTCACCACGAGTCGCCACGACGGCATGCGGTCGACGTCGATCGGCGCGCCGTGCTCGCGCTCGCGGAACGTCGAGAACGTGCCGTCGTGGAAGAAGCCGCGCTCGAGCGCCTTCGCGAGCGCTCCCAGCGGCGCGAAGTCACCGTAGTAGCCGCTCGTCTCGCGCGTGAGCGCCACGTGGATCGCATGGTGATAGTCGTCGCTCCACTGCGCGTCGAGTCCGTAGCCGCCTCCCTCGCGCGGCGTCACGAGCCGCGGCTCGTTGAGATCGGACTCGGCGATGAGCGTCAGCGGCCTGCCCTGATGCGCCGACTCCGACGCGACGGCCACCGTGAGCGCCTCGAGGATGTGGTCGTCGGGGTCGTCGACGAGCGCGTGCACCGCGTCGAGCCGCAGCGCATCCACGTGCATGTCGCGCAGCCAGTACAGCGCGTTCTCGACGATGAAGCGCCGCACCTCGGGCTCGCGCACGTTCACGACCTCGCCCCAGGTGTTGCGGTCGTCGCCGAGGTAGGGCCCGTAGAGCGGCAGGTAGTTGCCTGAGGGGCCGAGGTGGTTGTAGACGACGTCCTGCACGACGGCGAGCCCTGCCTGGTGGCAGGCGTCGACGAAGCGCTGGTAGCCGGCGGGCCCGCCGTACTCCTCCTGCACCGCGTACCAGAGCACGCCGTCGTAGCCCCAGTTGCGGGTGCCGTTGAACGCGTTGACCGGCAGCAGCTCGACGTGCGTCACGCCGAGGGACACGAGGTGCTCGAGCCTCGTCGCGGCGGCGTCGAACGTGCCCTCGGGCGTGAACGTGCCCACGTGCAGCTCGTAGACGACGCCGCCTGCGAGACGCCTGCCCGTCCAGTCGCCGTCCTGCCAGTCGTGCTCGGACGGGTCGAACGTCTGCGACCGCTCGTGGACGCCGCGCGGCTGCCTGCGCGAGCGCGGATCGGGGCGCACGGCGTCGTCGTCGCCGATCTGGAACCCGTACTCCCCCGCGGGGCCGAGCTGGCGCCACCAGCCGCCGCCGACATCCTCCATCTCGGTGGAGGCACCCTCGGTGACGAGGCGCATGCGTGTCGCGCGCGGGGCCCAGACTCGGTACTCGTGGTCGACCATGCCTCCAGCCTGGCGCACGTCGGCTGGACGCGACAGGGGTGCGCGCGACGTGCTAGCGGGACGCGCGGGAGCCGGCGTCGAACCAGCGCCTGGCATCGCGCGTGAGCAGCAGCGCGATCGCCACGAGCAGCCCGATCGTCGCGAGGGTCATCGACGGCAGGCCGATCCACGGCAGCAGCAGCGTCGCGAGCATGACGGCGACGAGGGCGGTGCGCACCCAGACCGCGCTCGCACGCAGACGCATGGCGAGGACCTCGACCACGACGCCGACGACGGCCATGCTCGCGGCGGCGAGCAGCACCGTGGTCGCGCCGCCGTCGCGCTCGGGCTCGCCGAGACGCACCACGGCGTGGAGGACGCCGGCGAGCACGCACACGACGGCGACGACGTGCAGCACGACGCGGGCGATGCGGACGGTGCGCGGCTGCGCACCCGACGCGAGCGAGGGCACGTGGTCAGCGACCGCGCTGCGACTCGGAGGCGTACCACTCGTTCGAGGCGGGCAGGAAGAGCAGCACGACGGCGACGATCGTGAGCACGGAGCCGACGTTGATGCTGTCGCCGCTCACGAGGGTCGTGAGCAGGCTGAGCCCGGAGACGACGGCGAGCGCGATGCGCGCCCAGCCCCGCCCCCTGCCCGCGAAGACCAGCAGCACGGCCTGCACGACGACGATCGCGATCGCGACGACGAGGAAGATCGCTGCGACGCCAAGGACCTCGCCGCCGCCGGAGGAGACGGCGCTCGCGCCGGCACCGGCGAGCAGCAGCATCGCGATGATCGCGAAGATGACGGTGAGGACGACGCCCGCCCACAGGATGCCGAGGCCCCACTTCACCGTGCCGGGCTTCTGCACGAAGCGCCCACCGGTGCGCTGCTCGAATCCGGAGGCGATGCCGAACGGCTGCGGAGTCGCCTGACCGTGCGGCTCGTCGTGGCGGGAGGGCTCGTTCGAGATCGTCATGCTCCGACCGTACGAGACGATCGCCACCGTCGGCTGGACGTCGTGTGGATGCCGGCTGGATGCCTACGCGTCGCGCCGCCACCACGTGCGCGACGAGGGCAGGAGCAGCAGGAGCGCAGCCGCGACCGGCACGGGCACGACGACGATCGGCAGGACGCCCGCGAAGACCACGGCGATCGCGCCGGCGACGACCGCCATGATGCGCGCGCTCGGCGACCGCCGCGCCACGAGCGCCGCAGCGCCCAGCGTCGAGACGAGCAGGAGGAGCGCCGGCACGACGCGCATGGCGACGGCGTCCTCGTCGAGCCGCGCGCCGCCTGCCGCCTCGAGCGCGAGCAGCGCCGCCGTGCCGACCACGGTGCCCACGGCCGTGACCCACAGCGCGATGCGCGCCGCCACGACCGCGCCGGGCGCGACACGGGCGCCCGTCGACGCCGCACGCGCGGCGACGTCGCGCGCCGCAGACGTCGACGACCACGCTGCCGACGTCGTCGTGCGCGCGCCGAGCGCGACCGACGCCGCCTCGGCGCGGGCCGCAGCGGCCGCATCCGCGATCTCGGGGGCGATGGCGCCCGGCAGCGACAGATGCCGTTGCGCGGCGGGCGGAGCGATCGCGGCCAGGCCCGCAGACGGGTCGACGATCGCGACGGGCGGCACCTCGTCGGGCACCGACACGTCGTCGCCGCCGCGATCGTAGGGCTTGGGCTCCCATGCCGACGAGCGCCCGCCGAGCCCGGAGAAGTCGGTGCCAGAGCGCCAATCCCACGTCGGCACGGCGCCGAGCGACGGTGGCGCCTCGCCCTGGCCCAGCGGCGCGACCTGCTCGGGCGGATCGACGGGGCCGATCCCCGCCCGCGCCTCGTCGCCGAGCCGCGGCGCGGGACCGTCTGCAGTCGTCATGGCGCGACGCTATCGGCGCGGGCCGGATGCCGACTGGGTGCGCATCACCGACCCGAGCGAGCGCGCATCTGGCGGAACCACGCCGACGACGAGGGCACGAACAGCGCCGCGACCGCGACGACGAGCACCACGGCGCCGAGCGCAGCAGCGCCCGTGCCGCCTGCGAGGAGCGCGAGCACGACGGCGGCGGCCGCGACGAGCACGAGCCACGCGCGCGCCGCGTCGACGCCCCGCGCGACGAGCACCGTGAGCACCACCTGCGCCACGAGCACGACGGCGCCCGCCCCGAGCAGCACCACGGCGCCGACCGCGACGGCGTCGGACCCGACGCCCGACCGCGCCGCGACCTGCGCGGCGATCGCGGTGGCGACGACGAGCGCGCCGAGCCCGACGACCGACAGCGCGAGCGCGACCCGCAGCAGCGTCACCGCGAACGCGACGGCGTCCGGCCGCGCGGGCGCCGGCCCCATCGGCGCTCGAGGAGCGGTCGCCGCCTACTCGGATGCCGCGGGGGCGACGCTGCCGACGGGCACGGGCACGATGAAGCGCGGCGACGCGCGCCGCGGTGCATCGCCGTGGGCGGGCTCGGCCTGGTCGTCGCTCGTCGTGCGCATGGCGCGACGCTAGCCCCCTCGGTCGCGCGGCGGCTGGGAGCCGACGCGCGAGCGTCAGGACGTCTGCGTCAGGACGCGGGTGCCAGCAGCGCCACGGGCAGGTCGCGCAGCAGGTCGGCGAGCCGCACGGACCCGCCGTCGACCTGACGGCCCGAGAGCAGCTCGACCCAGCGCCCCTGGGGCACCGGCAGCGTCGTCTCGCCCCACCCGCCGCGACGGGCGAGCCCGAGCGGCAGCCGCGTCACGACCGCGATGGCACCCCCGCGGTCGAACGCGAGCGCGTGCTCGGCGGCGTCGCCGTGCGGCAGCACCGGCGCGTACGACGTGACGAGCTCCTGCCGGTCGCGACGCAGCCGCAGCGTCTCGCGCACGAGGCGCACCTTCGCGTGCTCGAGGTCGTCGACGTGCGCGGGCTCCGCCGCGGCACGCGCGCGCAGCGCATCCGCCTCCGCCCAGTCGACCGGACGACGGTTGTCGGGGTCGACGAGCGACAGCTCGCGCACCTCCGAGCCCTGGTACACGTCGGGCACGCCGGGCATCGCGAGCGCGAGCAGCTTCGCCGACAGCACGTTCGAGCGCCAGCCGGCGTCGACGGCGGCGACGAGGTCCTCGATCGCAGCGCGCCCCTCCCCCTCGAGGCACGCGTCGACGAACGCGGCGAGCGCAGTCTCGTACGCGGCATCCGGCGCGGTCCAGTGCGTGGTCGCGTCGGACTCGCGCGCCGCCTTCTCGGCGTACGCGTGCAGCCGCTCCCGGCTCGCGGGCCACGCGCCGACGACGGCCTGCAGCAGCAGGCTCGAGAACGGCCGGTCCTGCGCAGGCGCGTGCGGCAGCATCCGCTCGAGCAGGGCGTCCCACTCGGCCGGCACCTCCGCGATGGTCGAGATGCGGGCGCGCACGTCCTCCCCGCGCTTCGTGTCGTGCGTCGACAGCGTCGTCATCGCGTGCGGCCACTGCTCCTGCCGCCTCGCCATCGCCGTGTGGAACGCCGCCGGCTCGAGCGCGAAGACGCTCGGGTCGCCACCGACCTCGTTGAGGGAGGTGAGCCTGGAGTACCGGTAGAACGCCGTGTCCTCGACGCCCTTCGCCATCACCATGCCGCTCGTCTGCTGGAAGCGCCGCGCGGCCTCCTCCGACGGGTCGAGCAGGATGGGCAGCAGCCAGGCGATCGTCGCCGACAGGTCGGGCCGCCACCGTGCCGACGCGTCCGCGGCATGCTGCAGGTGCTCGGCACCCTCCGGCAGGTACGACCGGTACACGGGGAAGCACGCGAGCAGCTCTGCGAGCGCGTCGGCCACGTCACCAGGGGCGTCGGCGTGCGCGGCACGCACCTCGCGCTCGAGCCGCAGCACCTCTGCGCGCAGGATCGTGTCGGCGATGCCGCGCTTCGTGCCGTGGATCAGGGCGTGCCAGTCGGTCGGCTCGCCCTGCAGCCGCGCGTCGATCGCATCGAGCGGCTGCTCGGCGCTCGCGTCGGTGAGCACGCGGTCGACGAGCGCGAGGGCGTCGTAGCCGGTCGTCCCCGCCGTGGGCCAGGCAGGCAGCTCCTCGCCGGGCTCGAGGATCTTCTCGACGAGCACGTACGCGCCACCCGTGAGGCCCTCGAGGTCGCGCAGGTAGCCCTCGGGGTCGCGGAGGCCGTCCGGATGGTCGACGCGGAGGCCGTCGACGAGGCCCTCGTCGAACCAGCGGCGGATCTCGACGTGCGAGGCGTCGAACACGGCCCGATCTTCGACGCGGATCGCCGCGAGCGTCGTCACCGCGAAGAAGCGGCGGTACGCGAGCTCGTCGTCGCCACGCCTCCAGTGCCCGAGCAGGTAGTGCTGGCGTGCGAGCACCGCGTTCGCGTCCTCGTCGCCCGTCGGCTCCGTGCCGGGCGCGATGGGCAGCGCCGTGTCCCAGTAGCGCAGCACGTCGCCGTCGATCGTCACGTGGTCGACGCGCCCGCCGCCCAGGTCGTCGTCGTCGCCGACGATCGGCAGCAGGATGCGTCCGTCGTGCTGCGACCAGTCGACGTCGAACGCCTCCGCGTGCGCGGAGTCGCGGCCGAGCCGCAGCAGGTCCCACCACCCTGCGTTCTGCTCGGGCGTCGCGACGCCCACGTGGTTCGGCACGATGTCGACGAGCACGCCCATGCCGAGCCTGCGCGCCTCCGCCGAGAGCGCTGCGAGCCCCTCCGGGCCGCCGCGCGAGGCATCGACGCGGTCGTGCGCGACGACGTCGTAGCCGTGGTCGGATCCGGGCTCGGCGGCGAGGATGGGCGAGAGGTACACCCAGTCGACGCCGAGGTCGTGCAACGCCTCGAGCCTGGCTGCGGCGTCGTGCAGCGTCTGCTCCGCGGTGATCTGGAGCCGGTACGTGCTCGTGGGCGTGCGCATCAGGCGCGCTCGTCGGAGTCGGCGTCGGAGCCGGGCGCGGGCTCGATCTGCTCGGCCACGGCGAGGGCCTCCTCCTGCATGGCATCAGCCGGCGGCTCGGGCACCGACCGCGGGCTCTGCCCGATCGCGATCGCGATCGCGCCGGTCGCGGTCGAGGGCTCGTCGTCCGACGACGAGTGCGCGTAGCTCGCCACCGAGGCCGCGACCGACGAGTCGTCGCTCTCGGCGGGCGGGTGCGACTCCTGCAGCAGCACGAGGCTGCGCGCCATGATCGTCGCCGTGGCACCGGGCTCGAGGATCTCGGCACCCACCTCGCCGCCGGTGTCGATCGCGACCGCCCACCTCGATGCGTACTCCTCGCTCGGCAGCGTCACGACGACGTCCTGCTCGGAGGCGTTGCTGTAGAGCAGGAAGTGGTCGTCCTCGATGCGCTCGCCACGGGCGCCACGGCCGGCGATGCCGTGGCCGTTGAGGTACATGCCGATGGTCTTGTCGTCGGGGCTCTGCCAGTCGTCCGACTCCATCGGCTGCCCGTTCGGCGCGAGCCAGACGATGTCGTTGAGCCGCTGCCCGTCGCCGGTGCGCACCGACGAGCCGGTGAAGAAGCGCTTGCGGCGGAACGTGGGGTGCTCGTGCCGCAGATGCGCGACGGCAGCGGTGAACTCGATGAGCGGGTGGTCGGCGCTGTCCCAGTCGATCCACGACAGCTCGGAGTCCTGCGCGTACGTGTTGTTGTTGCCCTGCTGGGTGCGGCCCAGCTCGTCGCCGTGCAGGATCATCGGCACGCCCTGGCTCAGCAGCAGCGTCGCGAGCAGGTTGCGCTGCTGACGCGCGCGCGTCGAGAGGATGAAGGGGTCGTCGGTCGGCCCCTCGACGCCGTGGTTGTACGAGCGGTTGTGGCTCTCGCCATCCTTCGAGTCCTCGCCGTTGGCCTCGTTGTGCTTCTCGTTGTACGAGACGAGGTCGCGCATCGTGAAGCCGTCGTGGGCCGTGACGAAGTTGATGGAGGCGAACGGCCTGCGCCCGGAGTCCTCGTAGAGGTCGGCGGAGCCCGCGAGGCGGCTGGCGAAGTCGCCGACGGCGCCGGGCTCGCCCCTCCAGAAGTCGCGCACCGTGTCGCGGTACTTGCCGTTCCACTCCGTCCACTGCGGCGGGAAGTTGCCGACCTGGTAGCCGCCGGGGCCGACGTCCCACGGCTCGGCGATGAGCTTGACCTGGCTGATGACCGGATCCTGCTGCACGAGCTCGAAGAACGTGGACAGGCGGTCGACGTCGAAGAACTCGCGGGCGAGCGCAGAGGCGAGGTCGAAGCGGAAGCCGTCGACGTGCATCTCGGTCACCCAGTACCGCAGGGAGTCCATGATGAGCTGCAGGGCGTGGGGCGTGCGCACGTTGAGCGTGTTGCCCGTGCCCGTGTAGTCCATGTAGTGCTGCTGGTCGCCCTCGACGAGGCGGTAGTAGGCCGCGTTGTCGATGCCGCGCATGCTCAGCGTCGGGCCCATGTGGTTGCCCTCGGCGGTGTGGTTGTAGACGACGTCGAGGATCACCTCGATGCCCTCTGCGTGCAGCGCCTTCACCATGCCCTTGAACTCCTGCACCTGCTGACCGAGCGTGCCGGAGGCGGCGTACTCGGCGTGGGGTGCGAAGAACGCGAGGGTGTTGTAGCCCCAGTAGTTGCGCAGCCCCTTCTCCTGGAGCGTGGAGTCGTGCACGAACTGGTGCACGGGCATGAGCTCGACGGCAGTGATGCCGAGCTTCTTGTAGTGGGCGATGAGGCTCGGATGCGCGACGGCCGCGTACGTGCCGCGCTGTGCCTCCGGCACGTCGGGGTGCAGCTGCGTGAGGCCCTTGACGTGCGCCTCGTAGATGACCGACTCGTTGTAGGGGATCTTCGGCGCGCGGTCGCCCGACCAGTCGAAGAAGGGGCTGATGACGACCGAGTGCGTCATGTACGGCGCCGAGTCCTCGTCGTTGCGCGTCTCGGGCTCGCCGAACGTGTACGAGAACAGCGGCTGGCCCCACTCGATGTCGCCGCTCGTGGCCTTCGCGTACGGGTCGAGCAGCAGCTTCGACGGGTTGCAGCGCTGCCCGTTCGCGGGGTCGTACGGCCCGTGCACGCGGTAGCCGTAGCGCTGGCCGGGCTGCACGTTCGGCAGGTAGCCGTGCCAGACGTAGGCGTCGACCTCGACGAGGTCGACCTTCGTCTCGGTGCCGTCCTCGTCGAACAGGCACAGCTCGACTCGCTCCGCGACCTCTGTGAAGAGGGCGAAGTTCGTGCCGTTGCCGTCGTACGTGGCTCCCAGCGGATAGGCGGTGCCGGGCCAGACCTCAGGTGCGTCGCTCACCTCGTCGACATTACGGGGCGTCGGGCGTGCATCCGCTGGACTTGCGTTCACGACCGATTGCTGCGTGAGCGACGTGCGGTTGCGGCGTTGCGAGGTGCGGTCGCTGCGGCGAGGTGCGGTTGCAGCGTTGCGGGGTGCGCTTGCTGCGGCGAGGTGCGGTTGCAACAGCACCTGAGTGCAGCACGCGCACCTCGGAACAGGGAGGGTGTCGGCGACGGTGGAGGTCAGTCGCCGACGGTGCGGATCTCGCCGCCCGTGACGCGCACGAGCTCGTCGAACGTGCACAGGAACACGGTGTCTGGGGTGCCCGCCGCCGCCGAGATGCGGTCGTGGTCGGCGAGCGCGACGTCGACGATCGTGCGGATGGGTACGGGATGCCCAAGCGGCGCGACGCCGCCGATCACCTGGCTCGTCGCCGCGCGCACCTGGTCGGGCGTCGCACGCTCGATGGGACCCTCGCCCAGGTCGGCCGCGAGCCTGGCCGTGTCGACGCGGTGCGCGCCGCTCGTCATGACGAGCAGCGGCGCATCCGCCATCCAGAAGATGAGCGAGTTCGCGATCTGCGCCACCTCGATGCCGAGCGCCTCCGCAGCGGCCCTCGCGGTGTGCACGCCGCCAGGGAAGCGGATGATCTCGACGTCGACGCCGAGATCGCGCAGCTGCTGCTGGATGGCGAGGGCCTTCGCGGGGATCGTCACGGGATCCATCCTGCACTCAGGCACGGCCTCGCGCGCCGCATGCCGCGCAGGGGCGCAGGGCTGCCCCGCCGGGCCGCGGCCGATCAGGCTGCGGCGCGGCGACGGCTGCGCGAGCGGCCGCCGACCATGCCGTCGACGCCGATGCGGCCACCGCCGACCGCCGCGAGCGCCAGCGCACCGGCGCCGAGCGCCGCGACGAGCTCCCAGCCGCCCTCGCTCACGAACACGCCGAACGGCGCGTGCACGAGCGCGAGCGCCACGGCCATGTCGATGGCCACGAGCACCCCCACGATCGGCAGCGCCGCGCCCAGCACGACGAGGGCGCCGCCGAGCAGCTCGACGCCGATCACGAACGGCGCCGCGATCTCGGGCGCAGGCACCCCCATGCCCGCGAAGCCCGCGACCGTCGCATCGAGTCCCTGGTCGAAGAGCTTCTGCGCGCCATGCGCGACCATGACGCCACCGATCACGAGGCGCAGCAGCAGCAGCGCGACGTCGGAGGCGAGCGGAGCGGATGCGGACAGCGGGCGCATGGGGATCCTTCGTGCGTCGATCGTCTTCGGACGCGCGGCAGTCTTCCCACCGCACCTCTGCGCGACCTATGCGGGTCGGTGCGGCATCGGCGCGGGACGCGCGACGGGTGCGACGAGCCCGACGACTGGCGAGCGGCGAGCGGCGAGCGGCAAGCGGCAAGCGGCGAGCGGCTCAGTCGACGACGCGCAGCCCGAGGTGCGCGGCGAACGCCGGTGCGAGCAGGTGCAGCTGGTCGGCGTCGATCGTCGCGCCCGCGAGCGACTCGACGGGCGACACGGCTCGCGGCTCGAGCCCGCGCAGGTCGACGTGGCGCAGCGTCGCGCGGGGCAGCTCGAGCGTCGCGACGGTCGAGCCGGGGAAGGCGACGCGGTCGAGCTCGGCGTCGCCGACGTCGAGCACGTCGATCGTGCAGTCGCGCAGGATGAGGTCGCGCACGCGCGCCGAGCGCAGGTTCACGTGCCCGAGCTTGCAGCCGACGATCTCGACCGAGCGCAGGCTCGCATCCGACAGGTCGATGGAGCCGATGCGCGACGCCGACACCTCGACGTCGCGCCACACGCTGCGCGACGCGTCGAGCGTGGCGGCGTCGAGGCGCTCGATGCGCGACTCGACGAGGTGGGCGTGCCTGAGGATCGCGCCCGTCGCCTGCCAGCGCTCGATGGCGCACTCGGAGAGGGCCAGCTCGGCGAGGTCGACGCCCGACGAGTCGGCGTCGACGATGCGCACGCGGTCGAGCACGGCCGCGGCGTGCAGCGAGCCGGGCGCTCCGTCGTCGAGCGCGGGCAGCCGCACGCTCGGTGCGATCGGCGCCTGCAGTCGGTCGCTCGGCATGCGCATCCCCTCGTCGTCACCCGCCGTGCTCGGCGCGCCCGGCCATGCTCGCACGCGCCCCCCATGCCCGCCGCGGCATGCGCGCTCCCGGTGCGAGGCGCGGCGGCGCACAGCCCGCGCGACACAGCGCAGGCCTACGCTGTGTCGCGACCGCCCTGCGCACGACGCCGGGCGGCCCTCGATCCACGGGAGGTGTCGTGCGCGCGCTCGCCAGCTGGCTCGTCGGCCTCCCCGCCGAGCAGCCGACGGCGTACCGCAGGCTGCGCGCGATGCGCGCCCGCATCTGGCACCGCATCGCACCGCTCGAGACGCGCATCCTCACCTCGCAGGAGCCGACGCCGTTCGGGCAGTGGGAGGCGCGCGACTTCCGCCCCATCCGGCCAGGCACCGCGTGGGGCGAGGTGTTCGAGTGCGGATGGCTGCACGTCACGGGCCCCGCCGCCACCCACCCGCGCGCGGAGGTGCTGCTCGGCATCCGTGGCGAGGCGCTCGTGCACGATGCCGCGGGCGCCGTGCTCGACGCGGTCTCGACCGTGTACCTGCAGGGCGACCTGCCGCATCCTGGTGGCCGCTTCCGCACGGTGCGCGGCGTCGACGCGACGTCGCCCATCGACCTGTACGCCGACGCGACCTACAACGGCCTCCTCATCTACCCCGTCGGCCGAGCCGTCTTCCACGGCGCCCACCTCGCGGTGCGCGACGACGAGGCGTACGCCCTCTACTTCGACGCGCTCACGCTCACGATGCTCGTCGGGCACACCGACGACGCCGTGCTCGCCCGCGTCGTGCAGGCGTCGCTCGACGACGCGTGGCGGTGCTTCCGCGCCGGCGACCTCGCGGCGGCGCGCGCCTGCCTCGCGCCCGCGCTCGCCCGCCCCGCGGCAGACGCCCCCGCCACGGCCGACCTGCAGTACACCGCCGTCGGCCACGGTCACCTCGACATGGCCTGGCTGTGGCCCCTGCGAGAGACGCGCCGCAAGGCCGCGCGCACGTACGTGCGGCAGCTGCGCACGCTCGAGCGACGCCCCGACGTCGTCTACGGCACGAGCCAGCCGCAGCAGATGCAGTGGATGCGCGACGAGCAGCCCGCCCTGTTCGCACAGCTGCAGGATGCTGTGGCGTCCGGCGGCATCGAGGCGCAGGGCTCGTTCTGGATCGAGCCCGACACGAACCTGCCGAGCGGCGAGTCGCTCATCCGTCAGGCCGTCGTCGGCAGGCGCTTCCTGCAGCGCGAGCTCGGCCTCGCCGACGACGACCTCCGGCTGTGCTGGCTGCCGGACACGTTCGGCTACTCGGGGGCGTTGCCGCAGATCCTGCGGGGCACGGGCATGGAGTGGTTCCAGACCATCAAGCTCGCCTGGAACGAGGTCAACGACTTCCCCCACCGCACCTTCCGGTGGGCAGGGATCGACGGCTCCGAGGTGCTCGTGCACATGCCGCCGGAGGGCGACTACAACAGTCGCGCCGCTGCCGACGGCCTGCTGCGAGGGCTGCGGCAGCACCCGGAGCGCGACCTGGGCTCCGCGCTGCTCGTCTACGGCGGCGGCGATGGCGGCGGCGGACCCGGCGAGGTGCACCACGAGGTGCTCGATCGCGAGATCGGCATCGACGGCGCCGGCATCCGCGGCCTGCCGCGCGTGCGCCGCGGCAGCGCATCGAGCTTCTTCCGCGACCTCGCGACCCGCGACGTGCCCCACACGCATCGCGGCGAGCTGTACCTCGAGAAGCATCAGGGCACGTACACGACGCAGGCGGCGACGAAGCGGTGGAACCGCACGCTCGAGCGCCTGCTGCACGACGTCGAGGCCCTCGCCGCCGCGCACGGCCCCGAGGTGCGCGCGCAGGTGCGCGATGCGCTCGAGCCCGTGTGGCAGGAGGCGCTGCTGCAGCAGTTCCACGACATCCTCCCTGGGTCGTCGATCGCTCGGGTGCACCGCGAGTCGGTCGCGACCTTCGAGCGGCTCGCCGCCGACGTCGAGGCGCGCATCGCGGCCCTCGTCGACGCCCTGCCCGCCGCGGGCGACGCGCCGGCCGCCCTCAACCTCGCACCGGTCGCGCGCGACGAGCCCGTGCGGGTCGACGGCACCTGGATGCGCGCGCACGTGCCGCCGTACGCGACGGCTGCGCTCACGGTCGAGCCTGAGCATCCCGAGCTCGTCGCCGACGCCTCCGGCCTCGCGAACGGCGTGCTCGCGCTGCGCTTCGACGACGCGACCGGCGCGATCGCCTCGATGGTCGACGCCGACGGGTTCGAGCATGCCGGCGAGGGCCTCAATCGGCTCGTGCTGCACCGCGACCCGCTGCAGATCCCGTGGGATGCGTGGGACATCTCGCCGCGAGCCGCCGCGGCGCCCGGCCGACCGCTGCGCGTGACCGCTCGGTCGTGGCACGTCGACGGCCCGCGCGCGATCCGCCGCCACGTGCTCGTCGGACCGAAGGTGCGCATCGAGCAGGACGTCGTGCTCGAGGCCGGCTCGAGCCTCGTGCGATTCGAGACGCGCGTCGACTGGCGGCAGACGCACCGCATGCTGCGCGCCGAGCATCGGCCGACGCGGTTCGGCGACGAGGCGCTGTGCGAGATCCAGATGGGGCACATCCGCCGCGCGACCACCGAGCGCGACAGCGTCGAGCGCGCGCAGTTCGAGGTGTGCGCCCACCGCTGGCTCGCCGTCGAGGACGCCGCGGGCGGGTTCGCGCTGCTCAACGACGGCAAGTACGGGCATCGCGCGAAGCACGGGCTCGTGTCGCTGAACCTGCTGCGCTCCCCGACGTTCCCGGACCGGACTGCCGACCGCGGCGAGCACGCGTTCACGTACGCGATCCGCCCGTACGCGCCCGGCGCGCTGCACGAGGTCGTCGCAGACGGCTATCGGCTGCAGGCGCCCGTGCGCGTCGTGCCCGGCCGCGCCCGTGCCCTGCGTCCGCTCGCGACGGCCGACGACCCCGGCGTGATCGTCGAGACCATCGCGCCCGCCTACGACTCCGACGGCACCGTCGTGCGCCTCTACGAGGCCCTCGGTCGCGCGACGACCACGTCGCTGACCACGTCGATCCCCCACCGTGCCGCATGGCGCACCGACATGCTCGAGCGCCGCGTCGACGCGGACGGCGCGCCCGCCGACCTCGCCGCGATCGCGCTGCGACCCTTCGAGATCGCCACGTTCGTGCTGGCCTCGCCGTGACCGACGACGCGCCGGCGTCGGCGTCCGCGCCCTCGCTCGCATCCGGGTCCCGCGCGCCGTGGCTGCTGCGCGACCTGCCCGGCCGCACGCAGGCGACCGCGATCGTGACGGCTGGCATCGGCCAGAACCTCGTGCTCACGACCGTGACGACGTTCATGCTCGTGTACCTCATCGAGCACGCGGGCCTGTCGTCGGCCGGCGTCGCCGTCGTCACGGCGCTCGTCACGATCACGCGCATCGTCGATGCCGTCGCCGACCCCGTCATGGGGTCGATCGTCGACGTCACGCGCACCAGATGGGGCAGGATGCGGCCGTACGTGCTCGCATCGACGCTGCCGCTCGTGGTGCTCACGACGCTGCTGTTCGCCGTGCCGCCCGGGCTCGACGAAGCGCTGCAGCTCGCCTGGTTCGGGGTCGCCTACGTGCTGTGGGGCTTCGCGTACGCGATGTGCGACGTGCCGTTCTGGGGGCTCATCGGCTCTGCCTTCCCCGATCCGCAGCGGCGCACGCGCGTCATCGCGAACGTGCGCGCGTTCGGAGCCATCTCGCTGGGCGTCGCGACGCTCGGGATGCCGTGGCTCGCACGGCTGCTGTCGCCGCAGGGCGAGCCGAGCGCCACGGGGTGGACGCTGGCCGTCGCCCTCGTGTCCGTCGTCGGCATGGGCCTGTTCCTGCTCGCCTTCACGCACACGCGCGAGCGCGCCGTCGCCGCCGAGCGCGTGCCGCTGCGCATCCTCGTCGCGACGCTCGTCGGCAATCGCCCGCTCATGCTCGTGCTCGTCGGGTCGGTGCTCGGGTTCGGCAGGTTCGTCGTGCAGTCGGGCGGCGCCGTGTTCGTCGTGATCGCCTACGGCGACGAGGGCGTGTTCACGGTCGTCGGGGCGGCGATCATCGCCGGCATGGTCGTGTCGGCGTTCCTCGCACCGCTGCTGCTGCGGCGCGTGTCGCCGCGCGCCGTCGCCGTCGGCAGCGCCCTCGTGTCGGCCGCGGTGTCGACCGCGATGTGGTTCGTCGGCTACCCCGACGTCGCAGGCCTCGTCGCATGCATCGTCGTGCACGGCCTCGCGCTCGGGCTGTTCCTCGTCGTGCAGGCCACGATGATCGCCGACGCCGTGGACGACGCCGAGCGGCGCACGGGCGTGCGCGGCGACGGCATCTCGTTCGCGACGCTCACGTTCGCGGCGAAGATCATGACGGCGCTGTCGCTGCTCGTGTTCGGCCTGCTCGTCGCCGCCGCAGGCTACGAGTCCGGCGTCGTCGTGACCGACGCGATGCGGCAGACGGTGTTCGTGGCGATCACCCTCGTGCCCGCGGCGAGCGCGCTGCTGTCGGCGATCCCGTTCGCGCTCTACCGCGTGGAGCGGTCGGCGGCGGAGCACCCCGCAGCGCCCCGCATCCCCTAGCGTCGTCCTGTGCGGATGGACAGGAGCGGCGGCGTGGGCATCGCGCTCGTGGTCGCCGGCATCTGCTCGGTGCAGGCGGGCGCCTCGGTCGCGAAGCTGCTGTTCGAGCATCTCGACCCGTCGGCGGTGACGTGGCTGCGGCTCGGGTTCGCGTCGCTCATCCTGCTCGCCATCGCTCGCCCGAAGGTGCGCTCGTGGGATCGGCGCACGTGGCGCGCGGTCGTGCTGCTGGGCGTGGCCCTCGCGGGCATGAACCTGCTGTTCTACCTCTCCGCCGACCGCATCCCCCTCGCGCTCGCCGTCACGTGCGAGCTGCTGGGCCCGCTCGTGCTGTCGCTCGCGCTGTCGCGACGATGGACGGAGGCCGCCTGGGTGCTGCTCGCCGCCGCAGGCGTCGGCATCATCGGCGCGCAGTCGCTCGCGGGCGCCCTCGACGTCGCGGGCGTGCTGCTGGCCCTGGCAGCCGGCGTGTGCTGGGCGGGCTACATCCTCGCGTCGCACCGGGTGGGCGAGCTCGTTCCCGGCGTCGGCGGGCTCACGGCGGCGATGTGCATCGCGGCGGTGCTGACGACGCCGTTCGGCGTGGGCGGGGCCGTGACGGGCGTGAGCGCGCAGCCCTGGCTGCTGCTGCCCGTGCTGGGCGTCGCGATCCTGTCGAGCGCGATCGCGTACGGCTTCGAGCTCGCTGCGCTGCGGCGGATCCCGCCTCGCGTGTTCGGCGTGCTCATGGCGCTCGAGCCCGCGGTGGCAGCCGTGCTCGCGCTGCTCGTCGTCGGCGAGCTGCTCGGCGCGCTCGACGTCGTGGCGCTCGGCCTCGTCGCGGTCGCGGCCGCCGGCATCGCCCTCACCGCGCGGCGGCCCCCCATCACCTCCGACACGGGCGCGATCGTGCAGCAGTAGCGCGCGTCACACGCCGGTGAGCGAGCCCCACGACTGCGAGCGACCGGCCACGTGCCTGCGCTGCGGCACGTCCCACGGGTTGTCGTCGCGCAGCGGAGGCGGCAGCAGCGGGTGCGGCGCCGACTGATACGCGACGCCGCGCAGGAACCGCCCGATCGCCGCCGTGCCCACGCTCGTGCCGTCGGTGGTCGTCGCGGGGTACGGCCCACCGTGCTGCATCGCCGCCGTCACCGCGACGCCCGTCGGCCAGCCGCCGAACAGCACGCGTCCGCTCGTGCGCGCGAGGGCGCCGACGAGCGGTCGGATGCGCTCCGCCTCGTCGGGGCCCGCGTGCACCGTCGCGGTGAGGTTGCCTGGGAAGAGCCGCTCGTGGACCACGGCGAGCGCGTCGAGGTCGTCGTACCTGACGATGATCGACAACGGTCCGAACGACTCCTCGAGCAGGGCGTCGCCTGCTGACTCGAGCGCGTCGAGGGTCGTCTCGACGATCGTCGGAGACGCCCACGCCAGCCCGTCGTCGCGACGCACGACGCCCTCGACGAGCGTCGTGACGCCCGGCGTCTCGAGCACGGCGGCGCGACGCGCCGCGAAGCCGCGCCCGATGCCGTCGTTGAGCAGTCGCTGCGGCTCGGCGTCGCGCGCCGCCTCGACCCCCGAGAGGTCGGCGTCGGCCGGCACGAACAGGAACCCGGGCTTCGTGCACAGCTGCCCGGCGGAGCCGCCGACCGACGCGAGGAACTGCGCGACGAGGTCAGGCTCGAGCGCCATGGCGGCAGCGGTGGCGTAGACGGGGTTCACCGAGCCGAGCTCGCCGAAGAACGGGATGGGCCGCGGGCGCGCGGCGGCGACGTCGGCGAGCAGTCGCCCGACGCGTGCGGAGCCCGTGAACGCGCCAGCCCGGATGCGCTCGTCGCGCAGCAGCTCGACGCCCGCGTCGTCGCCGTGCACGAGCTGCAGCACGCCCTCGGGCATGCCCGCGCCCTCGAGCGCGTCGGCCACGACGGCGGCGGTCGCGTCGGCGAGGTCGGGGTGGCCGGGATGCGCCTTGACGACGACGGGGCATCCCGCCGCGAGGGCGGCGGCGGTGTCGCCGCCCGCGACCGAGAACGCGAAGGGGAAGTTCGACGCGGCGAAGTTCAGCACGGGCCCGACGGGCTCGAGCATGCGGCGCACGTCGGGCCGAGGACCCACGGCGTAGTCGGCGTCGACCTCGTCGATGCGCACGTCGAGGTACCCGCCGTCGGCCACGACCTCTGCGAACAGCCGCAGCTGCCCCGTCGTGCGACGCACCTCGCCCTGCAGCCGAGGCAGCGGCAGCCCCGTCTCGCGCATCGCGATGGCGATGAGGTCGGGGCCTGCGGCGTCGATCGCGTCGGCAGCGGCGACGAGCGCCGCGGCGCGTGCGCGCGGCTCGGTCGCTGCGAAGGCGTCGGCGGCGCCCGCCGCAGCGGTCGCGACGGCGTCGACGTCGGTCGTGGGTGCCTGCATGGCTGTCCTCCAGATGCTGCGGGCGTGCCGCCCGCGGTCGGTCGTCAGAACTCGAAGCCCGACGGGAACGGATCCCGCGGGTCGAGCAGGTACTGGCCCATGCCCGTGATCCAGGCGCGGCCGCTGATCTGCGGCAGCACTGCATCCGCTCCGCCGACGCGGGTGGTGCCGAGCAGCCTGCCCGTGAACTCGGTGCCGATGAACGACTCGTTCACGAAGTCGGTCTCGAGCGCGAGCGCGCCGCGCGCGTGCAGCTCGGCCATGCGCGCGCACGTGCCGGTGCCGCACGGCGACCGGTCGAACCAGCCGGGATGGATCGCCATGGCGTGGCGGGAGCGGATGGCGTCGGAGCCGGGGGCGATGAGCTCGACGTGGTGCACGTGGTCGACCCCATCGATCTCGGGATGCCGGGGCGGCGCCTGCTCGTTGATGGCGTCCATGATCGCGAGGCCGGCGCGCAGCAGGTCGTCCTTGCGTGCACGGTCGAACGGCAGCCCGAGGTCGTCGAGCTCGACGAGCGCGTAGAAGTTGCCGCCGAACGCGACCGAGTACGGCACGGTGCCGAGGCCGGGCACGTCGATCGTCGCGTCGAGACGCTCGACCCACGCGGGCACGTTCTCGATCGTGACCCGCTCGGCGGCGCCGTCGACGACGTCGACGCGCGCCACGATCCTGCCCGCCGGCGTGTCGAGCGCGATCGTCGTCACGGGCTCGACGACCTCGACCATCCCGGTCTCCACGAGCACCGTCGCGACGCCGATCGTGCCGTGGCCGCACATGGGCAGGAAGCCGCTGGCCTCGATGTAGACGACGCCCCAGTCGCAGTCGTCGCGCGTCGAGGGCTGCAGCAGCGCGCCCGACATCGACGCGTGCCCGCGCGGCTCGTGCATGAGCAGACCGCGCACGTGGTCGAGGTGCTCGATGGCGTGCAGCCGCCGCTCGTTCATCGTGGCACCGGGGATCACGCCGATGCCGCCGGTCACGACGCGCGTCGGCATGCCCTCCGTGTGCGAGTCGACCGCACTGAAGACCCGAGAGGCGCGCACGGGCCTATGCTGCCTGCATCTCGGAGATCGCGGCGAGCGCCCGCTCGGTGTCCGCGCGCACCTGGGCGGCGTGCTCGGGCGTCAGCGGCCCGCGCGGGGGCCGTGTGGGCCCACCGTAGGAGTTGCCGCAGATGTCCATCGACAGCTTGATGGCCTGCACGAACTCGGTGCGCGAGTCCCAGCGGAACACGGCGACGAGCCGCTGGTAGAGCGCCTTGGCCTCGTGCCAGTCGCCGCGCATGCACAGCTCGTAGAGCGCGACGGCCTCCTTGGGGAAGGCGTTGGGGTAGCCGGCGAACCAGCCGACCGCGCCGTTGACGAGCGACTCGAAGAGCACGTCGTCGGCGCCCGCGACGATGTCGATGTCGCACCGCTCGGCGATCTCGTACACGCGTCGCACGTCGCCGGAGAACTCCTTGATCGCGACGACCTCCGGGATCTCGGCGAGACGGGCGACGAGCGCTGGCGTGAGGTCGACCTTCGTGTCGAACGGGTTGTTGTAGGCCATGATCGGCAGGCCGACCTTCGCGACCTCCTCGAAGTGGGCGATGACCTCTGCGTCGCTCGCGCGGTAGAGGGTGGGCGGCAGCAGCAGCACGCCGTCGGCGCCGTCCTCCGCCGCGGTCTCTGCCCATGCGCGCGCCTGGTGGCTGCCGACGCCGTGGACGCCTGCGATCACGATGCCGCGGCCGTCGACGGCCTCGATGGCGACCTGGATGACGCGACGGCGCTCGGCGTCGGTGAGCGAGGAGTACTCGCCGAGCGACCCGTTGGGGCCCACGCCGTGGACGCCGTTGGACATCAGGAAGTCGACGTGCTCACCGAAGCGGTCGTAGTCGACGGCGAGCCCGGCAGGCGCTGCGGCGTCCTCGCGGAACGCGAGCGTGGTGGCGACGACGACGCCGCCGAGGTCGATGCTGGTCATGCGGTGAGCCTTCCCGTGGGCGCGATGCGACGCCGATCCCGTCTGATGTGTCATATGTTACACATTTCCTGTGGCGGCAGTCGTCTCGTCGCCCGCGACCACGCGGCCGTCCTGCACGACCAGGCGTGGACGCGCCGCATCCCACAGCACGGCACCGTCGGCGAGCGGATCGCCGTCGGCGAGCAGCAGGTCGGCCCGGCTGCCGACGCGGACCGTGCCGACGTCGTCGAGGCCCAGGATGCCCGCGTTGACGCTCGTCGCCGAGCGCAGCGTCTCGAGCATGCCCTCCACCTCCGACTGCAGGCGCAGGCCCAGCAGCTGATCGTCCTCCAGCGAGCCCATGAGGTCGGAGCCGAAGCCGATGACGACGCCCGCCGCCCGGGCGAGCGCGATCGCCTCCTTGCCGGCATCCAGCACCTCGCGGTTCTTGTCGCGGCTGGAGGCCGCGAGCCCGATCGCCTCGCCGCGCCGATCCATCGCGTCGTACGCGACGAGCGTCGGCACGAGGATCGCGCCGTGCTCGGCCATGAGCGCAGCGGTCGGCGCATCGAGCAGGTTGCCGTGCTCGATCGTGCGCACGCCGTTCGTCACCGCGTGCGCGATGCCGGCGGGCGAGTACGCGTGCGACGCGACGTACGAGTCGCGCCTGGTCGCCTCCTCGACCGCGACGCGCACCTCCTCGGTGCTGAACTGCACGAGCCGCAGCGGATCCGTGGGCGAGATGACGCCGCCGGAGGTCATGATCTTCACGCAGTGCGCGCCCGTGCGGAACCGCTCGCGCACGGCGCGGCGCATCGCGTCCGCGCCGTCGACGACCTCGCCCGTGTGGCTGTGCCCGCACTCCTCGACCTCCGCAGGGCGCGGATCCGCGTGCCCGCCCGTCTGACTGATGGCCGGCCCCGAGTACAGGTAGCGCGGTGCCGAGGTGCGTCCCTCCGCGATGGCGCGCGCGAACCCGGGGTCGCCGCCTGCGACGTCGCGGATCGTGGTGAACCCGCGGACCTGCGCACGCCGCAGCCGCTGCGCCCCCGCGATCGCGACGTAGCTGAGCCGCGACTGCCCGATCTCGAGCTGGCTCGTGCTCGTGCCGTACGCATGCATGTGCGCATCGATGAGACCGGGAAGCAGCGTGCGCCCCGCGGCGTCGACGACGACGTCGCCGCGCTGGGGAGCGACGTCGCCGACGGCGACGATCACACCGTCGACGGCACGGACCGAGACGCGCCCCTCGAGCACGTCGGACCCGTCGAAGACGACGGCGTCGGTGATGGTGATGGCGGTCATGCTGCAGCCTCCCAGCGGTCGATGGCTCGATGGACCTCCTGCTCGAGCACCGACAGCGGCACGCTGCCCAGCCCCAGCACCAGGTCGTGGAACGCGCGCACGTCGAAGCGCGCACCGAGGCGCTCCTCGGCCGCCGCACGCAGCCGAAGGATCGTGAGCTGCCCCACGTGGTACGCCGTCGCCTGCCCCGGCCACGCGATGTAGCGGTCGATCTCGGTGACGATCTCGTGCTCGGCGATCGCGGTGTGGTCGCGCAGGAAGTCCTGCGCGCGCTCGCGCGACCACCCGAAGGCGTGCATGCCGGGGTCGACGACGAGCCGAGCGGCGCGCCACATCTGGAAGCTCAGCATGCCCATGCGCTCGAACGCGGTCTCGTAGATGCCCATCTCGACGCCGAGGCGCTCGGTGTACAGCGCCCACCCCTCGCCGAACGCCGAGATGTAGATGCGACGACGGTAGCCGGGCATCGCGTCGGCCTCGTGCGCGAGCGCGATCTGGAAGCAGTGTCCGGGAGCAGCCTCGTGCAACGTCAGCGCAGGCAGCGAGTACAGCGGTCGCGCAGGCAGGTTGTACGTGTTGAGCGTGTACGCGTCGAGGCCGCCGCGCCCGAACGTGTAGAACGGCGCGAGGTCCGCAGGCGGCTCGACGATGCCGAAGCGCTGTCGAGGCGTCGTGCCGAACCAGCGGTGCACGACGGCGTCGAACCGCTTGCACACCCACGCCGCCTCCTTCAGCAGCTGCTCGGGCGTCGCGGCGTAGAACGACGCATCGGTGCGCATGTGGGCGAGCAGCGCGGGCACGTCACCGTCGAAGCCGGTCTCGACGGCGATCTCGCGCATCTCGGCGAGGATCGCGGCGACCTCGGCGTGGCCGAGCGCGTGGATCTCCTCCGGCGACAGGTCGGTGGTCGTGAACTCGCGCAGCTGGCTGCGATAGAACGCGGCGCCGTCCGGACCCTCGGTCGCCGCGACCGTCTCGGGCAGCCCCGGCAGGTACTCCTCCTCGAGGAACGCCAGCAGGCTGCGGTACGCGGGGATCACGTGCTCGCCGATGACCTGCTCCGCCTGCGCGCGCAGCGCGGCGAGCCGGTCGCCGGGCACGCTCGCGGGCAGCTGCGCGAACGGCAGCCAGTACGGCGTCGACTGCGCGTCGAGCGCCTCGGCGACGCCGCGCACGGGCTCCTGCCTGCCGACCATCGAGATCCGTGCCGGACCGAAGCCGCGCGCGAGCCCCGCGCGCATGTTCGCCATGTGCTCGTCGAACCAGCGCGGCAGCTGCGCGAGCTGCGCGAGCAGTCGCTGCGCGTCGTCCTCGTCGGTGCGTGCGCGCCGCGCCCTGCCCATGTGGTCGGTCCAGAACGCGGAGTCGGCGTTGGCGGGCCGCTCGTGCAGTCCGTGGTCGACGCGGGCGACGAGCGTGCGCAGCTGGTCGAGGTAGACCTCTCGGTCGACGCGCGCGGCGTCGTCGAGCTCGGCCGGATCGATGGCCTCGACCTGCGCGATCGTCGCGCGCCACCGCTCGCCGCGTGCCGTCCAGGCGGCCGCGGTCTCGTCGGGGAGGAAGTCGTCGACGACCTCGCCGCCGTGGTGCTGCTCGCCGAGGTCGACGAGCCGCCACGCCCACTCCTCCTCGGAGACCTCGCGGAACCGGGCCTCGGCGTTCGTGCGCGTGTCAGTGGCCGTCGTCATGCTGCGTCCTGCTCCTTCTGCTCTGCTCCCATTCGGGGCGGATCCTCGGCACCGCTGCCAGCAGCGCCCTGGTGTACTCCTCGCGCGGCGCGTCGAAGACCTCGTCGCGCGTGCCCTGCTCGACGATGCGACCGCCGTGCATGACGGCGACGCGGTGCGCGATCTGCCGCACGACCGCGAGGTCGTGGGCGATGAACACGAACGCGATGCCGAGGTCGCGCTGCAGGCCTCGCAGGAGGTCGATGACCTGCGCCTGCACCGACACGTCGAGCGCCGACACCGCCTCGTCGCAGATGACGACCTTCGGATCGACCGCGAGCGCCCTCGCGATGCCGATGCGCTGCGCCTGCCCGCCCGAGAACTGGTGCGGGTACTTCTTCGCGTCCGACGCCTGCAGCCCGACGCGCTCGAGCAGCTCGTGCACGCGCGTCGCGTGCGGCACCGACGAGCGGATGCCCTGGTAGCGCAGCGGCGCCGACACGATCTGCGCGACGTCGTGCCGGGGGTTGAGGGAGGAGTACGGATCCTGGAACACGAACTGCACCGTGCGGCGCAGGGACGCCAGGCGCGCGTCGGTCGCACGCGTGACGTCCTCGCCCTCGAGCGCGATCGTGCCGCTCGTCGGATCGAGCAGGCGCGCGACGAGGCGCGCCGTCGTCGACTTGCCGGAGCCCGACTCGCCGACGATCGCGAGCGTCTCGCCCGCGTGCACGTCGATGCTCACCCCGTCCACCGCGCGGAACGGGGTCCGTGCGCGCACGCGCAGCCCGCTCGGCGCGAACTCCTTCACGAGATCCCTCGCGGTCAGCAGCGGCTCGCTCACGGCGCGACCTCCTCGTCGATGCGCGGCGTCGCGTCCAGCAGCCGATTCGTGTACGGGTGCCGTGGATCCGAGAAGATCTGCTCGGCGGTGCCCGACTCGACCGCGTCTCCGCCCTGCATGACGAGCACATGGTCGGCGAGCTCGCTGATGACCGCGAGGTCGTGCGTGATGAACAGCATGCCGATGCCCGTCTCGCGCTGCACCGCGGCCAGCAGCTCGAGGATCTGCGCCTGCACCGTCACGTCGAGCGCCGTCGTGGGCTCGTCGGCGATGAGCAGCTCGGGCTCGCACACGAGCGCCATCGCGATCATGATGCGCTGCCGCATGCCGCCGGAGAACTGATGCGGGAAGTGGCCGTAGCGGGAGGCGGCCTCCGGGATGCGCACGCGCTCCATGGCCTCGATCGCCACCCGCCGCGCCTGCGCCTGCGACACCCGACGGTGCGCGCGGTACGCCTCGGCGATCTGCGCCCCGACCGCGTAGTACGGGTGGAGCGACGACAGCGGATCCTGGAAGACCATGCCGATGCGGTCGCCGCGCCGCTTGCGCATCCACGCGTCCGTGCGGCCGAGCAGCTCCTCGCCGTCGAAGCGCACGGAGCCGCGGACGCGAGCACCGCGCGGCAGCAGCCCCATGATCGCGAGCGACGTCATCGACTTGCCGGAGCCCGACTCGCCCACGACGCCCAGCGTCGCTCCCGCCTCGATCGTGAACGACGTGTCGCGCACGACGACCGTCGGCGCGGACTCCGGGCCGAACTCCACGTGCAGCCCCTCGACCTCGAGCAGCGCGCTCATCGGGCCGCCCCCGTCCGCACGCGCGGATCCAGCACGGGGTAGACGAGGTCGACGACGATGTTCATGAGCACGACGGCGACGCCCGCGAGGATCGTGACGCCCATGATGACCGGCTGGTCGTTCGTGCCGATCGCGTCGTAGACGAGCTTGCCGACGCCGTTGAGGCCGAAGACCGTCTCGGTGATGAGCGCACCGCCCAGCAGCGCGGCGAAGTCCATGCCGAAGAGCGTGGCGACCGGCGTGAGCGACGGGCGCAGCGCGTGCTTCGTCATGAGGACGCGCGGCGAGAGGCCCTTTGCGCGCGCGGTGCGCATGAACGGCTCCGCGAGCGTGTCGGCCACGTTGGCCTTCGTGAGCCGCGTGTACATCGCGGCGTACATGAGCGACAGCACGATCCAGGGCATGATGTACGCCTGCAGCCATCGGAGCGGATCGTCGGCGAACGGCACCGCCTGCGGGAACGGCAGCACGCGCAGCTCGACGACGAGCACGTACTGCAGGATGAGCGCCACGAAGTAGTTCGGCAGCGCGATGCCGGCGAGCGCGAGCGCCATGGCCCCGCGATCCCACCACGTGCCCTGCTTCACGGCGGCGACGAGGCCGGCGGTCACGCCGACGACGAGCCAGAGCACCGCGGCGCCCACGGCGACCGTGACGCTCACGGGCAGGCGATCGGCGATCATCGCGACGACCGACTCGCGGGTCTGGAAGCTGTAGCCGAGGCATGGAGCGTCGCACAGGATCGCCGACGCGCCCTCGCCGTACGAGCGTCCGGCGACGATGCCCGCGAGGAACGTGCCGAACTGCACGAGGAACGGCTGGTCGACGCCGAGCATCGACCGGATGCTCTCGATGCGCTCCGGGCTGCACGTCTGCCCGCAGATGCTCGCGGCCGGGTCGGGCGAGAGCCAGAAGAAGATCACGAACGTGAACAGCACCACGGCGAACAGCACGCCGACGGCGGCGAGCAGCCGCTTGACCACGTACCAGGCCATCAGCCCTGCGCCCCCTTCGCCAGCACCCGCTGCATCGCGTCGCCGAGCACCATCGACGACAGCACCGTGAGCGTGAGGAAGGTGCCTGGCACGACGAAGAACATGGGGTTCGACGCGTACCACTGCACCGCGGAGGCGATCATCTGCCCCCAGGACGGTGCCGGCGGCTGCACGCCGACGCCGAGGAACGACAGGCCCGCCTCCGTCGCGATGAACGTCGGGACGGTGAGGGTCCCCATGACGATGATCGTCGCGGCGAGGTTCGGCATCACCTCGCCGAACACGATCCGCAGCCTGCCCGCTCCCGAGGCGCGAGCGGCCTCGACGAAGTCTCGAGACGCGACCGACATCGCCTGCGACCGCACGACGCGCGCGATCGCGGGCCAGCCGAACACCGACAGCACGACGACGAGCAGCAGCGGGCGGTTGCCTCCTGGGATCGCCGAGAGGACGGCGATCATGAAGATGAGCGCCGGGAAGGCCATGAGGAAGTCCATGACGCGGCTGATGACCTGGTCGACGATGCCGCCGAGGTAGCCGGCGAGCACCCCGAACGCGACGCCGAGCACGGTCGTGAGCAGCGCCGCCGACGCGGCGATCAGCAGCGACGTCTGCGCGCCGAACGCGATCCTGGCGAAGATGTCGCGGCCGTTGAGCGGCTCGACGCCGAACCAGTGCTGCGCGGAGATGCCGCCGAACGGACCGATCGGGATGCCGCCGCGAGCGGGGTCGATGCGGTCCTCGTTGAAGGCGTTCGGGCCGTTGCCGGTGATGCCGGTGAGGACGGGGGCGAGCAGCGCCATGAGCACGACGAGCACGAGGAACGTGATCGCGAGCACCACGGTCGGCCGCCGCAGCTCTGCGAGCCAGGCGCGCCCGCGGGCGGGGGGACGTGCCCCGCCCGCGGTCGCCTCGACGTCCTCCGCAGCGAGCTGGGAGGCGACGCTCATGCTCAGCCCTCCGGGTCGATGAGCCCGACGGATGCGTAGTCGATGTAGCCCGTCCGACCCGCGTGCGCGTAGGCGCCGCCGACGTTGGAGCCGACCATCTGCAGCGGCGTCTCGCGCACGAGCGGCACGACGGGCGCGAGCTCGATGATCATCTCGTTGAGCTGCGCGTAGCCGTCGTTCTGCTCGTCGATGTCGACGATCGCCTCGACGGAGTCGAACATCGCGTCGATCTCGGGGTCGTCGAGCTGGGCGATGTTCGTGTTGCCGGTCTCGGTGATGCTGTCGCCGTCGAACAGGGGCGTGAGCAGCGGGTTGCCGGACAGCCATGCGGAGCACCAGCCGGTCACGGTCAGGTCGTTCTGCTGGGCGGGGGTCGCGACGACCTCGTAGAACGTCGCGGCGTCGATGACGTTCAGCTCGACGTCGATGCCGACGGCCTGCAGCGACTGCTGCACCGACTGCGCCTGCGCCTGCCACTTCGGCAGGTTGCGCACGTCCATCGTGAACGACAGGTCTCCCTCGCCGTAGCCGGCCTCCTCGAGCATCTGCACCGCGGTCTCGACGTCGCCGCCGTCGCCCTCGCTCGGGTACAGGTCGAACTCGACGCGGCCCGGCACCTGCGGCGTGAGCATGTCGCTCGCGGTCTGCGCCATCGACGGGCCGCCGGTGGCGGTCACGACGCTCGACCGGTCGATCGCGTAGCTGATGGCCTGTCGCACCCGGACGTCGTCGAGCCCGGGGGTCGTCGTGTTCATCGCCATGTACATCGTGCACGTGGGCAGCGACTGCACGATGCGCGACGACAGCGCGGTGTCGGCCGTCGCCTGCGCGAGGTTCGCAGGCAGCAGGCCGTTCGTCGACGCCGCCATCGCGTTCACGTCGTCGCCCTGCGCGGACAGGAGCCGCTGGTCGATCGTGCTGGGGTCGAGCCCGAAGAGGAACTCGTAGCCGTCGAGGTACGCGGGTCGGATCTCGTCGGTCTCGGCGACCCACTCCTCGTTCCTCACGAGCGAGAGGCTGTCGCCTCGCTGGTACGACTCGACGCGGTACGGCCCCGACGAGATCGGCATGGCGTCGAGCTGCTGCGCGTCGACCTCGCCAGCCGGGAACGGCGTGAAGACCTGGGTGGCGGCGACGTCTGCGAACGATGCCAGCGGCTGCTCGAGCGTGAACACGATCGTCTGGTCGTCCGGCGTCGCGATCGACGGGAGGCCGGCGGGATCCTGGTAGATCCCCGGGTAGGAGCTCGCGCCCTGGAGGATCAGGTGCTCGTCGTTGCCGATCGCGAGCGCCGGGTCGAGCGAGCGCTCGATGCCGAAGCGCACGTCGGCGGAGGTGATGGGCGTGCCGTCCTCGAAGAAGATGTCGTCGCGGAGCGTGTACGTCCACTCCGTCGCGTCGTCGTTCGGCGTGCCCGTGTCGGTCGCGAGGTCGCCGACGAGCTCGAGCTCGGCGGTCTCGGGGTCGTAGACGTACTGCGTGAGCTGCCGGTAGATGAGGTTGTAGACGTTGTTGACGTTGCCGTCGTTGCCCATCGCCGGGTCGAGGTGCGACAGGTCGACGGAGCCGAGCACCGTCAGCACGCCGCCCTGCTGGGGCTCGGGACGCTCGAGCGCGAATCCGGCGTCGGTGAGGTCGACGTCGCTCCCCTGCGAGTCGGCGTCGCCGCCGCCTCCGCAGCCGGAGAGCACCAGCGCGGTCGCGGCGGCGACCGCCACGAGCGCCGTGCTTCGTACGTTCCGCAGGGTCTCCATCGCATCCGCCTCTCGTAGAGTGTGACCTGTCACATATTTCAGATGGTGATGCGGTCGAGTCAAGCGTCTCGACGTTACGAACGTGTCTCGATCACGTCTCGGTCATCGACGATCCCGGCCTGCGCGACCTCCCCGAGACGCACCGAGCCGAGGACCGGCCGTCGATCGAGCGCGCCGTCGGCGTCGCCGCCGCACGCGCGCACGACATCCTCGACGGCGCGCCCGCACGTGCGCCCCTGGCAGGCGCCCAGACCCGCGCGCGACGCGAGCCGCATCGGACGATGCGCGTGCTGCGCCACCGCCCGCACCGCGCCGACCGGCACCGACTCGCACCGGCACAGCACGGTGTCGTCGCGCAGCCACGACACCCAGCCGCGACCGATGCCGTGCGCTGCCAGGAGCCTCGCCGCGAAGCGCCGGCCCCTGGCGCTCGCGCGCGACGCGGCCTGCACGCGCGGATCGTCGAGACGACCCCCGGCTGCGACGAAGCCTGCGACGAGCCCCTCGGCCTGCGCGGCGTCCGCGCCCGCGATGCCCGTGACCTCCCCAGCGGCGTACACGCCCGCCACGCTCGTCGCCTGCGACCGATCGACCACGACGAAGCGATCCGGCCCGATCGCGCACCCAGCGGCGATCGCCGCCTCCAGCCGCGGCGTGAAGCCGTGACCCAGCGCGACGGCGTCGCACGAGACCTCCCGCTCGGAGCCCGCGATCGGCCGCCACCGCGCGTCGAGCCGCGCCACCGTCGCCGACTCCACGCGACGATCGCCGTGGATCGCCACGACCCCCTGCCCCACCCGGTACGGGATGCGGTGGCGCAGCAGCTCGCGCGCGTAGCCGGCGAGCTCGCCCGACTTGCCAGCGAGCCCGACGAGCTCCCACGGTCGCGACGACCAGCCCGCCGCGAGCCCTCGCACGCGCGAGGCCTCGAGCACCTCGACGACCGTCGAGCCGACGGCCGCCAACGACTGCGCGACCGGCAGCAGGAACGGCCCGGAGCCCGACACGAGCGTGCGACGACCGATCGCGACCCCGTCGCGCTTCGCGAGCGCCTGCGCAGCCCCCGCCGTCGAGACCCCCGGCAGGGTCCAGCCCGGCACGGGCAGCGCCCTGTCGTGCGCGCCCGTCGCGATGACGAGCGCGTCGGCGTCGACCACGACGCGCGCGCGGCCCGCGGCGTCGGCCGGGCCGGAGACGGCGTGCACCCGCAGGCCGTCTCGCACCTCGATCGACCAGACGCTCGTCGCATGCCGCACGTCGGCGCCCGCCGCCGCCGCCTCGAGCCTGCGGAAGCGCGACCAGTCGTGCTGCAGACGCGCATCCGTGACGCCAGGACGATGCCGCCAGTACTGCCCTCCGGGACGCTCGCCCTCGTCGAGCAGCGTCACACGAGCGCCAGCGGCGAGCGCAGCCCGCGTCGCAGCGAGGCCAGCGGGGCCCGCTCCGAGCACGACGACGTGCCTCACGCCCGCTCCTCCCGCTCGACGACGGCGCCGTCGACCGCCTCGCGCTGGCACGCGCGGACGCCCTCGACCCCGTCGACGGTCACGAGGCAGTCGTGGCAGACGCCGATGCCGCAGAAGATGCCGCGCTGCGCGCCCGCCGCCGTGCGCCACGACACCATGCCGTGCTCGAGCAGGATCCCGGCGATCGTGCGCCCCTCGCCACCGGTGAGGTCGTCGCCGTCGAATCGGATGGTCGTCATGCCGCCTCCTGGAGCGTCGGTCGCGTCGGCAGGTACGGCTCGGGGTCGATCGGGGCCGCCGAGCCGAGCACGGCGTGCGCCACGAGCGCAGCCGTGGCCGGGGCGAGGCCGATGCCGGCACCCTCGTGCCCCGAGGCATGCACGAGACCGGGCAGGCGCGCGTCCTCGCCGATGATCGGCACGTGGTCGGGAGCGTACGGGCGGAAGCCCGTGTACGAGCGCAGCAGCGTCGTGCGCTCGAGGAACGGGAAGACCCGCACGGCCTTCGCGGCGATCTGCGAGATGGCGGCGAGCGAGGGCACCGCGTCGAAGCCGACGCGCTCTCGACTCGATCCGATGAGCACCGTGCCCGCCGGGGTCGACTCGACGACCGTCGACGTCTGCCGCGCCGCATCCGCAGAGCCGACCGCGCCGACGTAGTCGCCGTCGTAGACCTTGTGATGGACGCGCTGCCGCATGGGCGTCGTGACGAGGATGTGCCCGCGCCGCGGCAGGATCGGCGCGTGGCCGCCGAGCACGGCTGCGAGGTCGGCCGCCCAGGGGCCGGCGCAGCTCACGACGACGTCGGCCTCGATGGCGCCCGTCGCGGTGCGCACGCCGCACAGCCTGCCGCCGCGCACGATGCCGCCGACGACCTCCTCGCGGACGAGCCGCGCGCCGCGCGCCTGCGCATGGGCCATGAGGGCCATCGTCGCGAAGGCCGGCTGCAGCTGCGCATCCTGCGGGTACCACATCGCGGCCGCGACGTCCGGGGCGACGTCGGGCTCGGCGGCGCGCAGCGCGGCGGCGTCGAGCGGCTCCGCCTCGATGCCGATGGCGCGCTGCCGCCCGGCGAGGTCGGCCAGCGGCACCTGCCCGCCGTCGAAGACGACGACGATGCCGCCCTTCTGCTCGAGCTCGGTGGGCGGCTGGCCAGGGCGCCGTTCGCCGTCGAGCCGCGCGGCGAGCGAGCGCCACATCTCGCCGGAGACGAGCGCGAGCTGCGCCTCGGGCCCTGGCTCCTTGTCGCTGACGAGCAGGTTGCCCTCGCAGCGGCTCGAGGTCTCGGCGGCGATGCCTGCACGGTCGACCACGACGACGTCGGCCCCCGAGCGCGTGAGCAGCTCCGCGCAGGCGGCGCCGACGATGCCGGCGCCCACGATCACGACGCGCATGCGCCCACCGTCTCAGGCAGGCGGCGCGAGGGCATCCCGGTCCGTCGCATGCCACCCCCTCCGCCGTGGGTAGCATGTTACACACCACTGCGAGGTGGCGCTCGATCAGCCCGCGGCGTCCTCCGCCTGACCGCTCCACACGCCGCCGATGTGGTCGAGGTGGCGATCCATGATCGCCGCCGCCGCCTCGGCGTCGCCGGCGACGAGCGCCTGCAGCAGCTCGGCATGCTCGTGCACCGAGTCGCGCAGCGTCTCCACGTCGCCCTCGACGAGGCCCACGAGCCGCGTCTGCGTGCGCAGGTCGGCCACGAGCTCCACGAGCCTGCGGTTGCCCGCGACCTCGAGGATGCGCAGGTGGAAGGCCGTGTCGGCGGCGAGATACGCCTCGAAGTCGCGCGACTCGAACGCGCCCTCGATCGCCGACGCCAGCTGTGCGAGATCCTCGGCGAGCGCCTCGTCGATGCGACCGGAGACCGTGCGCATCGGCGGCACCTCGAGCATGCGGCGCACCGCGGTGATCTCCCGCAGCTCGTCGACCGTCACCTCCGTGACGCGGAAGCCCTTGTTGCGCACCGGCGCGAGGAACCCGCGGCGCACGAGCGTGAGCAGCGCCTCCCGCACCGGCGTCGCGCTCACGCCGAAGTCGGCGGCGAGCGACGGCACCGTCAGCACCTGCCCCGGACGGAACTCGCCGGTGACGATGCGAGACGACACCGAGCGCTCCGCCTGCTCGCGAAGGCTCTCCGGCGCAGCGATCCGGTGCGCGGAGGAGTCCTGTGCCATGTGCCACATGCTATGCCTCGCGACCAGATGACGACCGACCGCGACGGTTCGTGTCGCCGCCATCGAGCACGCGCGCCCGCGGGCGGCGGCCCGGCGCGCGGTCGGCAGCCGATCGCGCGATCATGGATGCGTGAGCGACGAGATCGAACGGCTGCGCCGCGGCGAGCTGCCGCCGATCATCCGCGTGCCGCTGCCGCAGCGCATCGAGCTCGACGAGACCTCCGACGCCGCAGACGACGCCGACGCCGCAGCCGCGGCGGCGCACGCCGACCGACCCCCGTGGCCCGCGATCGTCGGCACGATCGTGCTCGCGGTGCTCGCGTGCATCCCCCACCTCGTCGCTCCGTCGATCGCGGTGCTCGTCGCCCTCGTCGCGGCACCGCTGTCGTGGAGCATGCAGCGCATCACGACCGGCAGGCGCCGCCGCGCGTACATCGCGCTCGCGGGCACCCTCGCGCTCGTCGCGGTGCTCGCCGTCGCGGCGACGCTCGTGTGGGTCGAGCTCGGCGTCGTCGAGTGGCCGAGCATCCCCACGGCCTGACCTGCGGCGTCGCTCCGCGCCACAGCCGCGCCCGCAGTCAGTCGCGCGCGAGCATCCCCAGCACCGCGTCGCGCACCTGGGGCAGCGCCGTCCAGCCCTCGCGGTCGAGGAAGTGGCCACCACCGGGCACCGTCTGCACGGGCACGCCCAGCAGCGCCGCAGCCCTCGCCGACAGCGAGGGGTCGACGATCGGGTCGTCGTCGCTCGCGAGCACGACCAGCGGCACGTCGCGCAGGTCGGGGGTCGCAGGCAGGTCGGCGAGGAACGCGTCGACGCCCGGCACGGTCGGCACCGGCTCCCAGAACGGCGACACGAGCACGAGGCCGCGCAGTCGGGCACGATCGACGTGCGCGAGCGCGAGCAGCGCCGCGACGGTGCCGAGGGAGTGCCCGACGACCACGACGTCGCCCTCGTCGCCGATCGCGGCATGCGCGGCGGCGACCCACGCGCCCCGCTCGGGCGCATCCGACTCGGGCAGCTCCGGGATGACGGCGTCGGCCGCGTCGCCCACCTCGTCGGCGAGCCACGAGAACCAGTGGGAGGCCGGCGAGGCGCCGTAGCCGTGCAGGATGACGAGTCGCATGGAGGATGCAACCCTCGGATGCGCCGCCGATTCCCGGTAGCGTCGCGCCCGGGCGACGACGCCCATCCACGAACGAGGAGGCACGCGTGCGACACCACCACGTGCAGGTGGCGATGCCCATCGGCGGCGAGGACGAGGCGCGCGCCTTCTGGCGCGACCGCCTCGGGCTGACCGAGGTGCCGAAGCCCGAGCCCATGGCGGCGCGGGGCGGCTGCTGGTTCCGGGCGTACGACGACGCCGGCGCCGTCGTGGTCGAGATCCACATGGGGCGCGAGGATCCGTTCGTGCCTGCGCGGAAGGCGCATCCGGCTGTCGTCGTCGAGTCGGTCGCCGAGCTCGAGCGGCTCGGTGCCAGCGTCGCCGACGGTGGCTTCGAGGTCGTCTGGACCGATCGGCGCACGTTCCCCGGCTACGAGCGGTTCCACTGCTTCGACGGCTTCGGCAACCGCGTCGAGGTGCTCGCCCCCGCATCCGCGTAGCCGGCGTCCGACGAGGTCGGTGCGCGCGCCGTCCCGGTCGCAGATCCCGTTGCGAGGTGCGCTTGCTGCAGCGAGGTGCGGTTGCACGCGCACCTCAGCGCAGCAGGCGCACCTCGGAACGAGGGATGCGGTGCGTCAGTCGCGGCCGCGCAGCAGCCACGGGCGGAAGAGCCGCGTGATCGCCGGCAGCACGAAGCCCACCATGATCGGCGTGAGCACGAGGCTCGTCACGAGCAGGCGCAGCACGATGGGCACGCCGGAGAAGCCGGGGATGAGGCCCAGCAGCAGCGTGACGAGCACGTTGACGGGGAAGAACCCCAGCCACACGACCACGCCCTGCTTCCACCGCGGCGGCACGGGCTCGGCGGCGCGCACCTCGACGCGGTCCCCTGGCACGCCCTCGCCTGCGGCGGAGTCGAACCATCCCTCGATGCCGCTGCGACGCTCGACGCTCGCCTCGCGGGCGAAGTCGGCCCCGGCGTCGAGCCACAGGCGGCGCTCGTCGCTCGCCTCCCACGCGTGCAGGTTCGCTGCGGTGTCGAATCGGTACAGCATGTGCCACGTGTCGCTGCCAGGGCGAGCCTGCACCCATCCTGATCCGAGGAATCCGCGATGCGTGTGGGCGAGGTCGATGCCCTGCCGCACCCAGCTGAGCGCGTAGCGCTGCTTCGTCGGATCGACGTGGCGTTCGATGGCGACGGTGATCGGCTCGGACATGGCATCCCCTCGTGAAGCTGGCCTTCGACGGCGGATGCTGGTCCGCGAGGAGGGTCTGCCGAGCGGATGCGACCGCGTCGTCAGTCGGGCCCGCATCGGATCGCGATCGCGCTGCCCACTGGAGGGGATGACGGGAATCGAACCCGCGCTGGGTGCTTGGGAAGCACCAGTTCTACCATTGAACTACATCCCCAGCGCTGCCCTGCGGCAGCGAGAGCCATCGTACGCCACCGCGGCTGGGTGCGGACGACGCTGGCCGGCGGGCCGGATGTGACGCCGTGCGGGCCGCCGAGGGAAGATCGCCCTCGACGAGCCGCTGAGCGTCACGTCGAGCACGCGCTACCGCTCCGGGGTGGGCTCGGCGGTCGCGGCCTTCGACGAGGCCTGCAGCGCCTCCCGCTCCTCCTCGACGGTGTAGCCGGAGTGCAGGCGCACGGGCTCGGGCTTCGCCGCCTCGGCAGCCGCAGCACGCTTGCGCTTGCGGGCCGCGTACGCGAGGTTCAGCACCTCGACGAGCACCGCGAACGCCATCGGCCCGTAGATGAAGGCCTTCTCGATGTGGAAGCCGAAGCCCTCCGCGACGAGGAAGACGCCGATGAGCACGAGGAACGCGAGCGCCAGCATCTTCACCGTCGGGTGGTTGTTGACGAACGTGAAGATGTGCTTCGCCGCGATGAGCATGAGACCGAACGACAGCACGACGACGGTGATGATGACGACGATGCGGTCGGTCATGCCGACCGCGGTGATGACGGAGTCGAGCGAGAACACGAGGTCGAGCGCCAGGATCTGCGCCAGCACGGCGCCGAACGTCGCCTTCGCGGCACCACCGGTCGAGCCGTGGTCGTCGGCGCCCTCGAGCTTGTGGTGGATCTCGGTGACCGCCTTGTACAGCAGGAAGCCGCCACCGAGGATGAGGATGAGGTCCTTGCCGGAGAACTCGGGATCGAACGGCGAGCCGTCGAGGAACCCGAGCGTGAACAGCGGCTGCGTGAGCGTGATGATCCAGCCGGCGAGCAGCACGAGCAGCACGCGCATGACCATCGCGAGCGTGAGGCCGAGGTTGCGGGCCTTCGCCTGCTGCTCGACCGGCAGCTTCGCGGCGAGGATCGAGATGAAGATGACGTTGTCGACGCCGAGGACGACCTCGAGCACGAAGAGGGTGAGGAACACGGCGACCAGGTCGGGCGTGAACTCGAGGGAGAAGTCAAGCATGGGTCCGATCTTGGCCGAGATTCGCTGGGAACACGCGGGCGCGCGTGCCACGATGAGCCGGTGACCATGCCTCCCCCGCCACCTGGTGCAGGCTCAGGCCCCGGATGGGGTGCACCGCAGCCCGGTCAGCCCCAGCCCCAGCAGCACCGCTTCGCCCCGCCGCAGCAGTTCCAGCCCATCCCCGACGCGATGCTCGCCTCGCAGCGCTCGACGAGGGTCGCGACGCGCGCGCTGACCTGGGCGATCGTCGCATGCGTCGTCTCGGCGATCCCGCTGCTGGGCCTGTTCACGCTCGCCGTCGCGATCCCCGCGCTGCAGATCGCGATCGCTGCACGCGTGCAGCGTCTCGGCGGCGGTGGGCTCGCCGTCTGGGCGATCGTGCTGTCGATCCTCGCGATCCTCGGCTCGATCGCATGGTCGATCGGCTGGTTCGTGACGTTCGTCGCGCTGCTGGTGGGGAGCACGTCGAGCATCTGAGGCGCCGCCTGGACGGCACCCACGTCGACCGCCGACCGGCTACGGCACGCGGTGCAGCCAGGTCTCGGTCGAGAACTTCGATGCGACGAGCGCGTCGGCCTCCGCGAGCTCGGCTGCGGTGAGCTCGCCGTCGGTCGCGTTCGTGAGGCGCCGGAAGGTGGCCTTGAGCGCCTCCTGCACGGCCTCGCGCGCCATGCCCGTCTGCGATCGCAGCGGGTCGACGCGCTTCTTCGCGCTCGTCGTGCCCTTGTCGGAGAGCTTCTCGCGGCCGATGCGCAGCACCTGCACCATCTTCTCCGCATCCATGTCGTACGACATCGTCGCGTGGTGCAGCACGCCGCCGGAGCCCAGGCGCTTCTGCGCCGCGCCGCCGATCTTGCCCTGCGGCGACGTGATGTCGTTGAGCGGTGCGTAGCTCGCGTCGATGCCGAGCGCCTGCAGCGCCTCGATCACCCACGCGTCGAGGAACGCGTACGAGTCGGCGAAGCTCATGCCCTGCACGAGGTCGGCAGGCACGTACAGCGAGTAGGTGATGGCGTTGCCGGGCTCCGAGAACATCGCCCCGCCGCCGGAGATGCGACGGATGACGGGGATGCCGAAGCGCTCGGCGCTCTCGGGGTCGACCTCGTTGCGGTACGACTGGAACGAGCCGATGTACACGGCTGGGCCCGACAGGTTCCAGAACCGCAGCGTGGGGCCCCGGCGTCCCTGGCCGACCTCGTTCGCGAGCACCTCGTCGAGCGCGACGTGCTGGATGGGCAGACGCGGCTCGTCGTCGACGATCGTCCACTCGTAGTCGGCGAACGACGTGGCCTTCGCGAGCGCACGGCGCAGCGCGACGCCGACGGCCTCCGGCGTGAGGCCCAGCATCGTGACGCCCTCCGGCAGCCCCTCGCGGATGGCGGTGCCGATCTCGGCTGCCGTCGCCGTGACGGGCATGCCCAGCACGGCCGCGTCGATCTGCTCGAGCGCGTCGTCGGGCTCGAGGAAGAAGTCGCCGGACAGCCGGAACTCGGTGATGCGGTCGTCGTCCGACTCGACGTCGACGACCACGAGCTTGCCGCCCGGGACCTTGTACTCGCCGTGCATCGCGCGCCTCCTCGCCTGCGTGGGACCGCCTCCCAGCCTACGGCTCAGCGATCGGCGGGCGGGTCGACGAGGTCGCGGATGGGGTCGTCGCTGGGTCGCGCACCCGCGCCCGACCCCGTGGCGACGGTGGCGCCGCCTGGCGCGTCCTCGCGCCAGTGCACCTCGCGCGAGCGGAACGCGAGCCCGAGCATGACGGCGCCGATGGCGAGGCCGATCGCGACGGCGAGCGGCCGCGTGGCGTCGGGCATGATCGGCGCGACGATCGCGGCGCCCGCGACGAGCGCGCACACCGCGAGGCCGGCGGCGATGCCGCGCACCACCGTGCGACGCGTCGGCCTGCGTCCGCGCGCGAGCACGAGCGTGCCGCCACCGAGGAGGCCACCGACGGCGCCGAGCATGGCCGCGACGCCCACGACGAGGATCGTCAGCGGCAGCGCACCGGGCGCGAACGCGCCGGTGCCTCCGCTGGGCGAGAGGTGCACCGCGACGACCACGAGCGCACCGCCCACGACGCCGCCGACCACGTTCCAGCCGAGCAGGGCCGGCGCGGCGATGCGCCATGCCCGCGGGTGCGGGACCTCGTCCATGCACCCATGGTGCTCCCGCAGCGGCCGTTCGCGCAGCACATCCGCCCCGCGAGCCGCGCCCCGCGCGAGGTGCCGGGCTACGGCGCCGGGGTGGAGCTGCGTCCGAGACGGCCCTCGCGCTCGGGCGCGACGTGCGCGTCGAGCCACGCGGTGAGGTCGTCGAGCACCTTCGCCTTCGTGATCTCGTTGAAGATCTCGTGCCGTGCGCCCGGGTAGACGCGCAGGGTGACGTCGGTGAGCCCCGACCGCTCCTCGTAGGCCCGCACGAGCCGACGCGCGGACGCCTCGCCGCCGAGGGTGTCGTCGGAGCCCACGGCGACGAGCAGCGGGATGTCGACGCCGAGCGAGCGAGCCGGCACGCCGAGCAGGCGCGCAGCCTCCATGGGCCCGAAGAGCCTGATGACGTCGGCGGGGAAGGTGAGCGGGTCGGCGGCGAACGCCTCCTGCACCGCGGGGTCGCGCGAGAGCCACTCGTAGCCGGTGTCGCCGAGGTGCTTGTGGCGCACGTTGAGGTCGCCGGCCGTCATCCAGCCGGGCAGGCGGTACGCCGTGCCCGACAGCACTGCGGCGTCGATGAGCGGCGCGTGACGATTGAGGAACCGCTGCATCGTGAGCGACCCCCACGAATGGCCGATGACGGCGAGCGGCAGGCCGGGGCGTTCGCCGCGGAGGCGCTTGACGAGCGCGACGACGTCGCCGACGACCGCCGCGCCCCCGCCCGGGCCGAGCCTGCCGAGCCGGCTCACGTCGCCGCCGGTCTGCTCGAGCCCCGTGGCGCCGTGCCCGCGCTGATCGAGCGCCGCGACGCCGAAGCCTGCCTGCACGAGGTGCTGCGCGACGTGCTCGTAGCGCAGCGCGTGCTCGCCGACGCCGTGCACGATGAGCACGATCGCCTTCGGCTTGCCTGGCATCCACGAGTACCAGTGGATGGTGACGCCCTGCAGGTCGACGAACGTGTGGTCCTGCCGGATCGCGGCGAACTTGGGCACTGCCTACCTCCGACTGCTCCGGCGTGCAGCGTACTCCTCGGAGGCGCCCCTCGCCCATCCGTCGGCAGCGCGCCGCCCACGGCGCCGTGCCCCGCGCGACCACCGCGCGACTGGTCGCCTCTGACGCCTGATCGGGCAGGAGCTGCGGAGTCGGAGGCCGGATCGCAGCGGCTCCTGCCCGATCGAGGACGCGAGTCAGGCGCGCGTGAGCTCGCGATCGTCGTCGGCGCCGGCGTCGTTCGCCCGGATGACCTCGAGCGGCATCGAGCGCAGGTCGATGCTCGGATCGGCGTCCTGCCGCTCGACGACGGCGACGGCCTCGGCCTTCGTCTCGACCGTCGGCACGGAGCCGACGAGCGGACGGTTCGACGACTCCCGCATCGACAGCAGGGCCACGCCACCGAGCGCCGCGAACAGCATGATGTAGAACGCCGGCATGTACGTGTTGCCGGTGAGCTCGATGAGCGCCTGCGAGAACAGCGGCGTCGTGCCGCCGAAGAGCGACACCGAGATGTTGAAGGCGATCGCCATGGCGCCGAACCGCGTCGCCGTCGGGAACATGGCGGGCAGCGCCGACGCCGACACCGCGATGTACAGCGCGGCCGGCACGGCGACGATGCACAGCGCGACCATCACGGCCCACAGCTCGCCGATCTGCATGATGGCGAACGCAGGCACCATGACGACGAGCGTCGACGCCACGGCCACGACGTAGACGGGCTTCCTGCCGACGCGGTCGCTGATGCGGCCGATGACGGGCAGCAGCGCCGACAGCGCGATGAGCACCGGCACGGTCGCGATGGCCGCGAGGAGGTTCGACACACCGACCTCGCGCTCGAGGTACGTCGGCATGTAGCTCGTGAGCGCGTAGCCGACGGTGTTGGTGGCAGCCGCGAGGGCGACGACGACGAGCATCGCCTTCCAGTGGTGGCGGATGGTGCCGAGGATGCCGTGGCGGGCCAGCGGGTCGTTCGGCCGCGAGGCGCCCTCTGCGTGCACGGCCTCGAACGCGGGCGTCTCGGGGATGCGCAGGCGGAACCAGATCGCGACGGCACCGAGCGGGATGGCCACGAGGAACGGGATGCGCCAGCCGAACTCGACCATGGCGCCGGGGCCCGCGAGCCACTCGGTCAGCACCGTCGTGATCGCGACGACGGAGGCTCCGGCCGCGAAGCCCACGTAGGAGCCCACGTCGAGCCACGACGCCCAGAATCCGCGGGAGCGGTCCGGCGAGAACTCGGTGACGTACGTCGAGGCACCCGCGTACTCGCCGCCGGTCGAGAATCCCTGCACCATCTTCAGCAGGTAGAGCGGCACGATCGCCCACAGGCCGATCTGCGTCGACGTCGGCAGCAGGCCGATGAGCGCCGTGGCGATCGCCATCATCGCCATCGTGAGGAAGAGCACCTTCTGGCGGCCGATGCGGTCGCCGAGCGGACCGAGCACGAGGCCGCCGAGGGGGCGGACGAGGAACGAGATCGCGAAGCCGAGCAACGTGACGAGCAGGCCCCACGGCTCCGGCAGATCGGCGGTGAAGACCACGGCGAGCGTGACGGCGAGGTAGCCGTAGATGCCGAAGTCGAACCACTCCATGAAGTTGCCGACGACGGTGCCCGAGATGGCCTTCTTGACCCGCGACGTCGGCACGACGATCACGTCGTCGACCTCGAGGCGACGCCCTCCTGGATCGACTCCCGCAGCCGGTGCGTCGGAGGTCGTGGGATGGTGCGCGTCGCCGTGGGGCATGGCTCTCCTGGAGTCAAGGGATGGGCTCGAAGCCCCGAACGGTCATAGGACCTTAGCCACGCGAACAACTTCCTCGCTGGCTGCCCATGCCGGCGGCGGCATGCATCCCGGGCGTGTCGCCTCCCGCCGTCTGCCCAGTCGAGACATGGGATCCCGGCGGTCCCCGTCGCTCCCGACACGCCCGGGCCGTCGAGCGGCGGCCCGCGAGCGACTCGCGCGCAGAGCGCCGAACCATCTCGCAGGCCGCCGGAGGGCGGCCGTGCTCAGCCCCGCGACGCGACGAGCGCGCGCTCGTCGCCGATCCACCGGTGCACGCCCACGTCGATCGCAGCGCTCTCGAGATGCATGCGACGGAACGCGGGCGCGAACACGGCGTTCACGCGATCGAGGCCGTCCTGGTGGGCGCGGATCTCGTCGGCGACGCCCGCGAGCTCGCGACGCAGCGCCTCGGCATCGACGAGCGTCGTGCGCCCGTGGTCGACGGTCACGACGCCGTCGACGAGCACGTAGGCGATCGACGAGCCGTTCTCGCTGTAGACGAGCTGCTGGTCGAGCCGATTGCGCGGCGTGAACGCGAGCGTCTCGGTGTCGAAGAGCACGACGTCGGCGCGCTTGCCGACCTCGATCGACCCGATCGCGTCGTGGAGCCTCGCCGTGCGCGCACCGCCGATCGTCGCCGCGCGCAGCACCTCCGCGACGGTCGGCCACGCGTCGTACTCGGGTCCCGATGCCTTGTGCAGCAGCGCTGCCATCTTCACGACCTCGAGGATGCGAGGCGTGTCGCTCGACGAGCAGCCGTCGGTCCCGAGCCCGAGCGTCGCGCCGCGGTCGTGGTACGCCCGCCACGGCAGCACGCCCGAGCCGAGCTTGAGGTTCGAGATCGGGTTGTGCGAGACGTTCGTCTCGGTCGCGGCGACGAGGTCGAGGTCCGAGTCGGTGAGCCAGATGCCGTGCGCGAACGTCGTCTGCGGTCCCATCGCACCGATCGCGTGCAGGTGCTCGACGAGCGTCGAGCCGTAGAGCTCGTGGCCCGTCACGGCCTGCACCTTCGTCTCGAGCACGTGGATGTGGCACTCCGCTGCGTGCTCGCGCGCCAGGTCGGCGGCGCCGACCAGCAGGTCGTCGGTGCAGCGCTGCGGCCCCGACGGCGCGACCATGTAGCGCAGCCGGCCACCCGCCGACCGATCGTGCGTCGCGAAGGCCTCGCGGGAGAAGGCGAGGTACTCCTCGGCGGAGGCCATGCCCTGCGCGCGCACGTCGCTGAGCACCTCGTCAGGCAGGTACGCCTCGACGAAGGGCAGCGTGTCGACGAACGGCCGGTTGATGATGTGGCCCGAGACGTTCGCGCGCACCCCGACGGCCTCGTAGGCCTCGAACACGGCGGCGAGCTGCGCGGCATCCTGGCCGGGCATCTCGAGCACGTCGTCGACGAGGGTCGTCGTGCCGCCGAGCATCGCCTCGACGGCGAACAGCTGCGACCGCAGCCGGATGAGGTCGGTCGACAGCGGATGCTGGCCCAGGATCGGGTAGGACGACAGCATCCACAGCTCGAGCGGCAGGTTGTCGTAGCGACCCTTGTAGAGGTACTCCCACGAGTGGGTGTGGGCGTTGACGAACCCCGGGGTGCCGAGGAGTCCGCGGCCGTCGAGCACGGTCTCGCCCGCCTCGGGCGCGAGGTCGAGGCCGATCTCGGCGATCACGCCGTCGACGATGCGCACGTCGCAGCGCTCGGGGGCCGTGTCGGCGCCCGTCATCGTGATCCACTCGGCGCCGACGATCCGCACCGAGCCGCTCATCGCCGTGCCGCCGAGCGCTCGGCGATCGCCGCGAGGACCGGCGCGGCGACGAGCGCGACGAGCACGCCCTGGATCGCAGGGCTGCCGAGCCCGAGGACCGAGCCGACGACGGCGGCCGCCGTGCCGAGCGCGTACGCGCCGACGCCGGGCCAGCGCACGAGCGGCACGTCGTCGACCGAGAGCCCGGGGTCGCGCCGACGCCACACGAAGAGGAACGTGCCGATGATCGCGCCGCCGAGCGGCGGGATGACGGTGCCGAGCAGCACGAGGAACATCGTCATCGAGTCGGCGACGCCCGTGACGGCGAGGGCGATGCCGATCACGACGCCTCCCACGATGAACGGACGCTTGTCGCCCTTGCCGAAGAGCTCGGCACCCGCGACGCCGAAGGCGTACGCGGCGTTGTCGTTCGTGGTCCACAGGTTGAACACGAGGAGGAAGACGGCGAGGCCGACGAGCCCGAGGCTCAGCAGCAGCGTCGTGAAGTCGGCCTCGCCGAAGGCGATGGCGCCGATGCCGCCGAACAGCAGCATCGCGAGCTCGATGACGACGACGGTGCCGAGCACGATCGCGAACGCCGTCGAGGCTCGACGGGAGAAGCGCGTCCAGTTCCCCACCTGCGTGCCTCCCGAGATGAACGTGCCGATCATCGCCGTGAGCGCGAGGCCGACCGGCATCGAGCCGTCGCCCTCGGTCGCGAGCATGCCCGCCCATCCGCCGACCTCGTCGAGCGAGAGCGCCGACACCCAGATGCACAGCACGAGCATGAGCGGCACCGAGACCCACGAGAGCACCTCGATGCCCTTGAAGCCCCAGTAGGCCGTCGTCGCCATGACGATGCCGCCGACGATCGACGAGATCCACGCGGGCCAGCCCCACGCGGCGTCGAGCAGGTTGGCGAGGACCCCGACCGTGATGCCGTACCAGCCGATCTGCGTGCCGCCGAGCACGATCGACGCCCACTTGCCGCCGATGCGACCGAGCACGAGCCGCGACAGCAGCACCGTCGAGAGCCCCGTCGACGCGCTCACCGCAGCGAGCGTCGCGACGTAGAGCGCGAGGATCGAGGTCGCGACGAGCGCGAGCCCGACGAAGCCGACGAAGCCGAACGAGCCGGCGACCTGGCCACCCGTCACCATCGTCGGCGTGAAGAAGAGGAAGCCGGCGATCACGACGAAGATCGAGAACCAGCCGCGTCGCGCGTGCGCGGGCACGCGCGCCAACGGGAAGTCCTGGTCGACGCGCTCCTGCGTCGTCGGCGCCGAAGCGGCGTCGGGGGCGATGGTGGACATGGGTGCCTCTCGGTCGGGATGCTCCATCGCACCCGCTGCGAGGCGCCGAGCGGCCGGCTCGACCGAGACTCGGTGGGAACCGTGCGTGCCGCGCCTCGTCGGGTGGAGGGATCTCCACCGCGGGTAACGACGCGGAAACGCGGCGGTCACACCTGCGTCGTAGCGTCGCGGTGTGGGACTCGAGCGCGCATCCGGCCTCGTCGTGGGCGACGTCGCGGCGTGGCCCGACCTCGGCCTCGCGATCGCGGGGCGCCCCGTAGGCCTCGATCGCCCCGTGCGGTGGGCGCTCCCCACCGATCTGCCCGACCCGAGCCCCTACCTCCGCGGCGACGAGCTGCTGCTCGTGTCGGGCGTCATGCTGCACGGCGACGAGCACCGCGACTTCGTGCACGCCGTGCTCGGCTCGAGGCCCGCGGCGATCGGCTACGCGCTCGGCGTCGTGAGGGACGACGCGCCGCCCGAGCTCGTCGAGGCGGCGAACGCCGTGGGCCTCTGCGTGCTGACGGTGCCGCCGTCGACGCCGTTCGTCGCGATCAGCGAGCGCGTCGCCGCGACGCTCGCGGACAGCCGCGAGGTCGAGCGCGAGCACGAGCGCGTCGGCTTCCTCATGGACGCCGTGCAGCAGGGTCTCGCGAGCCCGCTCGTGCTGCGCGACCGCCTCCTCGGCCTCGCGCCGGGCCGCGACGAGTTCGTCGTCGTCGCGACGCGCGAGCCCGTGCCGCTCGATGCGGTGCCCGCGCTCGTCGGCAGGCTCGACGACGTCTCGATCGTCGTCATGCCCTCGCGGGTCGGTGCGCGCGATCGCCTCGAGGGGGTGGCGCACGGCTGGACCGACGGCATCCGCCTGCGGGATCTCGCGCGCGGCATCCGCGAGGCGCGCGCAGCGCTCGGCATCGCCGCCCGCCGGGACGGCGCGGCGGGGCCGCGCGACCTCGCCACGTGGGATGGGCTCGTCGAGCGGCTCACCCCCGAGCAGCTCGGCCCGTTCCGGCACCACGTGCTCGCGCCGCTGCGCGACCACGACGTCCGGCACCACGGCGAGCTCGTCGCGACGGCGGAGGCGCTGTGCAGGCTCGACGGGCGCGTCGCGGCGGTCGCCGACGCGCTCTTCGCCCACGAGAACACGATCCGCAAGCGCATCGCCCGCATCGAGACCCTCACGGGCGTCCGCGCCTCCGAGGCGCTCGGCAGAGCCACGCTCGCGCTCGCCCTCGCAGCCGAGGGCGAGCGCTGAGCGTCAGCCGCGCGCGGTGACGACCGGCATCTGCGACGTGTCGATGAGCGGGTCGGTGTCCTGCCGCTCGACGACCGCCTCCGCCTCCTCGCGCGTCTCGACCGCGGGCACCGAGCCGATGAGCGGGCGGTTGGCCGACTCGCGCATCGTGAGCATCGCGATGCCGCCGAGGGCTGCGAAGAACATGATGTAGAACGCCGGCATGAAGGTGTTGCCCGTGAGCTCGATGAGCCCCTGCGAGAACAGCGGCGTCGTGCCGCCGAACAGCGACACCGCGAGGTTGTAGGCGATGCCCATCGCACCGAAGCGCGTCGCGGTCGGGAAGAGCGCGGGCAGCGCCGACGCCGAGATCGCGACGTAGAACGCGACGGGGATCGCGACCATCGCGAGCGCGATGAACACCGCCCACTCCTCGCCGATCTGCATGATCGCGAACGCGGGCACCATGAGCACGAGCGTCGAGATCACGGCGATGCCGTACACGGGCTTGCGGCCGATGCGATCCGACAGCCTGCCGATGAGCGGCAGGAAGGCGGACATGAGGATGAGCACCGGCACGGTCGCGACGGCGGCCATGAGGTTCGACACGCCCACCTCGGTCTCGAGGTACGTCGGCATGTAGCTCGTGAGCGCGTAGCCGGCGCTGTTCGTCGCGGCGACGAGCGCGATCGCGATGAGGATCGGGCGCCAGTGGTGGCGCAGGATGCCGAGGATGCCGTGCCGCGCGAGCGGGTCGCCTGCGTCCTTCGCGACGGAGCCCGCCTGCTCGGCGACCTCGAACGACGGCGTCTCGGGGATGCGGAGGCGGAACCAGATCGCGACCGCACCGAGCGGGATGGCGAGGAGGAACGGGATGCGCCAGCCGTACTCGACCATCGCGTCGGGTCCGGAGATCGCGTTCGTCGCGAGGGTCGTGAGCGCGACGACCGAGGCGCCCGCAGCGAAGCCGACGTACGAGCCGACGTCGAGCCACGACGCCCAGAACCCGCGCGACCTGTCTGGCGAGAACTCGGTGACGTACGTCGTCGCACCGGCGTACTCGCCGCCGGTGGAGAAGCCCTGCAGCATCTTCAGCAGGTAGAGGGGCACGATCGCCCACAGACCGATCTGCGCCGAGGTCGGCAGCACGCCGATGAGGGCCGTCGCGGTCGCCATCATCGCCATCGTGAAGAACAGCACCTTCTGGCGGCCGATGCGGTCGCCGAGCGGACCGAGCACGAGACCGCCGAGCGGGCGCACCATGAACGAGATCGCGAAGCCGAGGAGCGTCACGAGGAGCCCCCACGGGTCGGGCAGGTCGGCGGTGAACACCGCGGCGAGGGTGACGGTGAGGTAGCCGTAGATGCCGAAGTCGAACCACTCCATGAAGTTGCCGACGACGGTGCCCGAGATGGCGGTTCGGACCTTCTTGCGCTCGACGACGATGACGTCGTCGACCTCGAGCCTGCCGTGCGACGCTGCGCCGCCGTCCGGCTCGGTGCTCTGCTGCGTGGTCATGTTCGGTTGTCCCTTCCGCTGGTGCGGCGCACGTCGCACGGATGGCCTCCGCGGGCGGGCGCACAAGGTTCGGCTACGGCACGGTACTCGCATCCGCGCGTGCCTCGCACGCGCTTGCCATGCGCCGCAGCCTGTGGATGGGCCGCTACAGCAGGTCTGCGAACTCGGCGGGCAGCACGACGTTCGCAGGCGCGGCCGCGAACAGCGGCGCCACCTCGTGGGCCGCATGGCCTGCGATGCCGGTGCCGATCGGCGTGAGCAGGAAGCGCAGGCGAGGATGCTCGTCCGCGAAGCGCAGGAAGGCGGCGACGCGGTCGGCCAGCACGTCGGCGCCGCTCATGGTGTCGATCGCGTACGACTGGCCGTGCAGCCCGTCGCCCTCGCCCCAGACGGCGCCGAATCGCTCGTGCGCGGTCCTGGCGGCGCCGGCGGCGTGCACGCCGCGCGCGTTGGAGCCGAAGACGAAGATCTCGTCGGGTGCGAGCTCGGTGATGGGCTGCATGCCTGCGATGGTGCCACCGCCGGGGGTGGATGTCGACGGCTGGAGCGTCGCGATGCGGCGAGCGCGGGCCTTCGGGTGGAATGCAGCCTCGACGACGCGCTGACGCCGCGTCCCGACGCCGCGTCCCGACGCCACGCCCGGGCGCACGGCACGGTTCGCGCTGCGGGAATGGATCCGGCAGACACTGGTTAGATTGCTTCAGATTCGAAATACTTGGATCGGCAGACCTAGCAGGAGGCGGCCATGAGCAGCATGCAGTTCGGCATCTTCACCGTGAGCGACATCACCCGCGACCCCACCACCGGGCAGACGCCCAGCGAGGCGAAGCGCATCCAGGACGTCGTCGCGATCGCGAGGAAGGCCGAGGAGGTCGGTCTCGACGTCTTCGCGCTCGGCGAGCACCACAACCCGCCGTTCTTCTCCTCGAGCCCCACCACGACGCTCGCCTACATCGCGGCGCAGACGACGACGCTCCAGCTCTCGACGGCCACGACGCTCATCACCACGAACGACCCGGTGAAGATCGCCGAGGACTACGCGATGCTGCAGCACCTCGCCGACGGCCGCGTCGACCTCACGCTCGGCCGCGGCAACACGGGCCCCGTCTACCCCTGGTTCGGCTACGACATCCGCGACGGCCTGTCGCTCGCGATCGAGCACTACGACCTGCTGCGCCGCCTGTGGCGCGAGCCGGTCGTGAACTGGTCGGGCAAGCACCGCACCCCGCTCACCGGGTACACCTCGACGCCCGCGCCGCTCGACGGCGTCGCGCCGTTCGTCTGGCACGGCTCGATCCGCACGCCGCAGATCGCCGAGCAGGCCGCCTACTACGGCGACGGCTTCTTCCACAACAACATCTTCTGGAACAAGGAGCACACCCAGCAGATGGTCGAGCTCTACCGCAGGCGCTTCGAGCACCACGGGCACGGCGCGCAGGAGGAGGCCATCGTCGGCCTCGGCGGCCAGATCTTCATGGCCGAGACGGAGGCCGAGGCCAAGCGTCGATTCCGCCCGTACTTCGACGAGGCCCCCGTGTACGGTCACGGCCCGAGCCTCGAGGACTTCACGGCGCAGACCCCGTTGACCGTCGGCACGCCCGAGCAGGTCATCGAGAAGACGCTGTCGTTCCGCGACTACGCGGGCGACTACCAGCGGCAGCTGTTCCTCATCGACCACGCGGGCCTGCCGCTCGAGGTCGTGCTCGACCAGCTCGAGATGCTGGGCCGCGAGGTCGTGCCGACGCTGCGCGCCGAGTTCGACCGCCTGCGCGCGCCCGGCGTGCCCGACGCCCCGACGCACGCGTCGCTCGTCGCCGCCCGGGATGCTGCGGCGGCAGCACCCGCCGACGCCGACGCCGCCGTGCGCGACGACGTCGACACCGCAGCGGCGATCGCGCCCGATCGGGCCTGAGCCCCGGGCCCACCACATCCCCACCGGAATCGCGCGTCGCTCGCGCCCGTTGGACCTGCAGGAGGACACCATGACCGACACCGCACCGATCCGCATCGCCATCGTGAGCGCGGGCCTCGGCGACCCGTCGACCACGACGATGCTCGCCCAGCGCCTCGGCGCCGCGACGCAGGCGGCGCTCGCCAGCTCCGGCACCACCGCGACGCTCGACGCGATCGAGCTGCGCCCCCTGGCGCACGACATCGCCACGAACCTCGTCACGCGCCACGCGCCACCCGCGCTCGACGACGCCGTTCGCCGCGTCACGACCGCCGACGCGATCGTCGCCGTCACGCCGGTGTTCACGATGTCGTACTCGGGGCTGTTCAAGTCGTTCATCGACGGCATCGCCGAGCGCGAGCTCGCCGGCATCCCCACCCTGCTGGCCGCGACGGGCGGCACCGTGCGGCACTCGATGGTCGTCGACACGGCGCTGCGCCCGCTCTTCGCGTACCTCGGGGCGGTCGTGGCCCCCACGGGCGTCTTCGCGGCCACCGAGGACTGGGGGCAGGATGCGGCGCTGCAGTCGCGCATCGACCGCGCGGGCCGCGAGCTCGCCCGCCTCGTGACGCAGATGCCGCGCGCGCCCAAGACCGACCCGTTCGACCCCGAGGGCGGCGCGTTCGACGACTTCGCGTCGATGCTGGGTCGATGACGGGCTCCACGACGGAGCCGACCACCAGCCTCGCGCCGTACCCTCGAGGCATGACCGCGGCATCCGAGGCGTGGCGCGCCTACTTCGAGGGCAGCGCCATGCTGGCGGCGGCCCTCGAACGGCGGCTGAAGGACGCGTGCGGCCTCGACCTCGCCGACTTCAACGTGCTCCTGCTGCTGTCGGAGGCCGACGGCGAGCGCCTGCGCATGGGCACGCTCGCGCGCCAGCTCGCCTTCGCGCCCGGACGCCTCACCTACCGCATGCAGCAGATGGAGACGAAGGGCTGGGTGCGCCGCGAGGCGTCGACCGCCGACCGTCGCGGCACCGACGCGGTGCTCACCGATGCCGGGCGCCGCATGCTGCGCAGGGCGCGGCCGCTGCACGCGCGGCACGTGGAGGAGCTGTTCCTCTCGCGCATCTCGGACGACGACGCCACGCACCTCGAGGGCATCTTCGCGCCCGTCCGCTCGACGCTCCTCGGCGAGTGCGAGTCGGCAGCGGTCGACGACGACTGACCCGCGTCATCCGCCCCCGCCGGGGTGCAGCCGCTGCCAGCGCCACGCATCCTCGCAGGCGTCGTCGAGCGTCCGCGTCGGCACCCAGCCGAGCAGGGTGCGCGCGAGCGTCGCATCGGCCGTCGCGATCGCCGCGTCGCCAGGGCGACGGGCGACGACGCGCGCGGGCACGGGACGCCCGACGACGCGCTCGAACGCCGTGAGCACCTCGCGCACCGACGCGCCGGTGCCGGTGCCGAGGTTGATGGCCGTCACGCCCTGCGGCGCGCGCTCGATCGCCGCGACGTGCCCGTCGGCGAGGTCGAGCACGTGCACGTAGTCGCGCACGCCGGTGCCGTCGGGCGTCGGGTAGTCGTCGCCGAGCACGAGCAGCTCGTCGCGCCGACCTGCGGCGACCTGCGACACCGCGGGCAGCAGGTTGCTGGGCGGGCCGAGCGGGTCCTCGCCGATGAGGCCGCTCGGGTGCGCCCCGACCGGGTTGAAGTAGCGCAGCAGCGTCGCGGATGCGCCCGGGCACGCCGCGAACGCATCGCGCACGATCCACTCGGCCATCGCCTTCGTGCGCCCGTACGGGCTCGTGAGCGCGAGGCCCGTGCGGTCCGACTCGGTGAGGAGCGCACGGGGATGCTCGTAGACGGTCGCCGACGAGCTGAACGCGAAGCGCGCGATCCCGTGGTCGAGCACGCCGGCGAGCACGGTCTGCAGGGTGCCGAGGTTGACGCGGTAGTAGCCGAGCGGCACCGAGACCGACTCGCCGACGGCCTTCCGCCCCGCGAGATGGATCACGGCATCCGGCTGGTGCGCGCGCAACGTGGCCTCGACCACCGCGGGGTCGGCGGCGTCGCCGACGACGAACGGCACCGTGCCGCCGACGATCCTGGACAGCCGACCGGCGACCGAGGCGTGCGCGTTCGAGAGGTCGTCGAGCACGACGGGCTCGTGTCCGCGGGCAGCGAGGCTCGTGGCGACGTGCGTGCCGATGAAGCCGGCGCCGCCGACGAGCAGCACGCGCATCCCCGTCATGACCGTCCCCCGATGCCGGGGGACGACCGTCCCCCGGATGCGGCGGATCGGCGAGGATCCCGGGACTTCGCGGGCATGATGTCCACACCGGAGAGAGGGACGCCATGGAGGTCGGAGCAGTCGTGGGGTTCCTGCGACGCTCCTGGGTGCTCGTCGTGGCCGTCGCGCTCGTCGGGCTCGCGATCGGCGCGGTCGCGTTCGCAGCCCAGCCGCCCGTCTTCCGTGCGACGGCGCAGGTGCTCGTGTCGACCGAGTCCGCCGCGACGACGGCCGAGATCCTGCAGGGCAACGACTTCGCGATCTCCCGCGTCGAGACGTACGCGCAGCTCGTCGGCTCGGACCTCGTGCTGAGCCAGGTCATCGACGAGCTGGGCCTCGACGAGTCGACGAGCGAGCTCGCGCGGCGCGTCACGGGCGTCGTCGTGCCCTCGACCGCGCTCATCGAGGTGCGCGTCGACGCACCCTCCGCCGACGAGGCCGCCGACGTCGCCAACGCGACGGCGCGCAGCCTGCAGGCCGCGGTCGTCGAGCTCGAGTCGACGGCGCAGGCCGCGAGCCCCATCGCGCTCACCGTGACCGACGCCGCGACGGTGCCCTCGAGCGCCGCGAGCCCCCGCCTCGAGCTGTCGCTCGGGCTCGGGTTCCTGCTCGGCCTCCTGCTCGGCATCGCGATCGCCATCGTGCGCGCGAGCACCGATCCGCGCATCGAGGCCGAGCACGATCTGCGCCGCCTCGTCGACGCTCCCGTGCTCGGACGCATCGCGTCGTCGGGCCGCGAGCCGAGCGCCGCGGGCGTCGTCGCCGAGGACTTCCGGTCGCTGCGCACGAGCATCCGCTCGCTCGGGCTGGACGCCGGGGCTCGAGCCGTGCTCGTGGTCGGTGCGGGCTCGGGCGCGAGCGAGGGTCGCGCCGCATCCGCGACGACGATGCGGCTCGCCGTGGCGCTCGCCGAGTCCGGCGCTCGCGTGCTCGTGATCGACGCGCACCTGGGCGACCACGCGCGTCCCGAGCCGCAAGGAGCCGTCGGCGCCGTCGGCCTCTCCGACATGCTCGGCGACGACGCCGAGCTCGTCGACGCGACGACCCCGTGGCAGGAGACCTCCGTCGACGTCCTCGCAGCGGGCGCGTCCGTCGCGCACTCGAGCGAGCTGCTCGACTCCGCTGCCATGGTCGACCTGCTCGACGAGGCGCGCTCCGTGTATGACTGGGTGCTGCTCGACGCCCCCGCGCTCCCCGCCGTCACCGACGCCGCCGTGCTCGCGCAGCACTCGGACGGCGTGCTGCTGATCGTGCGCGAGCGCCGCACGCGCACGCCCGACCTCGCACGCGCCATCGACGCGCTCGACCGTGCGGGCGCCGCGCTGCTGGGCGTCGTGCTGCTCGCACCCGGGGCCAGTGCGCTGCGCCGCCGACGTCGCGAGCCCGCCGACGCGCAGCCCTGACCCTCCCGCGCGCGTCGTCACGCCGCACCGGATCCGACGACGTCGGCACGTCGGCGAGCGCGCGACAGCAGCAGGAGCACCACGACGGCGTCGGCGACGGCCGCGACCGTCGCACCCCACAGCACGCCGGGCAGGCCGAGGGTCGAGAGGCCCGCGAACGGCAGCGCGACGCCGAGGACGAGGCTCGACAGGCGGAAGGCCAGCAGCGGACGCGTTTCGAGCCGCGACCGCGCGATCATCTGCGCCGCGTAGAGCGGCATGCTCGCGGCGGTGAACGCCCCGACGACGAGCGCGTGCTCGGCGAGCGCCGCCAGCACGGTGCCCTGCACGAAGGGCATGTGGCCGAGCACGGCGATCGCGCCGCCGACGCCGCCGCCGACGAGCACGCCCGCGGCCACGAGCAGCGCGAGGGAGCGCGGCGCCATCGAGGTGCGCAGCGGCACCGTGGCGAGGATCGGCCGCAGGGGCGAGAGCACGAGCCGCACGGGCACCGCGGCGCTCGACAGCGCCCGGTAGGTGCCGAAGTCGCCGAGGCCGAGCATGGGAGCGAGCAGCAGCGGCACGCCGATGACGCTCGCGTCGAGCATCGCGGCGTCGAGGGCGAGCGCGCGGATGCTGCGCGCGTGGAGCGTCGCCCATCGCCGCAGCGCGCCGCGCTCGCGGCGCGGACGGCGCGAGAGCGCCACGGATGCCGCGGAGCCCAGCAGCCACGCGACGGCGACGGCCGTGAGCGCATCCACGATCTGCGCAGCCGCCGCCCACGTCGCGAGGGTCACGACGAACGCGGCGACGTCCGCGCGTCCGACGTGACGGAGGTCGCCGACGCTCAGCGCGTGGAATCGGGCGCCGAGCCGATACGTCGCGAGGCCGATGGCCGCGGCGAGGATGCACGCCGTCCACGACGCGAGCACGAGCGCGACCGCGAGGCCCGCGATCGTCACGACGGCCGCGAGCGCGACGAGCACGGTCGAGCATCGCGCCCACGGATCGTGGCGGCCGTCGCGCGTCCACGCCTCGCCGACGAGCGTGAGGCTCAGCGACGACGCGAGGCCGTACCCGAGCGTCGCGAGGGCGAACGTGCCGAAGTCGGCAGGACCGAGCGTCAGCACCGCGAGCAGCTGCGCCGTGATGCTCGCGAGCGCGTTCCACACCGTGAGGCGTGCCGCACGACCCCACGTCATCGCGACCGCCTCCCGGCGCGCACGAGCTCGACGGCGTCCAGCACGTCGTCGCCGATGCGGCCCCACGACGACGCCGCCGCCGCGAGGCCGTCTCGCGACGACGCGGCGTACCGCTCGGCGTCGCCGACGACGGCGGCGATGGCATCGGCGAACGCCGACGCCGCCATCGAGGCCGCGACCTCGCCGCCGCCGAGCCCGACCTGCTCGGCGAGCCCGCCGACGGGCGTCGCCACGACGGGGACCCCGCTGCTCCACGCGAGTCCCACGACCCCCGACTGGCTCGCCTCGTCGTACGGCAGCGCGAGCACGTCGAAGCCGAGCACCTCCTGCTGGAGGAGCGCGACGGGCACCCATCGTCGATCGACGGTCGCCGCCGCTGCGGCGAGCGCAGCGTCGTCGAGCGTGAGGGAGCCGGATCCGACGATCGCCACCCTCACGTCCATGCCGCGGGCTCGCAGCGCGGCGACGGCGTCGAGCAGGCGCGGCACGCCCTTGTAGGGCAGGAGCCTGCCGAGGAGCCCGACGACGACCGTGCCGCCGTCCGGCGCCGTGCGCGGCGGGCTCGGCACGCCGAAGGCCGGGTGGACCGTCTGCACGATCGGCGCGTCGGTGCGCGCGCCGACCGACTCGGCGACGCCGCTCGAGAAGACCAGCACGGCGTCGAGCGTGCGCAGCGACCACGCGGCCACCGCGGCCAGCAGCACGCTCTCCTCCCCCGGGTGTCGCGTCGCGTCGTGCACGGCACCCACGACCCGCACCCCCAGTCGCCGCGCGAGCATGCGCGGCAGAATGTGCAGCGGATGGTCCATGACCTCGACGATCACGTCGACGTCCGTGCGACGGCAGAACCTCGCGAGCCGGACGGCGTCGAGCGGCTGCTGCAGCACGCGGACCAGCCGCGATCGGCCGCCGATGCGGAACGTGGGCAGCCGCTGCGCCTCGAGCGACGCCGCGCACTCGCTCGCACGGTCGACGCCGATCGCGAGCGACGCCCGCGGGCGGAGCTCGTCGACGAGGCCCGCGTGCAGCTGCGGCCCTCCCCCGCGCGTGCCCCAGTGCAGCACGAGCACGCGGCTCACGTCGACTCGCGTTCGACGATCGGCCGGCGACGCCATGCGAGGCGCGTCTGCAGGGCACGGCGCCGCTGCCGCAGCAATCCGATCGCGAGGCCCGCGAGCGGCAGCAGCACGACGAGCGGCAGCAGTCGCGCACGCGCGAGGAGGCCGTAGTTGGCGACGCTGATCGTCAGCGCGCCCACGAGCGTCGCCGCGACGATGAGGAGCGCGACGACGACGGCGGAGCGACCGCCGCCTCCCGCCGCGACGAGCACGATCGCGAGCACGACGGTCGCGACCCACACGGCGCCCTCCGCGGCGGCGAGCAGCATGACGGGCGAGAGCGACACCTCCCACGGGAAGGGGCCCGCGAGCACGCGCGGCAGCCCGATGGCGAGGATGTCGAGCAGCGAGTCGCCGCCCTCGAGCGCCGCGCCCGCGAAGGCGCTGTCGGCCGTCGCGAGGTCTCGGTTGCGGAACGCGATCTCGTCGGGGGCCAGCCCGACCGCACCGTCGGCGAGCTGCCACGCCGCGACGGCGAGCAGCGCGACCATCGGCAGCACGAGCGCGAGATGCAGGCTCGGTCGACGACGATGCAGCGCCCACCCGACGAGCACCGCGACCGCGGCCGCCGCGAGCACCGCGGTCGCCGTCGTCTCGCGGATCGGCCAGAGCGCGGCGATCGCGAGCGCCGTGATCGCGAGCGGCACGGGCGTGCGCCGCCGGATCGCGAGGACGACGCCGAGCGCCGCCACCGCGACCGCGAGCGCCGTGATCGTCTCGCGCAGCTCGCGCGGCACCCAGAACGCGATCGTCGGCAGCGTCGCGGTCGCCCACGCCGCGGCCCTCGCGCCCAGCAGCCGCGCCTCGTCGTCGAGCCTCGGGAGCTCGGCGCCCACGTGCATCGCGAGGCGACCGACGACGACGACGAGCGACGCGTGGGCGAGCACGTTGAGCGCGATCGGCACGATCGGCGCGGGCCCCGCGACGGCGTAGACGGCGCCGAGCAGCCACAGGTAGCCCTCCTTGCCGTCGACGTAGTCGAGCTGCGTCTCGGTGATGCCGAGCAGCTGCTCGGCGGCCTGCACGCCCAGGTGGTGCCATGTGACCTCGTCGTCGGCGATCGTGACGTCGACGACGAGCCGCGCGCACAGCACGAGCACCGAGCAGGCGACGGCGACGAGCGCAGGGCGACGCAGCCAGCCGGCCTCGCCGCGCGTCGCAGCACCCAGCAGCAGCGCGCCGACGACGCCGAGCACGAGCAGGCTCGCGACGACCTCGGGGTCGGCGACGCCGTCGAGGATGCCGGGGGCCATCATCGCGATGCCCGCACGCCCACGTGCTCGGCGAGCGTGCGACGCTGAGCGCGCCAGACGTCGACCTGCTCGAACTCCGCGACGACGCGCGCCCGCGCAGCGGAGCCGAGACTGCGGCGCAGCACCGGATCGCGTGCCTCGTCGAGCGCGACCGCGAGCGCCGACGGATCGTCGACGGGCACGATCCACCCGGTCTCGCCGTCGACGACGGCGTCGCGTGCGCCGGTGGCGTCGGTGGTGATCGTCGGCACCTCGAGCGCCGCGGCCTCGAGCACGACGTTGGGGAACCCCTCGCGCCGCGTCGCGAGCACGAGCACGTCGAGCGCGGCGACGATGCCGCGCGGGTCGTCGACGAACGGGACGCGGACGACGTGCGGGCTCGCGGCGAGGCGCCGTTCGACGGCGGCATCCTCGCTCGGTCCGACGACGACGAGCCGCACGGGCGTCGCGAGCAGCGCGACGGCGTCGAGCACGACGTCGATGCCCTTGTCGCGGTGCACGCGCCCGACGAACCCGACGACGAGCGCGTCGTCGTCGCCAGCTCGACCCATCTCGACGGGCGGCTGCGGCAGCACCGCATCCAGCGACCACCGTGCGGTGTCGACGCCGTGCGAGCTGCCCGCACCCGGCACGACGACGTCGCCCGCGATGCCGTGCGCCACGAGCGCGTCGGCGAGGCTCGCGCTGTTCGCGACGACGAGCGTCGACGCGCGCGCCGTCAGCCGCTCGAGCGCGAGCAGCGGGATGCGCGCGGGCCACGCGACGGTCTCGAGCCGCAGCCCCCACACCTGGTAGACGCGTGCTGGCACGCCGAGCGTGCGCGCCGCGAGCATCGCGAGCAGGCTCGCCTTCGGCGTCGCCGCCACGACGACGTCGGGTGCGAGCGCGCGCAGCGTCGCCCGCATCCGCCACAGGGAGCGCAGGTCGGCGAGCGGCGCGGGCTCGCGGCGCATCGCCACGGGGGCGGCGGCGACGCCCTCGCGTGCGGCGAGGCGCGCGAGCGCACCCGTGCTCGACGAGGCGACGACCGTCACGTCCCAGCCGTCGTCGCGCAGCGACGCGAGGTAGCCCCGCAGGAAGGCGGCCGCCGTGACCTCGTCCGTGACGACGAACGCGAGCCGACGGCTCATCGGGCCGGCACGCCCTTGACGGTCGTCGACGGCTCGACGTCGCGTGTGACGCACGCGGCCGCCCCGACCGTCGCGTGCGCGCCGATCGTCAGCCCCTGCAGCACGACGGCGCGCGCGCCGACGACGCTCGCGGCGCCGAGCGTGACGTCGCCGGAGACGACGGCGCCCGCGAGCACCGTCGCGAAGGGACGCAGCGTCACGTCGTGGCCGATGATGCAGCCGGTGCCGAGGTACACGTGCTCGCCGATCTCGACGTTCGACGCGATCTGCGCCCCCGGTCCGACGATCGCCCCGGGCCCGAGCCGCACGAGGCTGCCGAGCGTCGCCGTGGGATGCACGACCTCCGGGCTCCTGCGCGCCGAGTCGCCGAGCGTGAGGTGCACGCGCGCACGCGCGGCTGGGTCGCCGATCGCGATGATGCAGTCGGCGCCGCTGCGATTCGCCGCCCACTCGGCCACGGTGCCGAGCAGCGGCATCTCGCGCGCGGCCATCCGGCCGGCGTTCACGACCGACGGGCCGTCGTCGACGATGCCGAGCACGCGGTAGCGACGCGGCTGCTGCCGGTTGCATGCCTCGACGATGTCGAGCACCTCCCGGCCGAGCCCTCCTGCGCCGACGATGACGATCGTGCGGGTCATGCTCGCCCCGTTCCGAGGAACTCCGGTGCGCTGAAGTGCCCCTGCATCGCGATGCCGTCGCGGCGCGCGACCTGCAGCATCGTCTCGGCGACGATGCGCGCATCGAGCGCGGGGCTGCGGCGCTCGACGTACTCGACGTCGAGGGCGAGGCGGCGCTCCCAGTCGAGCGCGTTGCGCCCCCGCACCTGCGCGAGCCCCGTGATCCCCGGCCGCACGTCGTGCCGACGCGCCTGCACGGCGTCGTACCTCGGCAGGTAGCGCAGCTCGAGCGGCCTCGGCCCCACGAGGCTCATGTCGCCGCGCACCACGTTCCACAGCGACGGCAGCTCGTCGAGGCTCGTCGCCCGCAGCCCCGCACCGAGCCGCGTGACGCGATCCTCGTCGCGCACGAGCCCGCGCGCCTCGTCGATCGAGAGCATGCTGCGGAACTTGACGAGCGTGAACGTGCGCCCGTGGATGCCGGGCCGCGGATGCCGGAAGAGCACGGGACGCCCGAGCCCCACCGCGACGACGAGCGCGACGAGCAGCAGCAGCGGCGCGAGCACGACGAGTGCCACGAGGGCGACCGACAGGTCGACGACGCGCTTCACGCGGTCGTAGGCGACGGGGCTCATGCCCGCAGCCGTTCGTCGAGCACGGCGCAGACGCGGTCGATGTCGTCGGCCGACATGCTGGAGCCGCTCGGCAGCGTGACGCCCGTGCGCGACATCCGCTCGCTCACCGCGCCCCCGTGCACGCGCAGCCGACGATGGGCGGGTTGCAGGTGCATGGGCCTCCAGAGGGGTCGTGCCTCGACGTCGGCGGCGGCGAGGTGGTCGAGCAGGGCGGCTGCCTCGTGCTCCGTGGGCAGCAGCAGCGCCGTCAGCCAGCAGCTGTCGGCATCGTCGTCGTCGCCGAGCACGTGCGCGGTCGTGCCGGATGCGACGGCGCGGTAGCGCGCGCGGATGGCCGTGCGGCGCAGGATCATGCCGTCGAGCCGTTCGAGCTGCGCGCGACCGAGCGCGGCGAGCACGTTGCTCATGCGGTAGTTGAAGCCGACCTCGTGGTGCTCGTAGTGCAGCACGGGCTCGCGCGCGTGCCCGGCGAGGTGCCGAGCCCGATCGGCGATGCGGGCGTCGTCGGTGAGGAGCATGCCCCCTCCCGACGTCGTCATGATCTTGTTGCCGTTGAACGACACGATCGAGACGGCGCCGAACGAGCCCGCCTGCCTGCCTGCGCGACGCGCGCCGAGCGACTCGGCGGCGTCGACGACGACGGGGATGCCGTGCGCGGCGGCGAGCGGCTCGATCGCCGCGTAGTCGGCGGTGCCGCCCAGCAGGTCGACCGGCACGATCGCCGCGACGACGGCGCCCTCGCCGCGGAGCCGGTCGAGCGCCTCGGACAGGAGGGCGGCGTCGATCATGCCGTCGTCGCCGCAGTCGACGAGCACGGGCGTCGCCCCCGTGTAGAGGATCGCGTTGACGGTCGCGACGAACGTCAGCGTCGCCGTGACGACGACGGTGCCGGCGCGCGCGCCCACCGCGAGCAGCGCGAGGTGCAGCGCGGCGGTGCCCGACGACACGGCGACGCCGTGCGCGACGCCGACGCGATTGGCGAGCGAGCGCTCGAACGCCTCGAGCTCGGGACCGGCGGGGGCGACCCAGCCGGACTCGACAGCACGGACGACCGCGAGCCGCTCGTGCTCGCCGACGTCGGGTGGGGACAGGAAGATGCGGGTCATGTGACGACGCCTCTCGGCACGGGGCCCAGCCACCCGAGACGCACCGAGGCGAGCGACTCCGGGTCGAGCGCGGGCACGGACGTGTGGGAGATGAGCGGATGGAAGGGCCGCTGGTCGAGCTCGTCGACGCCGAGCAGGCGCTCGTGCAGCTTCTCGCCCTGCCGCAGCCCCGTGAAGACGATCTCGACGTCCCTGCCCGACATCGCGATCATGCGCTCGGCGATGTCGAGGATGCGCACGGGCTCGCCCATGTCGAGCACGAGCACCTCGCCGCCCGCGCCGATCGCGCTCGCCTGGATGACGAGCTGGCACGCCTCGGGGATCGTCATGAAGTAGCGGGTCACGTCCGGGTGCGTGACCGTGAGGGGCCGGCCCTCGGCGATGAGTCGCGCGAACAGCGGCACCATCGACCCACGGGAGCCGAGCACGTTGCCGAACCGCACGGAGAGGTACCTGCCGCCCGTGCGCTGCGCGTGCGACGCGGTCAGCGCCTCCGCGAGCCGCTTCGAGCGACCGAGCACGCTCGTGGGGTCGGCGGCCTTGTCGGTGGAGATGTTGACGAAGGTGCGCACGCCCGCTGCTGCCGCGGCCTCGAGCACGTTGCGCGTACCGAGCACGTTCGTCTTCCACGCTTCCTCGGGGTAGCGCTCGAGCAGCGGCAGGTGCTTCAGGGCCGCCGCATGCAGCACGATGTCCGGGCGCAGCTCGAGCATGAGCGCCGCGATCGCGTCGCGATCGCGGATGTCGGCGAGCACGACGCTGGGGCTCGTGAGCAGTCCGTCGCCGTGCAGGTCGACCTGCAGCGACTGCAGCACCGTCTCGTCGCGGTCGAGCATGAGCAGCTCGGCGGGCCGCAGCCGGTGGAGCTGCCTGCACAGCTCGGCGCCGATCGAGCCACCCGCGCCCGTCACGAGCACGCGCCTGCCCTCGACGACGTCGGAGACGCGCGAGAGGTCGGTGTCGATCGGTCGCCTGCCGATGAGGTCGGCGACCTCGACGTCGCGCAGGTCGACGAGCTGGGTGCGGCCGCCGAGCACCTCGGCGAGCGACGGGAACACCTTCGTCGCGAGCCCCGCGGAGGTCGCTGCGGCCGTCGCACGCTGCAGGAGCGCCGCATCGGCGTGCGCGACGGCGACGACGAGCGTCGTCGCTCGCGTCGCCGTCGCCGTCCTGGCGAGGTCGGCGAGCGTGCCGAGCACGCGGACGCCCTCGACGTCGCGGTTCGCGACGCGCGGGTCGTCGTCGAGCATGCCGACCGCGACGAACGTCGACGAGTCGTCTGCGTGCATCTGGTGGACGCTGACGGCACCGAGCGATCCTGCGCCGTAGACGAGCGCGCGCTCGTGCCTCGCGCGGCGCCGCACGACGTCGAGCACCTGCTCGACGACGTGCCTGCTCGCGGCGTGCAGCACGATCGCGAGCAGCGTCGCCGTGGGCACGAGCACGACGGGCAGCATGCCGCCGACCGCCACGACGGCCGCGAGGGTGCCCGCGACGCCGCACGCGACGAACGACGTGACGCTCACGAGCAGCGACGGCATGGCGGCGAAGGGGCTGCGCAGCCGCAGGCGCATCGCGACGCGACCCGCGAGCAGCTGCATCGTCGCGAGCGCGAGCGTCGCGACGAGGACGGCGAGCAGGGAGGCATCCCCGACGAGCAGCTGCGCACTCCACGCTGCGCCGAGCATCCCGACGACCCATGCGCCGGACTCGATCATGGGGCCGACGACCCCGGGCCCGAGCCTCACCGCGCCACCGCCGCGGGCGCCCGGTACCTGGGGAAGTGCTCGACCGCGTCGTCGAGCCCGACGCTGAGCGCCGCGTACGCGTCGACGTCGTGGATGCGCTCGGCGGTGCGGAACGGCACGATGCCGGTCGGTGCGAAGCGGCGCTTGAACCGCTCGATGCCGTCGCCGGGCCGGTGCCCGCCGCCGAGGACGAGATCGGTCACGCCGTGGGCGCGCCCCCAGCGCATGAGCTCGACCTTCACGAGGTCGTTGGGCCGCAGGGCGTACGCGTCGACGTCGGAGCCGCCGAGGAACGAGAACAGCCGCGTGCCGGACAGCAGCAGCAGCTCGGCGGCGACCACGACGGATCCGTGGGACGCGGCGGCGACGACCACGTGGTCGGCGAGCTCGTCGGCGAGCCGGTCGAACGTCTCGGCCGGGAATCGGTACCGCTCGTGCGCCTCGCGACGCTGCATCGTGATGGCGTAGATGCGGGCGAGGTCGGGCAGCAGGCGCGGACCGCGATCGACCTCCACGCGCACGCCCTGGCTCTGGGCGCGTCGCACGTTCTTGCGCACCGACCGGTCGACGTCGGCCCAGATCGCATCCCACTCGGGACGCAGGTCGCACACGACGTTCGTCGATCGCACGCGCACGCCGTCGGGGAACGGCGCGATGGCGTCGTCGAACAGGTGGATGCGGTGGAACTCCGACACGACGCCCGCGCTGCGGCACCACGCGTCGAACTCGGCCCAGAACTCCTCGACGGGGGGCGCGACGCCCCACGTGAAGGCGCCGCCGTAGCCGTAGGCCCCGACGACGTCGGCGCCGAGCGCGTTCCGCTGCAGCGTGAAGGGCAGCGCGACGGTGCCGTCGTCGAGCGAGAGCACCGCGAGTCGCGCCTCGGCGGCGTCGCACGATGCGTGCCGCGTGCAGTGTCCCCCGAAGCGTGCCCCGGCTGTTCCCCCGTCTCCGAGGGCCAGACCCGCGTCGTCGAGCGGCGTCGGGCGGGGTGCGCAGAGGGGCGCGAAGAGCTCGACGAACGTCGGGTGCGCGAAGGGCTCGGGCGTCGGCCAGCCGGCCAGCACCTGCAGCCAGCGGCGGCGGCCAGACGGTTCGGGGCCGAGGACCTCCATGCGCATCGCCCACCTCCATCGTGTGCTCGTCGCCGTCCGCGGATCTGGCTGCGGGGCGGTCGATGCCTGGCCGACGACGCCGGCCCTGCTCCGCCTCCCCCGCTGCCGAGATGCGGTGTCGTTGGTATAGCAGCGCGGCGCGCTCGGCCGTCGAGCGCGAGGCGAACCGCAGGGAACGAGGGGTACAGGTGGACGGGTCGACCCACGTCGTCGCGCGCGTTCGGGAGCCTCGCCGCCGCGAGCGCTCGCTGGCGCGTCGGCTGGAGATTCGTTAGGCTAACGAATGGCATGCCTCGTTCTCTCGCACTCTCCAACGACCTCCGCATCGCCGTCGCGCGCCTGAGCAGGCGCCTGCGCCGATCGGTCGCCGACGAGACGCTCGGCTTCCCCCACATGTCGGCGCTCGGCACCATGCAGAAGTGCGGCCCCGTCACGCTGCAGGAGCTCAGCGCGAAGGAGCGCGTGACGCCGCCGAGCATGCTGCGCACCGTGCAGGGCCTCGTCGACCACGGCTACGTCGACCGCACGCCGCACGAGACCGACGGGCGCAAGCAGCTGCTCGTCATCACGGACGCCGGCCAGCAGATGATCGACGAGACCCGCAGGCGCCGCAACGCGTGGCTCGCGACGCGGCTCGACGCCCTCACTGCCGACGAGCGCGCGACGCTGCACGACGCCGCGCGCATCATGGAGCGCATCGCCGAGTCCGACGCATGATCGTCGGCACCCCGCATCCCACCCACGACCGCACCCGGCTGCACGGCCCCGTCGCGACGGAGGCCCACGCGTGATGTTCCGCTCCCTGCGCCTGTTCAACTACCGGACCTGGTTCGTCGGCGCCCTCATCTCGAACGTCGGCGCATGGATGCAGGCGACCGCGATCTCGTGGATCACCCTCACCGAGCTCACCGACCAGGACGCCACGGCCGTCGGCGTCACCATGGCGCTGCAGTTCGGTCCGCAGCTGCTGCTCGTGCCGATCTCCGGCCTCGTCGCCGACCGCTTCCCGAAGCGCAACGTGCTCCTCGTGACGCAGTCGACGCTCGGCGTGCTGTCGCTCGCGCTCGGCGTCCTCGCCGTGACCGGCGTGCTCGAGCTGTGGATGGTGTGGTGCTTCGCAGCCCTGTTCGGCTCGACGCAGGCCTTCGACAACCCCGCGAGGCAGGCCTTCGTCTCCGAGATCGTCGGCCAGGACCACATCTCGAACGCCGTCGCGCTGAACTCCGCCTCGTTCCACGGCGCCCGACTCGTAGGCCCCGCCGTCGCCGGCCTGTCGATCGCGCTCATCGGCGCCGGCCCCGTCTTCCTGCTCAACGCCTTCACGTTCGTCGCGATGATCGTCGCGCTGCTGCGACTGCGCCGTGGCGAGCTGCAACCCGCGCCCCGCGGCGCCCGCGGCTTCGGCGACATCGTGCAGGGCATGAAGTACGTCGGCAGGCGGCACGACATCGTCATCGTCATGGTCATGGCGTTCACGCTCGGCACGTTCGGGCTCAACTTCCCGATCTTCATCTCCACGATGACGGTGGAGTTCGGCGCCGACGCCGACACGTTCGGGCTGCTGTCGTCGTCGATGGCGATCGGATCCGTCTCCGGCGCCCTGCTCGCCGCCCGCTCGGAGCGACCACGGTGGACGCTCGTCATCGGAGGTCTCGGCGCGTTCGCCCTCGCGTGCGCCGCGCTCGCGTGGGTGCCGAACCTGTGGCTGTTCGCCGCAGGCCTCGCCCTCGCGGGCTTCACGGCGCAGCTGTTCATGACGAACGCGAACTCGACGGTGCAGCTGTCGACGGCACCCGAGATGCGCGGCCGCGTCATGGCGCTGTACTCGGCGGTGTTCCTCGGCGGCACCCCCATCGGCGCCCCCATCGTCGGCTGGGTCGCGGACGCGTACGGGCCCCGCTGGGCGATCATGGTCGCGGTCCTGACCGCCCTCATCGCCTTCGCGATCGGGGCGGTCTGGTGGACGCGGCAACGTCGCGCCGACCGCATGAGCCGCACGGGCACCCTCACCCTGCTCGCACCCACCGAGGAGCTGCAGACGACGAAGTCCTAGATGGCCGTGCGTCTCGCGGGCCACCATCACGGTCGCGAGGCCACGAGGTGATCGTTCGGATTCGAACGAATCGGGAATGCTGACGGGCGCGGATCGTTGGACTCCACGGGTCAACGGCGACCGGTCCATCCGTCCACGAATCCAGGAGCCGACATGACGATCGTCGACCGCACCGCCCCCACCGACCACGACATCCTCGACGTGCTGCAGGCACGCTGGAGCCCCCGCGCCTACGAGCCCGTGCCCGTCGACGAGGCCCTCCTGTCGAAGGCCATCGAGGCCGCCAGGTGGAGCCCGAGCGCCTACAACGCGCAGCCCTGGCGCTTCGTCGTCGCACGCCGCGGCACCGACGCGTTCGACCGCATCGTGTCGACCCTCGCCGAGTTCAACCAGCAGTGGGCGCCCAACGCGTCGGTGCTCATCCTCGCGATCGCCGAGATCGAGTCGGAGGAGGGCCGCGCGAACGGCACGGCCGTCTACGACCTCGGCCAGGCCGTCGCGCACCTGTCGGTGCAGGCGCACGCCGACGGCCTCGTCGTGCACCAGATGTCGGGATTCGACGCCGACGCCGCCCGCGAGGCGTTCGGCCTCGAGCAGCGCCTGCAGCCCGTGACCGTCGTGGCGCTCGGCACCCTCGGCGACGCCGATGCGCTCGGCGAGGTGCTGCGCGAGCGCGAGCACGCACCCCGCGCGCGCAAGCCGCTGTCGGAGATCCTCGTCGGCGCCTGACCCGCCAGGCGCTCGGTCGCGCCGCCCACGAGACTCCGAGTCACCGCGATCGGGCAGTCGTCGCAGCTTCGAGCGTCGCCTCGCTACGACGGCTGCCCGATCGGACGACAGCAGCGACCGATCACGGATCCGGGCGCTGGGCGCGCACATGGGCACTGCGCGTAGCGTGAGCACCATGCCCTCCGACTACGTCGCCCCCGGCCAGGAGTACACGCGCGACACCGCGTACATCGAGTCGCGCATCACCGCAGACGGCGCCGACGGCTGGCCCGTCGAGGCCGGCCGCTACCGGCTCGTCGTCGCTCGCGCGTGCCCCTGGGCCAACCGCATGCTCATCGTGCGCCGCCTCCTCGGGCTCGAGGATGCGCTGTCGGTGGGCATGTGCGGACCCACGCACGACGCGAGGTCGTGGACGTTCGACCTCGACCCCGGCGGCGTCGACCCCGTGCTCGGCATCGAGCGGCTGCAGGAGGCGTACTTCCGGCGGACGCCCGACTACCCGAAGGGCATCACCGTGCCCGCGATCGTCGACATCCCCACCGGCGCCGTCGTCACGAACGACTTCCCGCAGATGACGCTCGACCTGTCGACCGAATGGCGTGCGCACCACCGCGACGGCGCCCCCGACCTGCTGCCCGCGGCGCAGCGGGAGGAGATGGATGCGGTGATGCGCCGCGTCTACACCGAGGTGAACAACGGCGTGTACCGGTGCGGGTTCGCCGGATCCCAGGCGTCGTACGACGCCGCGTACGACCGGCTGTGGACCGCGCTCGACTGGCTCGAGGAGCGGCTCGCCACACGCCGGTTCCTCATGGGCGGATCGATCACCGAGGCCGACGTGCGTCTCTTCACGACGCTGGCGCGCTTCGACCCCGTCTACCACGGGCACTTCAAGGCGAATCGGCAGCGGCTCACCGAGATGCCGAACCTGTGGGCGTACGCCCGCGACCTGTTCACGACGCCCGGCTTCGGCGACACGACCGACTTCGCGCAGATCAAGGAGCACTACTACGTGGTGCACGAGGACGTGAACCCGTCGGGCATCGTGCCGAAGGGCCCGGCGCTCGAGGGCTGGCTCGAGCCGCACGGCCGCGAGGAGCTCGGCGGCTCGCCGTTCGGCGACGGCACGCCTCCCCCGCCGCCGCGCGACGACGAGCTCGTGCCGCAGCACGCGACCCCGCTGCCTGGCGGGGTGGCCCCCACCGCCTGAGGCTGCGAGGATCGGAGCATGACCCGGATGCTCGCACGCGTCGTCGCCGTCGCGGCGGTCGTCGCGATGCTCGCGGGGCTCACCTGGGGCGTCGCGTCGGCCATGGCGCACCTGCAGGACTCGGCGGGCACGGCGACGGGTGCCGCGCCGATCGTGGGGCCGGGCACGACCGCGACGCCCACCGAGCCCACCCCGAGCGAGGCGCCCGCGGAGCCTGCACCGACGCAGCCCACCACCGAGCCCGCACCGGTCGCGCCCGCGCCCGTCGCCCCCGTCGCCCCACCTGGCGACGACGACGATGACGACGACTTCGACGACGACCTCGACGACGACTGACGCCGCCGGGCACCTGACCGTCGGACCCTGACGGCTCAGCTCCCTTGCACGGCCTCCCGCGCCGCCGCGACGACCGGCACGGCGTCGAGGAGGCGCGCATCCCCGATCGGCGGGCCGCCGTCGGCCTCGACGATGCAGACCGCGACGCTCGTCGCCCCGACGCCCTCGAGCGCCCGCACCTGCGTGGCGATGACGTCGACCGTCGCGTCGACGGGGACCGACAGGAACACGACCGCGGCGGGCTCGCCGTCGCGGCCGGCCGCGCGCCGCGCGTCGCGCACGGCGTCGATGCGCTCGCGGGCGGCTTCGACGTCGGCGCCCTCGGTGAGGATGACGCCGTCGCCGTGCTCGCCAGCGAGCTCGAGCGTGCGTGGGCGGATGGCGCCGACGAGCAGCGGTGGCACGACCTCGGGCGGCCACCGCAGCGCGACGTCGTCGAGGCGCACGTAGCGTCCGTCGCTCGTCACGGTCTCACCGCCCAGCAGCGACCGCAGCGCGTCGACGTGCTCGCGCAGCAGCGTGAGCGGCGAGTCGACGCGCACGCCCGCCTGCCCCATCCACTCGAGCACGCCGTGACCGAAGCCGGGCAGCAGCCGCCCGGGGAACAGGCGCGCGAGCGTCGCGACCTCCATGGCCTCGAGCGCGACGGTGCGCAGCGGCACCGGCATGAGGCCGATGCCGACGCGGATGCGCGGCGTCCACGCGAGCACGGCGGCTGCAGCGGCGACGCCGGACTCGGCGAAGCAGTCCTCCCACACCCACAGCTCGTCGAGCCCCGCTGCATCGGCGGCGACCGCGACGTCGCGGTAGCGCTCGGGCGGTTGATCGGGAGGGAGGATGAGCGCGACGTCGACCATGCCCAGACGCTACCTCCGACCTCCGACCCCGCGCGCAGAGTGCGTTTCGCAGGCGATCTGGGGTAGCCGAGGGAAGATGCCCCTCGAACCACCGTGATCGCCTGCACGACGCAATCCGCAGACACGTCGGCGCGGGTCAGCGGAAGCGGTAGCCCATGCCACGCACCGTCTCGATGCGCTCGGCGCCGAGCTTCGCACGCAGGTACCGCACGTACACGTCGACGACGTTCGAACCCGGGTCGAAGTCGAACCCCCACACTCGCGACAGCAGCTGCTCGCGCGAGAGCACGTTGCCGCGATTGCGCATGAGCTCCTCCGCGAGCGCGAACTCCCGAGCCGACAGGTCGACCTCGCGTCCGTCGAGCCGGGCGCGCCGCGTGCGCACGTCGAGCGTCACGCCATCGGCCTCGACCTCCGTCGACGCCACCGCCCCCTCACGGCGGATGCGCAGGCGGATGCGGGCGAGCAGCTCGTCGAAGCGGAACGGCTTCGGCACGTAGTCGTCGGCGCCGCCCTCGAGGCCCGCGACGGTGTCGGAGGCCGACGAGCGCGCCGTGAGCATGATGACCGGCACCGTCGCGCCCGAGCCGCGCAGCCGCTCGAGCACCTCGAAGCCGTCGATGCCGGGCAGGCCGACGTCGAGCACGACGAGGTCGAACTCGTCGCTGAGGGCGAGGTCGAGCGCTGCCGTGCCCGTCGCCGCGACGGTCGTGGCGAAGCCAGCGGCGCGCAGACCCTTCTCGACGAACGCGCTGATGCGCTCCTCGTCCTCGGCGATCAGGATCGACGGCATCGGCTTCCCCTCGGTCGTCGCGTGGTCACGCGTGCTCCCCATCCTCGCCGACGACCGACGGGCGCCGCGTGGACGCGCCCGCCTCCGAGGTCCGGTCGGCGGCGGATGCGTCGGAGGGCGATGCGTCGGCGGCGGCGGATGCATCGGCGAGCGACGCATCGAGCGGCACCGCGACGACGAACGCCGATCCACCCGTGACGGCGTCCTCGACGCGTGCGGTGCCACCGTGCGCCTCCGCGATGCGACGCACGATCGCGAGGCCGAGCCCGCTGCCAGCCTTGCCGCGGCCGGTCTCCACGCGTCGGAACCGCTCGAAGACGGCCTCCTTCTGCGCGTCGGGCACGCCGGGCCCCGCATCCTGCACGATGAGCTCGACGCGGTCGCCAGCACGCCGCGATGCGACCGTGACCACGCCGCCCGCATGCGTGACGGCGTTCTGCACGAGCTGCAGCATCGCCTGCGTGATGCGCTCGACGTCGAGCACCGCGACGACGGGCGTCGTCGACCCGAGCCGCACCGTCGCGCCGTCGATGCCGGAGGCCGTCGCCGCGATCTGCTCGGTGAGCTCGGCGACGTCGGTGGGTCGGAAGCGGTACGTCTCGACGACGTCGACGCTCGATGCGCGCTGGATGTCGCCGACGAGGCCCGCCATGCGGTCGAGCTCCGAGATGGCGATGTCGCGCGTCTGCTCGACGTCGCCCCGGTCGGTCGCATCCATGAGCTCGAGGTGGCCGCGCACGATCGTGACGGGCGTCTTCAGCTCATGGCCGACGTCGTCGAGCAGCCGCCGCTGCGCCGTCAGCGCGCCGTCGAGCCGATCGAGCATCGCGTTCACGGTGACGCCAAGCTGCGACACGTCGTCGTTGCCGGTGACGGGCACCCGCTCCGACACCCCCGACGCGGCGATGCGCTCGGCGAGCAGGCGCAGGTCGCGGATGGGGCGCAGCAGCCGGCCGGCGATCGCGAAGCCGATGACGACGACGGCGAGCACGCCGATCGCGGCAGCGACGAGGAACACGGAGGCGGCATCGTCGAGCTCTGCGAGCTCGGCGGCGAGGTCGTAGCCCATGACGAAGATCGCCGTCGACGTGCCGGCCTCCCCCGTCACCTCCAGCGGCACCGCCACGTAGCGCAGGGTGACGCCGTCGTCGACGATCGTGCCGAGCACGACGGCCGCGCCACCGGTCTCGGCGGAGACGCGCTCCGGCAGGCCGGCGATGTCGGCGAGCCGCACGTCCATCGTCACGCCGGGCTCGAGGGCAGCCTGACCGGCGACGACCCCGAGCGCACCCGTGTGGTCGTCCGGTGCGATGCGCGACAGCGCCGTGGCGAGCAGCTCGTCGGCGCCCTGCCACCCCGTCGCGTCGCCAGGCGGGTCGGCGGCGAGCTCGCGCACCGACTCCACGGCGGTCTGCAGCTGCGCGTCGACCTGGTCGAGGATGCGGTTGCGTTCGACGAGGTAGGCCGTGACGCCGGCGGCGAGCACGGCGAGCGCCGAGATGAGCCCGAGCGCCGCGACGATGCGGGTGCGCACGCTCACGACCGGCAGTCGCCCGCGCCCCTCGCTCATGCACCCATCCTGCCCGTCGCGTCACGGCAGCGTGACGCACATGAGAGAGGTCTCACGCAAGGTCAGCGCCCGCCCAGCGCCGGCTGGGAGGATGCTGTCATGGAGTCGCAGCTGCTCGAGCAGGCGCTCGGTCGACCCGGGCGTCTCGTCTCGCGTGACCCGTTCGGCGCGGGCGTCATCGCGGGCTTCGAGGTCGACGACGACGACACGCTGCTGACCTACTTCGTCGACACCTCCGGCGACGCCGTGCCCGAGGAGACGGGCATGGTGCTGAAGGTCGGCGACGCCGTGACGGCGCGCATCTGGCTGCACCCGGCAGATCCGCGCCTGCCGACCCTGCCCGTCGCCGCGTTCGGCGAGTCGGCCGCGAGGCTGCTGGAGCGCTTCGGCATCTCGGGCACGTTCGAGTCCGAGATCGTCGCCTACCGCCCTGGCAAGCGCGCGGTGCTGCGCCTGCGCGGCGCCGACGGCGACCACTTCCTGAAGATCGTGCCGCCCGGCGTCACCGAGCACATCGCGCAGCTGCACTCGGCGTTCGCGCAGGCGGGCGTGCCCGTGCCGCGCATCCCCAGGTGGGCGCCGCAGGGCTGCATGCTCATCGAGCAGGCGCACGGCACCCCCGGGCCGAAGGCCGCGACGCGACTCGCACCCGACGCGCTGCTCGCGGCCGTCGACGTCGCGAGGGTCGGGCTCGAGCGCGCGGATGTGACGGGTGCCGCCCGGCCGGCGCTCGCGTCGCGCATCGACTGGTACGCGGCCCGGCTCGCGCAGGCGTGGCCGCAGCGCACCGACGTCGCCACCCGCATCCGCGACGCCGTGCACCAGCGGCGCCGCGACGTGACGCTGCCGGTCGTCGTGCACGGCGACCTGCACCTTGGGCAGCTGTTCTTCGCAGACGACGGCACGGTGAGCGGCCTCATCGACGTCGACACCGCGGGCGTCGGCGATCGCGACGAGGACTCCGCGGCGTTCATCGGTCACGCGCGCACGAGCGCGCTGCTCACGGAGTCCGCCGGCCGCACCGAGGCGGCGCTCGCGCTGCACGTGCTCGCCGACGTCGCGTCGGCGCGCTGGCTCGACGGCCCGCACTCGCGCGCGCTCACGGCGGCGCACCTCGTCGCGCATGCGGTGTCTGCGGTCGAGCAGGGCGCGCACGAGCGCGCCGAGCGGATGCTCGAGGAGGCCGCGCGCCTCGTGGAGGTCGCAGGGCCCTAGCCTGCGGGCGCGGGACCCCGCCTCGGCCGCGTCTCGTGCACCGCATCCCGTGCGCCGTCGCAGGGTGAGAGGGCTCTCATCTGCGCGTCACCTGCGCCTCACGCGCGGCGACGACCGTGGTGTCACCGCCACGGCCCCCGTTCCTCGCGAGCGACGCGCCGCTGGCGCCGAGCCTGCGTCACGCCCGTCTCAGCCCCCTCGGGCGACCGACGACGGCTCGGAGGGGCCGACGCATCCGTCGCGGATGCCTCGGCCCCTCCACCATCGCGGCTCGTGAGAGGTCTCTCACGAGGCCGTCACGTGCACCTCACGGCGGCTCGCGACAGTGGTCGTACCCAGCAGGGACCACCACCTCGAAGGAGCATCATCATGGAGAAGCGCACCTGGATCACCGTCGGCGCAGCCGGCACCCTCGGCCTCGGCCTCGTCGCGGTCGGCGCGCTCGCCACCGCGAACGCGATGCCGGTCGCAGGCACGACGCAGGTCGCCCAGTCCGGCGTCGTCACCGGCGCCGGCGTCATCGAGAAGTCGGGCGTCACCGTCCGCATCTCCGGCGACCACGCCTCGGTCGTCTCGGCGCCGAGCGCACCTGCCTCGTCGGCGGCGTCGGCGCCCGCAGCGCCTGCACCGACCGTCCCCGCGCCGGCAGCGCCCGCGCCGGCTCCGGTCGACTCGGCGCCCTCTCCGGTCGCGGCTCCGGCTCCCGCCCCCGCACCCGCACCCGCTCCGGTCCCGGCTCCCGTGGGCGACCACAGCGCCGGCTCGGGCGTCAGCGCCCCGTCGGCGATCTCTGCCTTCTCGGGCTGACCAGGCCGTCGACTGGTCACGGTCGCACCTGAGACGACGGGTCCCGGGTGCAACGGTGACCAGTCGACGTGCAACGGTGACCAGTCGACGTGCAACGGCGACCAGTCGACGTGCGGACGGTCAGGCCTCGAAGGTGGCCTTCGCGTCGGCGACGATCGCCGGGTCGCGGAACGCCGAGAGCGCGGTCGCCGCGAGCATCACGGCACCGTCGGCGATCGTAGGCGGCGCCAGCTCCGCAGAGCCCGCCGCCGCCGCGAACTCGCGCGTGTGCGGCGCGACGTCGCGCGCGAGGCAGATCATGGGATGCAGCGACGGCACGACGTGGCTCACGTTGCCCATGTCGGTCGAGCCCGCGAGCGTCGGGTCGGGCTCGAGCTCGCGCCCCAGCACGCCGTAGGCCGCCTCGGCGACGTCGACGAGCGTCGGGTTCGACCGCAGCGAGAAGTACGGCGGGGTGTTCTCGGCGATCTCGACCGTCGTGCCGGTCGCGAGCGCCGCGCCGTCGAAGCATGCCTGGACGCGCGGCACGACGTCGGTCAGCAGGTGGTCTCGGTCGCCCGCGCGCACGAAGATCCGCAGGCTCGCACGCTCGGGGATGATGTTCGGCGCCTGCCCGCCGTTCGTGATGATCGCGTGGATGCGCACGTCGTCGGTCATCTGCTGGCGCAGCATGCCGATGGCGGTGAGCGACAGCGTGGCGGCGTCGAGCGCGTTGCGACCCAGCTCGGGTGCCGCCGCGGCGTGCGCGGCCTTGCCGTGGAAGTCGACGTCGAGCGCCACGCGCGACAGCGACGATCCGCGCACCGCATCCGACCCCGACGGGTGCACCATGATCGCGAGGTCGACGCCGTCGAGCACGCCGCCGTCGATCATGGGCACCTTGCCTGCCGCGCCCTCCTCGCCTGGGCTGCCGATGACGACGAGGTGCGCGGGCACGGGCGATGCCTCGAGCGCGTCCTTCACGAGCATCCCGGCGCCGAGCCCGCACGCGGCGATGACGTTGTGGCCGCAGGCGTGGCCGATCTCCTCGAGGGCGTCGTACTCGCAGAAGATCGCGACCGTGGGGGCGTCGGCGCCTGCGCCCGGCGTCGACCAGCGGCCGACGAAGGCGGTGTCGAGACCGGCGAACCCGCGCTCGACGGCGAACCCGGCGAGCTCGAGCTCCGCCGTCAGGCGTGCGGCGGCGTGGGTCTCGGTGAAGCGGATCTCGGGATGCGCGTGCAGGTCGGCTGCGACGTCGACGAGCGTCGTCAGCCTCGCCTCGAGCAGCGTCTGCAGCTCGGCGATCGTCTCGGGCATCGCGGCGATGCCGGATGCCGCGGCGGGGCGCACGGTGGTGATGGACACGGGGAGGACCTCCTTGGGGCCGGTCGGGTGGTTGGCGGTCGGGGTGGCGCGGGTCGCGCGGAGCGCGCTCACTGCAGCTCGAGGCCGTGGCCGGGGCCGACGGGCAGGCCGAAGAGGCCCCACACGAGGAACTGCAGCAGCCACACGCCCCAGATGACGAGCGTGAACGGGATGACGAGGCTGAAGAGCGTGCCGAGACCCGCCTTCGGCTCCCACCGCTGCAGCAGGCCGAGCACGACCGGCAGCATCGGGTTCATCGGCACGAGCGGGTTCGTGGCGGAGTCGGTGATGCGGAACGCGGCCTGCACGTAGGCGGGGTCGATGCCGGCGAGCATGAACATGGGCACGAAGATCGGTGCGAGCAGCGTCCACAGCGCCGAGCCGCTCGCGAGCAGCAGCGCAGGCAGCGTGCAGAAGAGGCTGAACAGCAGCAGCCCGCCGATGCCGCCGAGACCCGTCGCCTCCATCGCCTCCGCCCCCGAGGTCGCCAGCAGCAGCCCGAGCTGCGACCAGTTGAACCATGCGATGGCCTGCGCGGCGGTGAAGATGACGACGATGAAGGGCACGAGGTCCTTCACGGCGGCCGTCATGTGCTCGGGCACCTGCGTCGCCTTCGTGAGCGTCTTCGCGCCCAGACCGTATGCGACGCCTGCGACGAGGAACAGGAACAGGATGAACATCGGCAGCGCCGTCATGAACGGCGAGCGCAGGATCTGGCCGCCCTCGCCCTGCAGCGGCGAGCCGGGGACGAGCAGCACCGTCGCGACGAGCGCGAGGTAGACGAGCGTCGAGAGGGCGGCGATGCGCAGGCCGCGGCGCTCGATGGGCTCGAGGGGCTTCGACGCGTCCGCGTCGGCGTCGCCGCCCTGGTACGGGGTGAGGCGCGGCTCGACGTAGCGCTGGCAGACGACGGTGATGACGATCGCGAGGATGAGCGTCGACGTCGCCATGAAGAAGTAGTTGGCGATCGGCGAGACGGATGCCTCGGGGTCGACGATCTGCGCAGCGGACGTCGTGATGCCCGACAGCAGCACGTCGGTGCCCGCCGGCACGACGTTGGCGCTGAAGCCGGCGACGACGGCGGCGTACGAGGCGGCGAAGCCGGCGAGCGGGTGGCGGCCTGCGGCGAGGAACGCGGCGGCCGCGAGCGGCGGCAGGATGACCATCGCCGAGTCGGAGGCGAGGTTGCCCATGAGGCTCACGACCACGACCACGAACGTCACGGCCCAGCCGGGGGCTGCGAGCACGGCGCCGCGCATCGCGGCCTTCAGCAGCCCGAGACGCTCGGCGACGCCGATGCCGAGCATGACGGTGACGATGAGGCCGAGCGGCGGGAACGTCACGAAGTTCGTGATCGCGGTGGTCAGCGCGTACACGGCGCCCTCGCCGGAGAGGATGCTGCGGATCGGCACGGTCTCGCCCGTGGCCGGATCGAGCGTCTCGGCACCCAGCAGCGCGGCGATGCCGGAGGCGACCGCCACGATGCCCGCGATGATGAGGAACAGGTAGAACGGGTGGGGCAGCCTGTTGCCCACGCGTTCGATGCCGCGCAGGATGCGCCCGCCGATGCCCTTGGCGTCGGCGAGCGTCAGCGTCGTGGTGGAGTCGGTGGACATCGCATGCTCCGAGCTGTCGGGACCCGCTGCTGACGCAGCGGACGAACGTTGGGTGGCATCTTGCCGATCTCATGTCACGATCCGTGTTGCATGATCGATTCGCACCTCGAATGCTGCGATCATGTTCGACATGCATCCCACGGTCTCGCCACATCGCCACGACCTGTCGGATTCGGACCTGGCGCTCGTGGCGGCGCTGCAGGACGCGCCGCGTGCGTCGTGGGCGGCGATCGGACGGGTCATCGGCACGAGCGCGCCGACGGCGCGGCGCCGCTGGGAGGCCATCGCCGACGCGGGTGCGGCGTGGACCACGACGTACGCGGGCTTCTCGGCGGGACTGCTCTTCGGCCTTGCCGAGGTGCGCTGCCGGCCGGGCACCGTCGACGCCGTCGCGGCGACGCTGCGGCAGCATCCGAAGATCATCTCGGTCACGGGCATGACGGGCGACCGCGACCTGTCGCTCACGATCCTCGCCGACGACATGGCGCAGTTCCGCAGGCTCATCCAGTCGTGGCTCGGCACCCACGAGGCAGTGACGGGCGTGCGCACCACGATCGTCACGCGCATGATCTCCGACGGCTCGCGGTGGCGCGCCGTCGGCCAGCCGCACGACCGTCCGCAGCAGTCGACCCTCGACGAGGGACGCACGGATGGCGACGCCGCGACCCGTGAGCAGTGGCGGACCGTGCTGACGACCCTCGAGGGCGACGGGCGCGCGAGCGCACGCGACGTCGCCGAGCGTCTCGGCACGTCGGAGGCGCACGCGCGCCGCGTCGTGCGGCGACTGCTCGCGAGCGGATGGATCCAGCAGCGCATCGACGTGTCGCTCGAGCAGCGGATGTGGCCGCATGCGCTCGCACTGTGGCTCGTCGTGCCCGCGGCTCGGCTCGAGGCGACGGCGCTGCAGATCGCGAACCTGCCGATGACGCGCATGTGCGCAGCCCTCGCGGGTGGCGCGTCGAACCTGTACGTCATCGTGTGGCTGCGCGAGCTCGAGGATGCCGCGTCGATGGAGGCCGAGCTGGCCAGGAGCCTCGAGCTGCGCGTGCTCGACCGCGCCATCCTGCTGCACTACTACAAGCGCGTCGGTCACCTCTTCGACGACGCGAACCGTCGCGAGGGCCACGTGTCGTGGCTCGCACCCCTGCCGTAGCGACTGGTCACGGTTGCACCCGGACTGGTCACGGTCGCACCCGACTGGTCACGGTTGCGGTGCAACCGCGACCAGTCCGGAGACGGGTCGCCGGGCGCATGGTGCAGGATGCCGGTGACGGCCGCGACGATGCGGCCGCGCACCGACGGGAGCATCCATGTCGTTCCAGGCCTACCTCGACGCGGTCGAGACGAAGACCGGCAAGACCCCGCGTGCGCTCGTGGAGGAGGCTCGCGGGCTCGGCTTCGGCGCCGACACGAAGGCGACCCCCATCCTCGAGTGGCTGCAGGATGCCTACGGGCTCGGCCGCGGGCACGGCATGGCGATGGTGCACGTCATCACGAAGGGCCCTGGCGTCGCGTCGAGGCACGTCGGCTCGACGGGTCCGCACAGCGACGAGTCGACGACGCTGTGGCTCGACGGCAAGGACTCGAAGCCGTCGGACTGGGGCGCCCCGACCGCCTGACGTGCGCTCGCAGCGCCGAGGCGACCGCGCACTCGGCGTCGCGTCAGCGCTCGGTCGGGAACCGCGTCGGGTACGACAGCGGCGGCGTCGTGCCCTCCAGCGGCGTCAGCAATCCGTCGATCGCCTCGAGCATGTCGAACGGCACGACCCGCGACGGCCCCGATGCGGCCACGAGCTCGACCTCGTCGACGTGCGGCAGCACCGTGCGCTGCCCCTCCACGAAGCGTGCGCGGGTGACGGCGCCGCCGTCGTCCATGGGCACGAGCGTCGCCTCGGCGACGACCGCCTGCTCGCCCGTGCGATCGTAGTGCGCCTCCAGCAGCTGCCGAAGGCGCGCGTGCTGCGCCACCGAGAGCCTCGCCCGCAGCGCTCGCCCGACGGGCTCGGCGGGCGCCGGCCACGACGCGATGCCCCACCCCTCGCCCGAACGCGTCAGCGGCGTCGCGCTCAACGGGTTCGCGGCGCCGGCGAGCACGCGCTCGGCGATCCGAGCCGCCGCGAGGATCGCGTCGCCGCGGCCGGCCGGCGCGACGACCATGACGTCGACCGCGGGCGCGAGCAGGAACGCGGCGCCCCCGCCGAGCAGGCGCTCCGCGAGTCGCGGGTCGCGCAGCGCCGCCGCGACGGACGCGGCCCCCTGTGCGACGACGACGTCGCCGACCTGCGAGACGGCGGGTGGATGGTCGGCGACGGTCGCCGCGCCCACGACGTCGGCATGCGTCGCACCCCACCGACCGAGCAGCTCGGTCGTGACCGGCACGTCCGACGTCGGCAGGTCGAGCACGGCACCGACGTAGAGCCCGTCGACGACGGGCAGCGCGATCTCGGCGTACCCCTCGACGCCCTGCAACCGCAGCTCGCGCACGCGCAGCGCGTGCCCGACGGCCGAGAGCGCGCGTCCGACGAGCATGGGCCGTGCAGCGTCGAGCGTCGCCGGGAGACCCGGAGGCACCGCCTGCTGCACGGCCTGCTGCGTCATCGGTCGGCCGAGCCCTCGGAGTCGTGCGCGCCGCCGCGGTCGGTGCCGAGCGCGGCGGTCGCCGCACGCGCCGCATCGCCGGAGCCGGAGGGGCGCTGCGCACCCGCGACGGCGCTGCCTGCGGCGTTGCCCTGCGCGGTCGCGTTGATGATCTGCTGCAGGTCGATGCCCGTCGCATCCTTCATCATCGTCGTCATCGAGGCGATGTTGCCCACCATGTCCGACGTCAGCTTGTTCGTGCCGTCGGCCGACACGACCGTGATGTTCGACGACGCATACGCCTTCGCGAACGCCTCGGCGACCTGCGGCAGCCGCTCGAGCAGCTCCTGCGCGAGCACGAACTCGCTGTTCTCGGCGAGCGCCGCGGCACGGGCGGCGATCGCATCGCCCTCCGCGCGACCACGGGCCGAGATCGACTCGGCCTCCGCACGACCCTTCGCGGCGACGGCGACGGCCTCGGCCTCGCCCTCCGCCTTCTGCGCCTCCGCTGCTGCGATGCGCGACGTGCGCTGCGCGTTGCCTCGCGCCTCGGTGACGCTCGCCTCTGCGACGCCCTCCGCCTTCTGCGCCTCGGCGCGCGCCTCGCGCGCGGCACGGTCGGCGTTCGCCTCCGTCGACTTCGCGACGGCGTTCGCCTCCGCCGTGATGCGGATGCGGTACGCCTCGGCGTCGGCGACCTTGCGCACCTCCGCGTTCAGCGTCGCCTCCTTGAGCTCCGCCTCGCGCTGCGCCGTGATCTCCTCCTGCTGCACGATGGCCTGCCGCTGCACGGCATCCTCGAGCGGCTTCGCCGCGTTCGCCTGCGCGAGCGCCTTGTCGGTCTCGGCCTGCACGGCCGCCTCCTGCAGCTGCAGCACGCGGTTCGCCTCGAGGATCTGCTTCTTCGCCTCGATCGACGCCTGCTCGGCCGCCTTCTGCGCCTCGGTGTTGGCGATCGCCGCGGCCCGCTGCACCGCAGCGGACTCGGGCACGCCGAGGTTCGAGATGTAGTTCTGGGTGTCGTTGATCTCCTGGATCTGCAGGGTGTCGACGTTGAGGCCCTGCTTCGTCAGCGCATCCTCGGCGGCCTGCAGCACCGCGTCGGCGAGCGCCTTGCGGTCGTGGATGATCTCGAGCACCGTCAGCGAGCCGATGATGCCTCGCAGCGAGCCCGACAGCACCTCCTGCGTCGACGACTCGATCTCCTCCTGCTGCGACAGGAATCGCTGCGCGGCGTGACGGATCATCTCCTCGGAGCCGCCGACCTTGATGACGGCGACGGCCTGCGCGTGGATCGTGATGCCGTTGCGGGTCTGCGCCGTCGTGTTGAACAGCAGACGACGGCTGCGCAGCGACATGCGGAAGTGCTTCTGCACGAACGGCATGACGAAGATGCCGCCGCCGGTGACCACCTTCTGCCCGGAGAGGTCGGTGACCTCCTCGCCCTTCGAGTCGATGTACGTGCGCCCCTTGCGACCCGTGACGATGATCGCCTCGTCGGGCTCGGCGATGCGGTAGCGGCGCACCGCTCCGAAGATGAGCAGCAGCAGGATGACGATGGCGAGCGCGATGAGCACGACGACGCCGAGGTCGAGACCGAACATGGATGTCCTTCGCTGGACGGGAGTGGGCCCGCTCAATCTATGGAGGCCGTCTGGACGGTCCCTGGAGCGCGGCTCCGCGCCCGCTGACGCGGTCGCGTGCGACTGCCATCTGCGCTCAGTCGGAGTGCGTCGACTCGGGCCTCGCGAGCCCCTCGAACGGGGCGACGCCGTCTGCGTACGCCTGCTCGTCGTCCTCCGACACGATCGTGCCGCCGACGAAGAGGCTCACGCCCGTCTCGGTGTCCTGCCATGTCTCGGCGGGGGTGCTGTCGCGTCTGGCGTCCCAGATCGACACCCACGCCCACATCGAGCCGCGCGTCGCCGTGCCCGACCACATCCACATGTCGTCGGGGTCGAGCGAGCCGTGCACCCGCTCGATCTCGGCGTCGCGCTCCGCCTCGGTCTCGTAGCCGAACGGCTCGCGGTCGAACTCCCACGCGATCGGGTCGTAGCCGAGCGCGACGAGCTCGGCGTCGAGCGCACCGACGATCGCCTCCCAGTCGGCGTCCTCGTCGAGCCCCTCGCCGAGGTTCGTGGGCGAGTTGTAGATCCAGTGCAGCGTCGGGCCGCCGTAGCCGTTGCCGCCGCCGGTGGGGAACGCCTCGTAGGTCACGTCGTCGGCCGTCTCGAGCGCCCAGTCGAGCTCCGGTGCCACCTGGCCGACGGAGGCCTCGAGCGCCGCGAGGTGCGCCTCGCCCACCTGCTGCACCTGCTCGGCCCGCGGTGCGGCGAGCACGTCGGCCGGGTCGTGCTGCGAGTCGGCGGGATAGTCGGCCCAGTCGAGCACCACCTCCTGCCCGTCCTCGTCCGTGACGGTCGTCGTGGGGCTCGGCGGGTCGACGAGGCGCGCGACCATGACGCCGCCCGTCACGAGTCCTGCGACGACGATCGCGGCGACGCCGGTGGCGGCGAGGGCTACTCCGGAGGGTCTGCGCATCGCCATCGACGGTAGGCGAGGGCGGCATGCCATCGCGTCCGCCGAGCGGATGATGCTGGCGGGGCCTGGTGCGATGCGCACGTCAGCGGTCCCTCGGGGCCGCATGCGCACTCGGCGTGCCGCTCAGGCGCGCATCGCACCAGGTCGCGTCAGCGGTGCGCGCCCACCGCGTCGACCTCGAGCGACTCGAGCGTGCGACCACGCGACTCCGGCAGCCGCCACAGCACGAACGCGAGCGCGATGGCGCCGAGCACCGCGAAGCCGAAGAACGTGCCCGAGATGCCGACGCCCTCCACGAGCGACGGGAACGCGAGCGCGAGCGCACCGTTCGTCACCCAGTTCGCGAAGGCGCCGATGCCCACGCCGAGACCGCGCATCCGCACGGGGAAGATCTCGGAGAGGGTGACCCAGAACGCGACGTTGAGGAACGTCTGCATCGCACCCACGAACGCCACGACGAGCGCGAGGATCACGAACGGCCGCGCAGGGTCGCCGGGGGCGAGCACGAGCGATGCGACGCCGATGAGCACCTGGCACAGCGTCGTCAGCCCGAAGCCGAGCGCGAACGTCGTGCGGCGGTCGACGCGGTCCATCATCCACAGCGCCAGGATGCCGCCGAGCACCGCGATGACCCCGGGCGCGACGTTCGCCACGAGGGCCGCCTGGCGCTCGAAGCCCGACTCGACGAGCACCGTCTGCCCGTAGTACATGATCGCGTTGATGCCCGTGACCTGCTGGCCGATGCCGAGGCCGACGCCCGTGAGCAGCAGCGCGAGCAGCCTGCGGTCGCGCACGACGTCGCCGAGCGTGACGCGATCGGCGGAGCGGAGGCGGGCGACGGCCTCGACGTCGGCGAGCTCGGCAGCGGCTCGCTCCGGCGTGCGCAGCCGCTGCAGCACCGCGAGCGCCTGCTCGCGCCTGCCGTGGTCGACGAGCCACCGCGGCGACTCCGGCATGCGCAGCATGCCGACGAACAGGGCGGCGGCGGGGAGGGCGCAGACGGCGAACATGATGCGCCACACGCCGTCGAGGTGCCCGAGGGCCGCACCGAGGATCGCGTTGACGACGAACGCGGCGAGCTGGCCGGACACGATCGCCACCTCGTTGCGTCCGGACAGCGAGCCGCGGATCTCGTGCGGCGCGAGCTCGGCGAGGTACACGGGCACCACGGTGGAGGCACCGCCGACCGCGAGCCCCAGCAGCACCCGCCCGACGACGAGCACCTCGAGCGTCGGCGCGGCGACGACCACGACGGCTCCCATGAAGAAGAGCACCGCGAGGCCGAGGATCGTCGTGCGCCTGCCCCGCGCATCCGACACGCGCCCGCCGACGAGCGCGCCGATCGCGGCGGCGAACACGAGCGACGACGTCGCGATGCCCTGCGTGATCGCCGTGAGGCCGAGCTCGCGCGTCATCGGCAGCAGCGCGCCGTTGATGACGCCCGTGTCGTAGCCGAACAGCAGCCCGCCGAGGCACGCGACGATCGAGACGAGCCCGAGCCTGCGCCGGTGTGGGCCGACGCCGAGGGGTGGCAGCGTCGTCTGGGGCGCATCCGTCGTCGACATGGCTCTCCTCGTGGTGACCCTCCATCCTCGCACCGCACGCAGCGGCCGTGCGCACCCGCGAGCGCTACGCGTGCACGCGGAAGATCGGCCAGCCGATCTCGACGACCGCGTCGGCGTCGCCACCCGGCAGCCCCTCGAGGTACGCCTCCCGCACGGGCGCCTCGACCGAGAGCTCGTTGGCCGCGACATGCTCGCCGAGCGCTGCGTACGTGGCCGCGACGGCGTCGTCGGCTCCGCGGCTCGTCGCGACGGCGAGCTCGGCCGCCGGGAGCGTCCGCCGCCTGGCAGGACCGCGCGCCGTGGGTGCCGCGTCGTCGGGCGCGATCGGCACGTGCAGCATCGCCGCGCCCCGTTCGTCGAGGAAGAGCGCCGTCGACCACACTCCGCCGAACGGCCCGATCGCTCGGGCGCCCGAGGCCTCGACGGCGGTGCGGAGCTCGACCATCGTGCGGTGGAACCAGCTGCCGAGGTCGGCGAGGTCGATGACGGCCTCGATGCCGAGCACCGTCGTCGCCGGCACGGCGCGGTGCTCGATCGCCGCACGATGCGGCGCGGGATCGAGCACGCCCCGCAGGGTGCGCAGCGCCTCGGACGTGTGACGCAGCTGCCGCTCGAGCCGCTCGGCGTGATCCGCGAGCACGACGGCCCTCGATGCGACGTCCGGCGCGTCGAGGATGCTACGGATCTCGTCGATCGGCACGTCGAGGCTCCGCAGCGAACGGATGACCTGCGCATCCGTCAGCTGCGCCACCGCGTACCGGCGGTAGCCGGTGGCCGGGTCGACGTCCGCAGGAACGAGGAGGCCCTCGCCGTGGTAGAGCCGCAGCGCCTTCGCCGTCAGTCGCGTCGCACGCGAGAAGTCGCCGATCGTCATGAGCGCGCCGCGATGGGTCACGCGCCCGATCCTACGGACGTCGGGTGCTGGCGCCGACGTGCTTGACCTTCCCCTCGGGGGAGGCCCGAGCGTGGGGGCATGCCGACGACCGACCGCGACGCCGAGCCCATCCACCGAGCACGAGAGCGAGCCAGCATGCCCGACCACGACCCCTTCGACGCGGACCTCCTCCCCGACTCGATCCGCCGCTACCTCGACGCGGTGGAGCCCGCAGCGAGGCGAGCGCTCGCCGACGACGTCTTCACCGACACCGCGAGGGTCGTCGACGAGGGTGTCGAGCACGTCGGACGCGACGCCGTGCGGGCGTGGCTCGAGCACGCCGCGAGCGAGTACACGTACACGACCACCTGCACGGGCCAGTCGGCTGCACCCGGCGGCAGGTGGACGGTGCGCACCCACCTCCGTGGTGACTTCCCAGGCGGCGAGGCCGACCTGCGGCTGCAGTTCCGCCTGCAGGACGAGCGGATCGCGGAGCTCGTGATCGAGGCGTGACGCCGCAGCCGCGACGCGCGCGCCGACCGCGCTGGTGCGCCCGCCTGCTGCGTCAGCGCCCAGCGGTGGGCTTCGCCGCCAGGCGCGCACGTCGCGCTGCGCGTCCGGCGAGGTCCCTGAGACCGCCCGCGGAGCGGCGCCGCAGCTCGACGTCGCCCTCCGAGGTCGTCGTGAGCGTGACCGCGCTGCCCGCGAGCAGCGGCGAGCGACCGGCTGCCGCGACGACGGCGTCGTCGACGACGAGCGTCGCATCGATGGGCACGCCTGCCCGGCGGACGCGCGCGACGATCGTCGCCGCCTCCGAGACGTCGACGCGTGCGAACACGGCGAGCGGGTCGAGCGCGAGCGACGCGCGACCGCGGCGGTCGAGGGTGCCGCCCGCGACCGTGCGGCCGGGACCGACCTCGTCGGCGCGGCGCACGAGCAGCTCGACGCGATCCGCCGCGGCAGCCTTCGTGCTGCCGAGCACCGACGCGGCGAGCTCGTCGAGCCAGTCCGGCCCACGCCACGCGTCGCCCTCCGACTCGCGCAGCCGCAGCTCCAGCCGCAGGCCGCCGCCGCGCGACCATGCGGCCGACGCGACGTCGAGGTGGCACCGTGCGCCGTGCTCGAAGCGGGCGAGCTCCAGCAGGTCGTCGCGCCGGCCGCTGCGCAGCAGCGCGGCGCGGATGCGATGCGGCACGGCGAGCTCGGCGTCGACGGTCGGCGCGAAGCGGCGTTCGACGAGCGGCTCGACGACGTCGAGGAACCGCTCGCGGTACGCCTCCGGATACCTGGCCATCTGCCTGCCGGAGAGCCGCTTGAGGATCTTGCCGCCCAGCCAGTGCGACAGCAGCCGGTCTCGCAGGGCGCCAGGCTCGGTGTGCGCCTCGACGAGGTCGAGCACGGCCTCGAGGTGCGGGAAGTACGTCTCGGGGTCGATGCGCTTGGCGCTCGCGCTGCCCGGATGCTTGACCCACGCGTAGCAGGGGGTGCTGGCGAGGATCGAGATCACGTCGGCGGCGAAGTAGGCGCGCATGACGAACAGGTGGTCCTCGAGCCGCACGCGACCGTCGGGGAAGCGGATGCCGTGCTCGCGCAGGAACGCGGTGCGGAACATCTTGTGCGGCGTGAGCATCTCGAGCAGCGCGTGCTCGCCGAGGCGCGCCCGTGGCACGTCGCGCCGGAAGATGCGGCGCGGGAGCGCACGCCCGACACCCACCTCCTTGCCGACGATCACGTCGGATCCGTGCTGGTCGGCGTAGTCGCACAGTCGCTCGAGGGCCTCGGGGAAGAGCCGGTCGTCCTGGTCGACGAACTGCACGTACGTGCCGCGGGCGCTGTCGACGCCGTGGTTGCGCGGCGTGCCCGGCCATCCCGAGTGCGGCAGGTGCTGCACGCGCACGGCAGGTCTCGTGCTCGCGATGCGCTGCAGCCGCTCCTGCGTCTCGGGGCCGGATCCGTCGTCGCACAGCAGCACCTCGAACCGGTCCTGCGCGAGCGTCTGCGCGTCGAGCGACGCGATGAGGTCGTCGAACGACTCGCCCGGCTCGAACACCGGCACGACGACGCTCACGCGGATGGGTGCGGGCGCGCCGTGCTCGGCGCTCGTCGGGCGCTGCTGGGGGGCCGGGGAGGCGTGTGGCATGCCTCGAGGCTGCCAGCCGACCGCCCTCGCGCGCATCGCCGCGCGACGATCGTCGCGTCGTGCTACGGCACGGGTCGACGAGCGAGGTCTGCGAGCGGGATGCCGCGCACGACGCGACGCCACGGATACTCGGCGACCGTCCACAGCATCCCGCCGTCGACGTCGATCGCGAGGTCCTCGCAGCCGACGGGCAGCGCGACGCCGGAGCGCTCGAGCGCCCCGCTCGGCCCCGCCCACAGCGCGCCCGGCTGCGTGCCGCGCGACTGCGACGCGAGCACCGTCTCGCCGAGACGCGCGACGCCCTGCATGTGCGAGATGCCAGGTGCCCACGGCTCCAGCGGCGGCCACGCCTCGTCGGGCCCCGGCACGGCCGACTCGACGATGCGGCCCGCGTCGTCGGTGCGGTACTCCCCCACGAGCACGCGCGGCAGCGGCGTGCCGTCGGCGTCGAAGGCGCGACCGAGGAACGAGCAACGGATGGGCACGTCGTGCACGCGCGTGCGCGCGACGGCCAGGTGCCGGGCGCCGAGGCCAGGCATGCGCGACCCTGCGACCCTGCGCGCCTCCGCGCCGCGCACCTCGCGCACGTCGGCGAGGTCGAACTCCCACACGCCGGCGCCCGTCGCCGCCACGAGCAGCCGGTCGCCGATCCAGGCGATGCCGCCCGCGTGGATGCGTGCGGGCTCGAGCCCGTCACCGCCGTCGCGGGGGATCGCGAGCGCGACGTCGGTGCTCGTGCCGCGACGCAGGTCGACGAGGGTGATGCGCGATGCGAGGTGCGTGCGCTCGGCGTCCTGGCGGAACCAGCTCACGGCGAGCGTGCGCCTGCCGCGCCAGTCCCCGACGTCGACGCCCTGCGGATACCAGCGTTGCGTGACGGAGCGGCGGCTGAGCCAGCGCAGGCTCCGCTGCCCGCGACCGGTGCGCAGCAGGGGACGCCAGGAGCGGAGACGGGAGCTGAGCACGCTCCATCGTCGCGCATCTCCCACGCCCCTTCGACCCCTGACCGATTGCGTTTTGCAGGCGATCGCGGGGGTTCGAGGGAAGATACCCCTCGACCACCCCTGATCGCCTGCGAAACGCAACATCCAGGAGGGGGGAGGGCAGGGGGCGGCTACCGGTCGACGGGGTCGCCTCCGCCGCGCACGAGCTCGGCGACGTCAGCCAGGGTCGGCATCGCCTCCCAGTCGCCCTCCGCGCGGCACGCGGCGGCACCGGCCGCCGCTGCCGTGCGCAGCCTCGTGACGTGGTCTGCGCCGCGCACGAGCTCTGCGAGGTAGCCGCCGACGAACGCGTCGCCAGCGCCGACCGTGTCGGCGACGGGCACGCGATACGCGTCGACCTGCACCACGTCGTCGGCGTCGATGCCGACGGCACCGTGCTCGCCGAGCTTCACGACGGCGAGCGCGGGCCCGAGCGCCTGCAGCCCGCGCGCGAGGTCCTCCGCGGTGGTGCCCTCGACGAGGATGCGCGCCTCGTCGTCGCCTGCGAAGACGACGTCGGCGAGCGCCGCGACCTCGCGGTAGCGCGGCGCTGCGATCGCGTGCGACCACAGCTTCGAGCGGTGGTTCACGTCGAACGAGACGGTCGTGCCCACCTCGCGGGCGTGGCGCACGGCGTGCAGCACCGCATCCGCAGACGTCGGCGAGAGCGCGAGGCCGATGCCCGTGACGTGCAGCACGTCGGCTGCCGCGATCGCCTCGAGCGGCACGTCGGCCGGCGTGAGCCGCGAGCCCGCGTTGCCGTGCCGGTAGTACGTCACGCGGCTGCGCCCCAGGTGCGGGCGGTCCTTGAGCATGATCGCCGTCGGCACCTCGGCGTCGACGACCGCGTGCGCCTCGACGTGCTCCGCGCGGAGCGTGCGCAGGATGCGGCGCCCGACGGCGTCGTCGCCGACGCGGCCGATCCACGCCGTGGGGATGCCGAGGCGCGCCGTCGCGATCGCGACGTTCGTCTCGGCGCCGCCGAACGACAGCTCCGCGTCGCCGACGACGTCGAAGCCGCCCGTGCGGCGCGCGAGCACGAGGCCGAGGGCCTCGCCGAGCGTCACGATGCTCATGCCTGCACCGAGTCGGCGATCGCGACGGCGCGGGCTGCGATGGCGGCGACGGCATCCGCGCCGTCGCGCAGCGCTGGGCCCGCGGCGAGCCACGACCCGCTCACGGCGAAGACGGCCGGATGCGTCAGATGCGCCTCGAGCGTCGCCTCGCTCACGCCTCCGGAGGGCATGAAGGCGACGTCGGCGAAGACGGAGGCGTACGCGTCGAGCAACGCGAGGCCGCCAGCGACGCCCGCGGGGAAGAGCTTGAGCCTGCGCAGCCCCATGTCGCGGGCCGCCATGACCTCCGACGCCGTCATGACGCCGGGCAGCACGTCGACGCCCGCCGCCTGCGCGAGGGCGACGACGTCGGCCGACAGCCCGGGCGACACGAGGAACCGCGCGCCGGCGTCGATCGCGGCGCGCGCCTGCTCGGCGTCGAGCACGGTGCCGGCGCCCGCCACGAGGTCGCCGCGGCTCGCGATGGCCAGCAGCGCCTCCATGGCGTGCGGGGTGCGCAGCGCGACCTCGACGATGCCGATGCCGCCTGCGACGAGCCCCTCGGCGAGCACCTGGGCCTCTGCGGCCGTCTCGGGCGCGGCGAGCGGCACGAGGCGGTGCCCGGCGAGCGCGCTCATCGTGCGAGCCAGCCGCCGTCGACGGGCAGGATCGCGCCGGTGACGTAGGCGGCGGCGGGGCTCGCGAGGAACACGGTCGCACCGCCGAGGTCCTCCGCGCGACCCCAGCGGCCCGCGGGGATGCGCTCGAGGATCGCGGCCGAGCGGTCGGGGTCGTCGCGCAGCGCCTCGGTGTTGTCGGTGGCGATGTAGCCGGGCGCGATGCCGTTCACGGTGACGCCTCGGCCGGCCCACTCGTTCGACAGCGCGTGCACGAGGCCTGCGATGCCCGACTTCGCGGCGGCGTAGCCGGGCACGTTGATGCCGCCCTGGAACGTGAGGAGACTCGCGGTGAAGATGATGCGGCCGGAGCCGCGCTCGAGCATGCCGGCGCCGACGGCCTGCGACAGCGCGAACTGGCTCGACAGGTTCACCTGCAGCACCTCGTCCCACCACTCGCGGGGATGCTCGGCTGCGGGCGCGCGGCGGATGGTGCCCGCGTTGTTCACGAGGATGTCGGCGCCCCGCACGTGCGCGCCGAACGCCTCGACGGCCGCACGGTCCGAGAAGTCGACGGCGTGGCCCTCGAAGGAGCGGCCGAGGTCGCGCACGCGGCGCCCGATCTCGCCGCCGTCGGCCTCCTGGCTCGACGACGCGGCGACGATGTCGGCGCCGGCCTCGGCGAGCGCGAGGGCCATGGCGAAGCCGATGCCGCGGCGGGCGCCCGTGACGACGGCGGTCGTGCCGGACAGGTCGAAGATGGACGTGCTCATGCTCAGGCTCCCTGGACGTCGACGAGGATCTTCATGGCGTCGCCGACGGCGAGCGCCTCGAACGCGGCCTGCGTGTCCTGCAGCGGCACGACGCGCGTGATGAGCTCGTCGGCGGGCACCTGCCCGGTGGCGAGCAGGTCGACGGCGCGCTCGAAGTCGGCGCGCTCGTAGACGCGGGCGCCGATGAGCTCGAGCTCGCGCCAGAACACGCGGTGGAGGTCGATCGGCACGGGCTGCGCGTGGATGGCGACCATGACGACGCGGCCGCGCACGCGGGCGAGGTGGGGGCTCGACAGTGCCGTGGCGGCGACGCCCGCGACCTCGAACACGACGTCGGCGCCTGCGCCGCCGGTGCGCTCGTCGACGTGCGCGGGCACGTCGGCGCCGATGGGGTCGAGCGTGTCTGCGCCGAGGCGCTCGGCGAGCGCGCGGCGCTCGGGGTTGGGCTCGACGACGAGCACGTGCGCGCCGGTCGCGCGGGCGACGAGGGCGATGAGCTGGCCGATGGGGCCGCCGCCGACGACGACGACGTGCTCGCCGGCTGCGACGCGGCCGCGGGCGACGTCGTGGCAGGCGACCGCGAGCGGCTCGACGAGCGCGGCGTGGCGCAGCGAGAGCGACGCGGGCAGCGGCACGACGAGCGATGCGTCGACGTTCCACCGCTCCTGCAGCGAGCCTGGGCTGTCGATGCCGACGAAGTTGAGGCGCTGGCACACGTGTCCGTTGCCTGCGAGGCACGCCGGGCAGTCGCCGCACGCGTCGAGCGGCATGACGGTGACCTGGTCGCCGACGGCGATGCCCTCGACGCCCTCGCCGATGGCGGCGATCGTGCCGCTCATCTCGTGCCCGATGGACTGCGGCGTCGTGACGCGCGCATCCATCGAGCCGTGCAGCACGTGCAGGTCGGTGCCGCAGATGCCCGTGTAGGCCACGGCGATCTGCACCTGGCCGGGGCCGGGCTCGATGGCGTCGACCTCGTCGACGGTGATGCGGTGCTCGCCGCGGTACTGCGCTGCCCTCATGCGCGGATGCTCCTTCGGATCCGTGAAACCTGTTTCCGTTCGAAGGTCCACGTTGCGGAACTTCGTTTCGTCACGCTACCGTACCCGAAGCGGTCCACGCCATGGCGAGCACCGTGACACTCAACGAGGAGGAACCATGCGCAGCATGAGGCTCGGCGCCATCGCCGGGATCGCGACCCTCGGACTCGCCCTGGCGGCGTGCTCCGGCGGCGGAGGCAACGGCGACAGCGGCTCGGCCGAGCAGACCGTGTTCCGCGTCGCGTTCAACCAGGACATCGACCACCCGCAGGCGCAGGCGCTGCTCGCGCTGTCGGACGAGCTCGAGGAGCAGACCGACGGCGCCTACCGCTTCGAGCTCTTCACCGACGAGACCCTCGGCGACCAGGCCGCGACGATCGAGCAGGTCCAGTCGGGCACGCTCGACTTCGCGATCGTCGCGGGCTCGCTGCTCGAGAACTTCTCGCCCGACATGTCGGTCGTGAACCTGCCCTACCTGTACGAGTCGCCCGAGCACCAGATGTCGGTGCTCAACGACCAGGAGGTCGTCGGCGAGCTCTACGACACCCTGCTCGGCAGCGACATCGACGTGCTCACCGCGTACCACGGCGGCGTGCGCAACGTGTACACGACCGACGGCCCCATCGAGACCCCCGAGGACCTCGCCGGCCAGAAGATCCGCGTCATCGGCTCCGACACGAACGTGCTCATGATGGAGCTCATGGGCGGCGTCGGCACGCCGATGGCCCAGGGCGAGGTCTACACCGCCATCCAGTCGGGCGTGCTCGACGGCGGCGAGAACAACGAGCTCATCTACTCCTCGCTCTCGCACGCCGAGATCGCGCCGTACTACTCGTACACGCAGCACCTGATGATGCCCGACTACCTCATCGCGAACCCGTCGGTGATGGAGGGCCTCGACGACGACACCCGCGAGACCCTCGAGGGGCTGCTGACCGACAGCGTCGACACCGAGCTCGGCCTGTTCGCCGACGCCGTCGAGGAGTCCGTCGCAGCGGCAGAGGAGGCAGGCGCCACGTTCTCCGACGTCGACGTCGACCTCTTCCGCGAGCAGGTGCTGCCCATCCACGAGGAGCGCGTCACCACCGACCTCACGCAGTCCGTCTACGACGCGATCGAAGCGGCACGAGGCTGACATGACGAACGCCGTGACCACGTTCGAGACCTGGCTCAAGCGCGTGCTGAGCGTCATCTGCGTCGTGCTCTTCGCACTGCTGGTGGCGCTCGTCTCGTGGCAGGTCTTCACGAGGCTCGTCCTCGGCGACCCCAGCATCTGGACCGAGGAGCTCGCTCGCTACACGTTCGTGTGGGTGAGCCTCATCGGGATCGCGATCGCCGTGGGCGAGAAGGCGGACGTGGTCATGGAGTTCGTCGTCGAGCGTCTGCCCAAGACGCTCCAGCGCGTCGCCGACGTGCTGGCCTACCTGTCGACCCTGGCGTTCGTCGTGTACGTCATGGTGTTCGGCGGGCTCGAGCAGACCATGCAGGGATGGGCGCAGCGCAACCCCGTGCTGCCCCTCACGCAGGGCCAGCTGTACCTCGCGATCCCCATCTCGGGCATCCTGCTCACCCTGTTCCTCCTCCTGCACCTCGGTCGCACGCTCGCGCCCGGGTACGCAGGACGCGAGGGCTTCCACGAGGACCCCGCGGCGGCCGGCGCATGATCGATCCAGCGCTCATCGGCGCCATCCTCATCGGTGGCCTCGTCGTCCTCCTCTCCGTCGGCGCACCCGTGTCGATCAGCATCGGCCTGCCTGCCGCCGTCTGCATGCTCCTCATCGTCGGCTTCGACAACGGCGCCGTCACGAGCGCGCAGCAGATGGTGCGCGGTGCGAACTCGTTCGCGCTCCTCGCGATCCCGTTCTTCGTGCTCGCCGGCGTCATCATGAACAACGGCGGCATCGCCGAACGCCTCATCAACCTCGCTCGCGTGCTCGTGGGCAGGATGCCGGCGCCGCTCGCGCAGACGAACGTCATCGCGAACGCGATCTTCGGCACCGTCTCGGGCTCGGCCGTCGCCTCCGCGGCAGCGGTCGGCGCCACGATGTCGCCCATGCAGCGCCGCGAGGGCTACGACCCCGCCTTCACGGCGGCGGCGAACGTCGCCTCCGCACCCGCGGGCATGCTCATCCCGCCGAGCAACACGCTCATCGTGTACTCGCTCGCCGCGGGCGGCACGTCGGTGGGCGCGCTCTTCCTCGCCGGCTACGTGCCCGGATTCCTGTGGGCGTTCGCATGCGCCGCCGTCGTCTTCGTCTACGCGCGCCGCCACCCGGAGCTCAAGGGCAAGCCGTGGCCCGCGGCGTCGGTGTTCCTCACGACGTTCCTCAAGGCGCTGCCGTCGCTCGGCCTCATCGTCGTCGCCATCGGCGGCATCGTCGCCGGCTTCTTCACCCCCACCGAGGGCTCGGCCATCGCGGTCCTGTACGCGCTCGCGCTGTCGTTCGTCTACCGCACCGTCTCGGTGCGCGACCTGCCGCGCATCCTGCTCGAGGCGTGCCGCACGTCGTCGATCGTCATCTTCCTCATCGCCGTCTCGACGATCCTCGGCTTCGTCATGACCTACGCGCGGCTGCCGCAGCTCATGTCGGAGGCGCTGTTCGGGTGGACGGACTCGAAGGTCGTCGTGCTGCTCATCATGATGCTGCTGCTGCTCGTCATCGGCATCCCGCTCGACCCGACGCCGGCGATCCTCATCTTCACGCCGATCTTCCTGCCCATCGCCGTCTCGTACGGCATCGACCCCGTGCACTTCGGCATCATGATGGTCTTCAACCTCTCGATCGCGGTCATCTCGCCACCATCCGCCCCCGTGCTCTTCGTGGGTGCGCAGGTCGCGAAGGTGCGGCTCGAGGCCGTCATCAAGCACCTCATGCCGTTCATGCTCGTGCTCATCGTGCTGCTGTTCGTCATCGTCTTCGTGCCGCAGATCACGCTGTGGCTCCCGCAGCTCTTCGGCCTCCTGTGATCCGTCAGGAAAGGAACACCATGCCCTCCGCCTACCGCCCCGGCCGCCCCGAGGACATCCCGGGCCTCGACCAGGCCGCGCTGCGCGACCGCTACCTCGTGCAGGGGCTGCTCGCCCCCGGCGAGGTGCGCACGGTCGTCACGCACTTCGACCGCGTCGTCGCCGTGGGCGCCGTGCCCACCGACGCGCCGCTCGCGCTCGAGGCAGTGCCCGAGATCCGCTCCGAGCGCTTCCTCGACCACCGGGAGATCGGCATCGCGAACGTCGGAGGGGCAGGCACGATCGTCGCCGACGGCGAGCGCTTCGCCATGGCACCCGAGGCGCTGCTGTACCTGGGTCGCGGCACGCGCGAGGTGACGTTCGAGTCCGACGACGCCGCAGCGCCCGCACGCTTCTACGGCTTCTCGGCGCCGGCGCACGCGTCGTTCCCGAACGCGCTCGCGACGCCGGAGGACGGCACGATCCGCGAGCTCGGCGACCAGTCGACGTCGAACCGGCGCACCCTGCGTCAGGTGATCCACGAGGACGGCATCCGCAGCTGCCAGGTCGTGATGGGCATCACCCGTCTCCACACCGGCAGCATGTGGAACACGATGCCGGCGCACACGCACGATCGTCGCACCGAGCTGTACCTGTACTTCGACCTCGCCGACGACGCACGCGTCGTGCACCTCATGGGCGAGCCGCAGGAGACGCGGCACCTCATGGCCGCCGACGGCGACCTCATCCTGTCCCCCTCATGGTCGCTCCACTCGGGCGTAGGATCGGCGAACTACGCGTTCGTGTGGGCGATGGCGGGCGAGAACCAGTCGTTCGACGACATGGACTCGGTGCCGATCTCCGCGATGCGGTGAGCACGAAAGGGATGGACGTGGTGCTCGAGATCGATCGTTCGCCCGCCCCGACAGCGGGTGCGAGCGAGAAGACGCTGCGCGTGCTGCGGGCAGCGCTCGAGCATCCGCGCTTCACCGACATCGTCGCCGAGTCGGGCCTCGCGAAGGCGACGGTGCACCGCATCCTCGCGACCCTCGTCGAGCAGGAGTTCGTCGCGGGCGACGCCGACGCCGGCTACCGCGCAGGCCCGACCCTGCTGACCCTCGCGGGGCGAGCGCTCGCGAGCGTCGACATCTCGTCGATCGCCGAGCCGATCGTCGATCGGCTCGTCGCCCGAGTCGACTGCACGGTGCACGTGGGCGTCGTCACCGAGGCCGAGATGGTCTACGTCATCCGCAAGGATGCGTCGAAGCCGTACCGCATGCGCTCGCGCGTCGGCCTCGGCATCCCCATGCACTGCTCCGGGATGGGCAAGGCGGTGCTCGCGTCGTGGAGCCCGGAGCGCGTCGACCAGCTCATCGCCCGCGAGGGGCTGCCTGCGCGCACCGAGCTGACGATCACGACGCCGGAGGCGCTGCACGAGGAGCTCGCACGCGTCGCCGCCCGCGGCTACGCGATGGACCTCGGCGAGAACGAGGTGGGCACGGTGTGCGTGTCGGCGCCGATCCGCGACCATACGGGCGCGGTGACCTACGGCCTGTCGGTGTCGTCGATCGCGCTCGAGCATCCCGGCACCTCCATCGAGGCGCTCGCGCCTGCCGCGATCGCGGCAGCCGACGAGATCTCGCGGCTGCTGGGCGCGCCAGGGTTCTGAGCCGCGCAGGACGCGACGGCTACCCTGCCGTCATGAGCGAAGCCGCCGTCGTCGACGTCTCGCCCGCCCGCGCCCTTGGGCCGGCCGACCGCGCCGGGTCGCCGCGATGAGGGTGCGCCGCGGCCGCGTGCACCTCGCCGTGGGCGGTCCGATCGATCCGGGGCTCGCGTGGGAGCGCTACGTGCGCACCGATCGGTGGACGTGGTGGGCGCGTCACCTGCGCGACGTGGAGGTCGACGGCGACGAGACGCGCATCCGTGTCGGCATGACGGGCCGCGTGGTGGCGCTCGGCGGCATCGCCGGACGCTTCCGCGTGGATGCCGTCGACGAGGCGGCACGCACGTGGTCGTGGACGGTGCGCGTCGGGCCGGTGCGGCTGCGCCTCGCGCACGCCGTGGTCGCGGCGACGCAGATCGGCACGCACCGCGAGGGCACGCTGACGCGGCTCGTGCTGCGCGGACCGCTGCCCGTGACGATCGCGTACGCGCCCGTCGCGGCCTGGGCGCTCGCCCGCCTCGTGCGGCGCTAGGAGGGCCGCTCGGCGTCGCCGTCGAGGTCGGCGAGCGCGAGCTCGATGGCTCCTGTCGCGACGTCGATCCGCGCATCGAACTGCGCCTGGGTGATCGGCCGCAGCATGGGGCGACGCGCGTGGCTCGCCGCCGCCTCCTGCGCCTCGTCGGCTGCCCGCGTGGCGGCGAGGATGCACATCGCGACGGAGCGGTCGAGGTCGGTGTCGCCGAGCGCCTGCGAGGCCGCTGCGGCGCACGGGCCGAGCCGGTCGAGCTGCGCGGCGTCGCGGATGCCGATCGCCTCGTCGTCGAACGCGCGCAGCAGGTCGCGCATCTCGCGGAGGTCGGTGGTCACGTCGTGCGGCACGCACACGATCCTGCACCCATCCACCCGCATCCGTCGAAGCGGGCGCTGCGTGTCCGCTGGGTGTCGGCGCGGCCGGCCCACGGCCGCGGCACGCTCGGCGCCCTTCGAGGCTCGCTTCGCTCGCACCTCAGGGACCGGTGGGACGACGCCCCGCACGTGCGCTGCGCACCGGCGCTCCCGCTCGACCCGTCCACCAACCGCTCCCGCTCGACCCGCCCCACCAACCGCTCCCGCTCCTCACCCCGCACGACCCGCCCCACCAACCGCTCCTCGAGGTGCGAGCGCAGCGAGCCTCGAA